>JANWHJ010000001.1 GCA_025450475.1 Nitrososphaera sp.
AAGGCCGTAAAGGTAAGCGATCTCGCTCAGTACGGAAGAGGCGCCGACCGCTATCGACACGCAGATGAAGAGAATTCCAAATGCCCGGCGCGTTTCGATTGCTGAATTCTGCAACAGCACAGCTGATGTAATAGCTAATTTAAATCCAAAGGGGGAGAAGGCTACTTTGCTGCCTTGTCTGTTAGACTTGCCCACTTTGCCATCACTCCGGCCGCCGTGACCCATTCAGTGACGGAGAAATAAACCGGTACGTTTGCATCCTCGATTCGCTCGGATATTTTCTTTGTGAACGGTCCGCCCATGGCACCGATCAGAATTGGCTTTTTCCTTTGCTTCTGGAAAGATGCCAGCACGTCGACGATCGATTCTTCCAGCGGGTCGTCCTGGAAGACGAACCACGGCATAACGATGTCGACGTTGGGATCATCCATGAACGTCTGTATTGCAAACCTGTAGTCATCCGCATTTGCAGAACCGGTTATGTCACACGGGTTGCCGCTCTGGATTACGTATGTTGGTGGGTAATGGTCTTTGAGAGTCTTCTTGCCCTGATCGGTCAGCTCTGCCACCTGAAGCCCAAGCCTCTCAAAGTTATCTATTGCCGCAATTATTGGGCCCGCGCCGTTAGTGACCATAGCAACCCTGCCTCCCTTTGGCACCGGCTGCCAGGTGAGCGCCTTAAGTGCCGCAGTCAGCTCTTCATAGCTGTCTACCGATATGATACCTGCTTGATCGAGCGCCCCTTTGACCACTCCGTACGAGCCACCTAACGATCCTGTGTGCGAAGCGGCCTGTTTTGCTCCCCTTGTCGACCTACCGTTCTTGAATATTACGATCGGCTTACTACGCTCCTTTATCACCCTCTTTGCAGTGTTCATGAATTTACGGCCGTCGCCGAGTCCTTCAACATAAAGGCCGACGACCTTTGTCTGTGGGTCTTCCGATAAGTACCAAATCATGTCTGCTTCGTCCACGTCGGACCTGTTGCCGTACGATATCATTTTGCTCATGCCAAATGAGTCCGAGCTTTCCATAAACGCGATCCCTACAGTTCCACTCTGGGAGAGGAAAGCGACATTGCCCTTCTTAGGCCGAATCATCCTCGCATGGCCTTGAAACGCGCAGTCGAGGCGGTTATCTCCGTTAAACATTCCGATGCAGTTGGGACCGATGATCCTAATGCGCAGCTGCCTTGACAATTCTTTGATCTGCGCCTCAATGGCAGCACGATCGCCTCCGAGCTCCTTGCCTCCGCCGGAAATCACGACGAAATTATGTATACCTTTCTTTGCCGCGGACTTTAACAACTCTGGTACGAACTTCAGGTCGACAGTCACAACTACAAGCTCGACATTTTCAGGAATGTCTTCAAGGCTCTTGTACGCCTTAATCCCCATAATTTCCGGGTAGCCCTTTGCGTTCACAGGGTAGACTTTGCCCTTGTAATCATGCTTTACCATGCTCTCTAGGACAGAGTTACCGACCTTGCCGACTTCCGGTGATGCACCAATGAGCGCTATGGACTTGGCGTTAAAGAACAGGTCCATGTATTCAGAATCGGGCTGGGCCTTTGAAATGATCTCCATGTCCGGTTTTTCGCGCAATAGGATCTTGGCGTCAACAACAACATAGTCGTTTTCATAGAATATTACTGGGTTAAAGTCAATGCTTTCATAGTAAGGCGCCATCTCGGTCCCGAGCTTGCCGATGCCGACGATCGCCTCTGCAAGCATGTTCATGTTGACTGGCGCCATTCCCCGGAACCCCTTCAGGATCTTGTTCCCCTTCAGGTCATTTATCATACTAACCGCGTCCTCTTTTGTTATCGGGAGCACCCTGAACGACACGTCCTTGAAGATTTCTGTGTAGATACCACCGATCCCTGCCATAATGACTGGCCCAAACTGCGGGTCGTTCTGCAGCCCCACGATCAGCTCGATTCCACCCGGCGCGGCCATCTTTTCAAGCAACACGCCCTTTACGCTGTACTGCTTGCTCAGTCGGCCGTGCATATCGTTGAACGCTTCTTTTACCGCACCCTCGTTCTGAAGGCCGACCTTGACCCCTTTTACCTCAGTCTTGTGGAGGATTTGCGGAGACACTATCTTTGCGACGAGCGGGTAGCCTACCTCATGCGCCTGCCTGCCGGCCTCTTCCGCGCTTTTCGCGAGCGCGTACTTCGGCACCTTAACTCCGTATTCAATCAAGACCTGTTTAGCGAGCTCTTCGGTGATCACTTTTTCTTTGGTCGAATAAACGTCACTAAAGATCTTTTGGACCTTCTCATTGGCCATATTGAGACAAAAGCATTTTCAGCTTCCTATATAGTTACCTCAAGATTGAATCATGTGATATTTGTAAACTCGTAGAATTACGCTATTGCGCTTGTCCACCCCTAATTATGGATTGGTCGCGTCGGTAGACAACAAGTGACGAGCAGGCACGTGCAACTGTCCAAGCACTACCATCCTGAAAGGAAAATGTGTCTCTGAATACGTTTGCATTGAGCATTGCATCGCCATTCACTTGTTGAAGCAGCATGGGTAAAAACGCAGCAAGATTATTAGAGCATAGTCACTTCAGGACCTTTGTAAAATTGTTGTAGACCGTCTTGCACCTCTTAGACAGTCCTTCAAGGTCAGACTGCGATGGCAGTAAGCTCTCTCGATTTATCTTTTCGGCATCTACTTCGGCACCGTATGCGTGCATCCATGACTCTATTAGGTGCCTGTCGACTTCAAGGTGGAACTGGAGGCCGACTGCTGAGCCTACCCTGAAGGCCTGCGGATATATATCTGAGTAAGCGAGGATTTTCGCGTTTGTCGGCAGGTCGTACGTGTCGCCATGCCACTGGAATACCCCGATCGTCTTGTCGATTACGCCCCTGAAAATGTCATTGCTGCTGGCGGGCGTTACATATACGGAATACCAACCTATCTCTTTCTTTTTCCCCCTATAGACGCGCCCGCCTGCGGCCTGGGCGATCAACTGCGAACCAAGGCAGACGCCCAAGAGAGGGGTGTTGTTCTTTATCGCGTCTTTGATCAAGTCCTGCTCGCGCATGAGATGCGGCAGGTTGTCGTAGACCGCCATCGGTCCGCCGAGGATCACGACAGCGTCAAAGCCCTTAGTGGTAACAGGCACGGGATCGATCTGCGCGCTAATCTTTTCGATTTCAAACCCGTCAGACCTGAACATATCCTCGAGAGTGCCAAGTGTCTCGCATGCAACATTCTGCACGGCCAGTAGCCTGCGCAACAGTTGGTGTCATCATTCAGCGTATTTATTCCATGTGAGGGCAAAATGTTAAAATCTGTCAAGCGCTAAATATTAGCTGGGCCGATGGGCTATCAATACAACGCCAATGACGACAAGACCATCGAACGGCTTCGTAGTTTTATCGGCATGCTCAACGAAGAGTCAGAGAAGGGCTCTGTTGTAGTAGTCGAGGGCAAGCGCGATGCAGAAGCGCTCTTCCGGGTCGGGTTTACAGGCAGCCCTGCAGTTTTCCATCACTTTAAAGGGATAGCTGATTTTCTCGATAGCCACGAAACCCCTAGCAGAAAGATTATACTGCTCTTAGACATGGATAGGACGGGCAAGTACCTCACAAGCCGGCTTGTATCGCAGCTCCAATCGCGCCGGCATAGAGTAAACCTCTCCTACAAAAAGTCCCTGGCCAGAATAACCAAAGGCAAGGTGAGACATGTGGAGGACCTAGTGACATATGCGCCGCGCTTGTCAGGCATGGTAAGCAGCCGCAAGGACCTATACTTTTACACTTAACCTATTACCTCACCGTTCACAAAGCACTTATATTCAAGCAAACAAAATTGTTTCACATACCAAAACTACGAGGTTATGAAAGAAATTGCCTAGCACAGGTATCGTAAAATATCACGTCAAATTAAAATTTGAAGTTGATGGTTTGGTTGAGAAGGCGGACATCATTGGCGCTATTTTTGGACAGACCGAAGGTCTCCTAGGGCCTGAGATGAATCTCAACGAACTGCAAAAAGTATCGAAAGTTGGAAGAATCGAAGTAAACGTCGACACAAAGGGAAACATGGCAAAGGGAGATGCTCTGATACCAATGAGCACCGACATCTCTACAGCTGCGCTAATTGCTGCAGCAATCGAGAGCATCGACAAGGTCGGGCCGTTTCAGGCCAAGTTCAACCTGATGGGAATAGACGACATCCGCGCAATTAAGAAAAAGGTCATTGTAGACCGCGCCAAAAAGATAGTGCAGGACTGGGCCACCAAGACTATAAGCGAAGGGGAAGAGATGCTAAAGGATGTCTACGACGCAAGCAAGCCGGGGAAGCTCACCAGCTTTGGCAAGGCTCAGCTGGCATGTGGCACAGGAGTTTTCGATTCTGACTGGATAATCCTGGTGGAAGGGAGGGCTGATGTTATAAACCTGCTCAGGGCAGGGTTTGACAACGCCATTGCAATAGAGGGTGCGCGTATTGACGAGACCGTGACAAAGCTCACGGACGGTAAGCGTGTAGTCGCATTCTTGGACGGCGACAGGGCAGGTGACCTTATCCTGAAGGAGCTGCACGGAGTTGTGAAGCTGGACAAAGTCCTCCGGGCCCCACCCGGAAGGGAAGTCGAAGAATGCACGCCGATCGAGCTTGCCGAAATTCTAAAGGATGCGCTTCCAATAGCAGAGCCGCAGTCCGCCCAGCCTGTTCACGCTCACCAAGATCGTGACCGCGAGAGAAGGCACCCGCGTAGGGAACGGGAACGCGAGCCGCGGGAAGAATATCGCGCGCAGCCACTACAGCACCACGAGCCAGCGCCGGTACAGCCTTCAAAGGAAGTGCTTGCAGAGGACAAACCCGAAATACTTACTGCTGTTCGCGACGTTTACCCGCAGATAAACGAGACACTCGAAGCAGTACTTCTTGACGGCTCGATGAACAAGCTTCTCAAAGTGCCTGTATCAGAAGTCATCAAAAGGCTCGACAGCGCCGAGGGGGGTAAACTGCTAGTGATCGACGGGATTGTCACCCAGAGGTTAGTAGACGCAGCAGACAGGGCCGGGATCGAGTACATCGTTGGACACAGGACGGGTGACCTGAAAAAGCCGGCAGACATTCGGGTCAGAACCTTTGGCGACATTGGGATAAGCAACTAGCGATAATGCACGAGATCAAGCTTCAACATATACTGACCATAGTGGAGCTCCTATCAAAGGGGGCTCGCCACAATTTCGTCGAAGTCACGACTACAGAGCTTGGCAAACACATCGACAGGTCGCAACAGGCCGCATCGAAGCACCTACTCGATCTCGAAAATTCCGGCTACATCGAAAGGATGAAGAAAGGTCAGAAATTTGGAGTTAGGGTCACAGACAAAGGCTATTCCGAGATACAGAGCCTCTTTTCTTCGCTCAGGTCTGCGCTAGAGTTGGCCCCTGCCTTAATCGAGTTTGAAGGCAGGGTGGTATCCGGCATGGGCGAGGGCGCCTACTACATGTCGCTCGAAGGCTATAGAAAGCAGTTCAAGGAAAAACTGGGGTATGAGCCGTACCCTGGCACGCTCAACATCAGGCTCACTAACCAGATATTCATGAATGCCCGGCGCGAGCTTGGCAAGCATCCATCAATATTCCTTGAAGGCTTTAGCGACGGCACTCGCACCTATGGCTGGGTAAAGTGCTTTCCCGCAGTGATAAACGACGGCGCAGTGGACAATGCTGCCGTGCTTGTGCTAGAACGCACACATTATGACGATAATATGCTCGAAGTCATTGCGCCGATGTCCATTAAGCATGAGGCAGACATCAAGAATGGCGATAGAGTGAAGGTTCAGGTCCAGCTCGGTCAGATCCCGTAGATCGTGTCACCAAGCTCTTCCTTTATCTTTGAGCTCTTTGATCCCGGTATTGGCGTCGATAGTCTTATCACATGCACGTTCAGGTTGCGCTTTTTGCAGTTCTCTGCCACGTCTTTTTCACTATGAGCTTGGTCGTAGCCAAGCGCGATGACGTTTGGCTTGACGTATTCTACACTGTCATAAAGCGTGCCTTCCCTTCCGATCAGGACAAGGTCGACAAAGTTGAGCGAAGAAACCAGCTCCTTGCGCTGGCTTTCGTCATGATATATTCGCCTGTCCTTCTTTATCTTTTGCGCGGTTGACTGCCTTGCAACTATCACAACAAGGACGTCACCTTCTGCCTTTGCAGCCTTTAGCGTGTGAATGTGACCGGGGTGGATAAGGTCAAACACTCCGCCAACAAGCACTACCTTGAGTGCGTCACGCCCGATAAACGTCAGCTTTCTTGAATCGGATTCTTCTATGAAGCCGATCTTGACAAGGTGGTCAAGCCTGACATTGTAAAATTCCGGACTCAGCGGAATCCGTGCTTTTAGCCTGTCGTAGGCCGGGACTGAAGGGTCAAGCCCGCTTGCGTACAGGGAAGCAAGGACTGCCTTGTCAACCGGATCCATTTCACTACTGTGAGGCAATAATGAAGTCATGGGTGATCTGCTAATGCTATAAATGCTACGTCTCGCAATTCTGATCATTGTCGTCCCCAGCCGACATAAGGAAAGGGCTTGAACAGAACTGGATACAGTTTCTTAAGACCCACTCTGCAAAGCTCACCCTTGACACGATCAACGGTGCGAGTCCGCCGTCAGTGTTCGTAGGCCGCTACGGCTATCCGAAAGTCAAGTTGGGTCCAATGATCCCTCCCTTGCACGGTGACACCACGATTCTTGACAGGACAGAGCTATGGGCCGGCAAGAGCATTGAAGAAATAGCCAATTACCGGCTCTCTCTTGTGCGCGGGGTGTTCAGCATGAACGTTCACGACACTTCCGGCCGCTACCTGGAGAACATGCAGGAGCTTGCCATGTCTGCGCGGCCAGCAGAGAGCGAAGCGACTTTTGAAAAAAAGCCGATCGCGGATGTCGAGCTGGAAACAGAGGTCAGGCTTAACGCCGATGCTGCGCCGTTTGGACCCTCAGCTCCATTAAAGACTTTCAAGGCGTCGTCACTCTCAGCTGATCAAAGGATTGAAGCCGTCTACTATGACAAGGACTTAAAAGCGTCTGAGGCGGTGGTGGAACTCTACAAGCGCGGGGTGGAGACCAGCAGCATTCACAGGGTGCTAAGCATAGGGATGCTCGGGCTGAAAAAGAACCGCAAGTTGGTGCCCACTCGTTGGAGCATTACCGCGACAGACGACATCATTTCAGGCATGCTAGTAAGGGAGAACAAGGCGAGCGCGACTATAGACCTGTTTGAGGTGACGCAGTATACCCACCTTGAAAATTACTATTCTGTCATCCTTATTCCGGACGACATCTGGAGCTTCGAGATGATTGAGTCGTGGTTTACAAGCAGTGGCCAGCTCTCAACCGAGGTCGACTATGAAGACGCATGGGGGCTTGATCACTACCCTGCCATCGCGGGCGCATATTTCGCCGCCAGGCTTGCGGTGGCCGAGCACCTGGCGAACCGCCAGCGCAAGGCGGCCGCGCTCGTCCTCCGCGAAATACACCCGGAGTACATTATGCCGCTTGGGGTAT
>JANWHJ010000002.1 GCA_025450475.1 Nitrososphaera sp.
GCAACTGAGTACATCAGTAATCGATTAGCCAAATATTCAAGGGAGGCCGCGAGTCTGTAATTGACCAAGTTAAAACTCGGCTTCTAATTCTGAATAATTAAACCATCATCTTGTTGCGTGCTAATTGGCATGCGCTGGAAGGCGTCAAGGTTCAATGATAGTTGCAGAGAGCCTCTGAATCTCCCGGTCAAAACAGGCAGTGCAGAGAAGCACAGAATTGAACTCTATCAGGCTCAAAGACAACTTGTTGCAGCTTTCGCAGCTTCCCATTGCTCTCTCTCAAGTATGCCCTACAGGTCATATAAGTGAATTATGGTGTCTTTGTTTTGAAATGTGTCTGAGGAGGCACCGTATCGCTTCTTATCTCTTGTCTGTAGTAAAAGAATACAGATCCTCACGAATAAAGCCGAGTGCTTGGGAAGAACATGTCTGATTGTCCCCCACCCATTTAGCAATCAATTTTGTTGAAATGGCCAGTATTGACGCCATCTTCATCCTGTTCTACTCGCGCAAGTTCTAACTTGACACTGCCAAAATTGCTCATCCTTTCCAGAACTACGTCACTCGATGTTGTTGCATAACTGCACTTTTTCAGCTAGTTAGTTTTCTGCGCTAGCAACTGCCTTTTTCAGTGATTGCAGCCGCACCATTACAACGTAAATAAGCGAAGCCGCGGCAAGGCTAGGAATCGTCGCGCCTATTGACGGCAGCTCGGGAATGTAAATCGGGGACAATGGTGACATCATGTAGTTTATCAGAGCTCCAATGCCCCAGGCGATCATTGCAGGCGCCCCGATGCCTAGCTTGTTCTCCCGCGGGTAGAGCATCAGCTCCGTGTATTTTCGTTTCTTTACTATGTAGTAGTCGGTCAACACCACGCCAAAAAGTGGCACAAATATCGCGCCAATCAGGAGCAGGAATACTTCGTACTGTTGGATCGAGATGACCATAGCAAGCAGGGTGCTTATCGCGGTCAAACCGATTACCAGGTACTTTTGGTTCAATTTTGAAAGTATGTTTTGCGCGGACACCGCTGCAGAGTAAACGTCTGCAAAGGCATTGTCAGCTTCGTCCACTATCAGGAGTAGAATCAGAAACCCAAAGAACATCGCCTGTATTGCGACGATAATGGCAATTACATCAAAGGTCCCGAGCAGCACGCCGCCAAAATAGAATAGGATGTTCGTAATCGTGAACCCTATGAAGGTCGCCCACAGTGCGTTCCTACTCTTCTTCGCAAACCTGTTGTAGTCGGCCACGAGCGGCAGCCAAGAGATTGGCATCGCTATTACAAGGTCAAGCGCGGAGAAGAACGACATGCCCGCTCCCGGCGACGCCACGAGCACGGCCAGGTTTGCAGAGCCGATGAGGTTTATGATGATTATCGCAGAGGTACCGTACGCTATCCACACTGCAAACTTACCGATCCATTTTTTTACAACGTTCAGTGGCCCGGTGATCCCGAGCAAGGCCACGAGCGCGCCAAATATCGCGGCCCAGAAATAGTACGGCAGTGCATTCGCGGACAGCATTTCCGCGGCCCTTGCCATTATCATTATCTCAAATGTTGTCCAGCCGACGAGCTGCAAGATGTTCAGCATTGCAGGGAGGTACGAACCCCGGATGCCAAACGCCGGTCTCATAGTGATAAGAGAGGGTATCCCATGGTCGCTGCCTATCTTGCCGGCAAGGGCAAGGAGGATCGAGCCGGCAGCCGACCCAACAACTATAGCAAGCATCGCGTCGACAAAGCTCGCTGCAGCGAGGAGCGAGCCGGCGGAAAACACAAGCAAACCCACGCCTAGACTTGACCACAGGATAAAGTAATCGAGGCCGTTGAGCGTTCTATGTTTTTCCTGTACCGGGGTGACGCCCCACTCTGGCGCGTTGAAAAATGCCAAACTCTAGTAATTGCAAAAGCTCATGTTAATAATCTATGCATTTGAGTGGAACAGCGATATCAGCGTGCAAAGTTAGCTAGCTTGTCTGTCTAAATTAGCTTGCCCTTTAGATTAACCGAACGCTCCGCGTTTTGGAGATATGCAGGCGATAACAAAGGAAATTGAAGAAGGGCGATCGGTGTTCTGTGAAACTCATAATAGGTATTGCGAATTTGTCTTGGGCAGCCAGAAATGCGAATGCTGTGGCAAGCGCGTTTGCCTCTGCAACTACGTCCTCTAAATAGATAGACTGATAAGTCTATTATTTTTTAACACTTTCCTTGAAGATCGCGTTATCAATAGCAGGCAGCGATTCCGGAGCTGGCGCGGGAATACAAGCAGACCTCAAGACGTTTTCTACTCTTGGTGTGTACGGGTGCACCGCTATCACTGCGATAACTGCGCAGAATACCAGAAAAGTGTCAGAGATTTTCGAAGTCTCGCCGGTAATGGTAGGGCAGCAGATCAAATCTGTCATGACAGACATGGCGCCCGATGCGATCAAGGTAGGAATGGTCTACAGCAGTCAGACAATAGATGCGGTGCATCTGTCACTCAAACGATCAAAAGTTCCAATCGTGCTTGACCCCATCTTTAAGGCCGGTACCGGAGCCAAGCTGCTGCGCGACGACGCGGTTGACTCGTTTGTTTCGAAGCTAATTCCGATATGTACGCTAATAACTCCGAACAGAATTGAGGCAGAACGACTAGCAGGAATCAAGATTAGGAAATGGAGCGACGCCGTCGAAGCAGCAAGAAAGATCATGAAGCTTGGAGCAGCGAACGTCATAGTAAAAGGCGGACACTTGAGAGCTTTCAGCGTAACCGACGTGCTGCTAGAAAGCAAGGGCAGGATGACGAAGATTATGAACCCAAGGATAAGGATAAAGGAAAGCCACGGCTCGGGATGCAACTTTTCATCCGCAATCACCGCTTACCTTGCGAAAGGCGTGCCCTTACGCAACGCGTGCAAGATGGCAAACGAGTATGTCCATATTGCTATAAAGAACGTAGTGAAGTTGGGCAAAGGTCTGCCAATCACAGATCCGCTTTCTGCGATCTATCGCGACGCCAACCGCTACCATGTGCTGTCAGAGCTGCAGTGGGCAGTTGAGCAGCTAAGCACCCTTACTGGCTTTTACAAATTAATTCCGGAGACGCAGACAAATTTTGTATACGCGCTGCCCAATGCCGCCGACGCGTCAGAAGTTGCGGGCGTGCGCGGTAGAATAGTCAGAATCGGCAACAGCGGGGTACCGGCTTCATACATTGAGTTTGGGGCTTCAAAGCACATGGCATCAGCGATTATTGGATATATGCGCGTCAGTCCTGCTTTTCGGTCTGTCATCAACATTAGGTTTAGCGATGAACTTCTGAAGACATGCAAATTGCTTTTTTCAGTTTCAAGTTACGATAGGAGCAAGGAGCCAAGAGGCGTCAAGAGGATGGAGGGCTCTAGTGTGTTCTGGGGAACCCTTGTCGCGCTTTCACGCAACCCGAAGGCAGAGGTCATTTACCATAAGGGAGACTTGGGGAAAGAGCCCATGATAACCATCTTTGGCAGGAACCCGACCGAAGTCGCGACCAAGGTCAAGCAAATCCTGAAAAACTATTGAGGTAGCATACTTTTACCTTATATATAGCAGTAGTTGGAAAAAGACAAGAAACATGAAAGCGGTAATCTTGGCAGGAGGGCTCGGCACGAGGCTGCAGCCCTACACATTCTTTATCCCGAAGCCGATGTTGCCGCTTGGCAATAAGCCGCTTCTAGAGTACATCATCGAGTGGTTGAAAAAGGCCGGTGGCATCGACGAGATAATCGTCTGTGTGAGCTATCTTCACCGAACGATTGAGGACTATTTTGAGGACGGCGCTCGCTTTGGAGTCGAGATTGAATATGCTAGGTCAGATAGGCCGCTCGCCACAGCGGGTCAGCTAAAGACCGCAGAAAAGTTGCTTGACGACTCGTTCGTTTGCGTCTACGGCGATTCCGTTTACGAGTTCAACTTGCGCAAGATGCTGAGGCAGCACAAAGACTCAAGGGCGTTGATCTCCATGGCGCTTTTGAAGTACTCGACGAAGCTAAAATACGGATTCATCGACCTCAACCAACAGGAAAAGGTCACGGCGTGGCGCGAAAAGCCGGAGATAAGCGGGCTGATAAACATCGGTTGCTATGTAATGGAGCCGGAATTCCTAAGGACCATTCCAAAGTCAGGGTCGTTTGGGATGGACGACGCAGTAAGAAAGGCTTTAGAACAAAAAAAGATCGTCAAGGGTTTCAAGATCGATGCAGGCTTTATCGACATTGGCGACAAGAAGTCGTACCTGGACGCAAACCGGCAATACGCGAGCAGGTTAGGCAAGATATAGATGGGTGTAACCCTATTCGAGGATTCACACTGGCAGAATTTTGCCCCCATCTCGCTTACAAAGGCTACTTTCGACATCACGGTAGGTTCCCGGACCATTTTTGAAGAACACGGGTCAAATCCAGAAGCACTTCTGACGAGGGAATATCTAGCAGCCGTGACTTGCGAGCGGCACGTCCAGTGCAGAGTTAACCCAAGTTCCATAGACAACGACACTGTTCTTGTCAACGGTCTCCTCCATCCAGGGGCGATCGACCTTGATCGCTTGCTCAAGGTCACTCACACCTTTGCAATCACTGCCGGCGATAGGCTCATTGTGGCAAGACTCACCAAGAAGGACAGAGAATATCTTTCTGATTGCGTTGCGGCCGGCAAAAAGTTCGACGTCACGAGATTCAGCGTTGAAAAAGCAACAAAGCTGAAGCCCGAAGAAAGCCAAGGCCTCCTCTCCGATCCGTGGGATATCATCAGCGTCCTTGAAAACTCGCTTGCAACACAGCTCTCCGGCTTGCATGGTGAGAGTGACCTCGGCCCCGGCGTTAGAGTAGTAGGGAGCAACGACGTGGTTATTCGCGGGAACGCCTCGGTTGAAGAGGGGACAGTGCTTGATGCAAGGAAGGGTGGCATCTACATCGGTGCCGATGCAGATATTGCAACGAGCAGAATTGTCGGGCCGGCATTCATTGGCAGCGGGACGCAGATAAAGCAGTTCACGGTAATCGAGTCCAGCTACATAGGCCAGAACTGCAGGGTTGCCGGTGAAATTGAGCACTCGGTGATTTCCGATCATTCTAACAAGGCACACGCGGGCTTTATCGGGCACTCGTACGTCGGCGAGTGGGTAAACATTGGCGCCATGACCACTACATCTGATTTGAAAATGACGTATGGAAACATCAAAATGGTTAGCGGCAGAAACAAAGTCGACACGGGTCAAAACAAGATAGGAGCGTTCATTGCAGATATGGCCAAGACTTCAATCGGGACGCTCATTTACAGCGGCAGGCGGATCGGCGTATCTTCGCACTTGCACGGGCTCGTCGCGCAGGACGTGTCCAGCTTTACGATCTATGGTACTAGCATCGGGGCGAGGAACACAGAGCTTGAGCTCCGCTCCGCAATAGAAACGCAAAAGAAAATGATGTTGCGCAGGAGCCAGACGATGAGCAAGGCCTATGAGCAAATGATAAAAGACGTATTTTCAGCGACTGCAATTGAGAGAATGCGCGCTCACGTGCGGAAGAGCAAATTTAGATTATGATCACAGGTAGTCGAGCCCCTGGTCTTCCTTCCAGAGCCCAAGCCTCTGGTGCAGCCAGGGGTAAAAGTTGGCATCGCCATTTTCAAACTCTTTCTTGATTATCTTAATGATGTTCTTTGATACCTGTCCCGGCTTGCCGTAGATCTGCATCTTGTTCTTGAGGTTCAAGCCTAGACCGCCCTCCCTGTCGTACGCTCCATTGACTATGGAGGTGATCCAGCCCGGGCTTAGCGGCGGAACCAGCACGTTGCTCTTTGCGTCAAATATGGTTTCCGGTCTGTCGGTGTTGAGCCTGATCGTCAAAGACGTCACCTTTGGGAAGTAAAGCAACTCTTCCTGCATCGAACCTGAGTCCGTCATTTCAGCCCAGCAGCGGCCGCTGTCAAGGAATTCAATGACGTTTGAATATTCCTTCCACAGCGGAGTAATCAGGAACTTGTCAGGATGCTCTTCTGCAAGGCTCTGCAGTTTCGATTGAAGGTTGTACTGCTTTAATGCGGACATGGTTGCATTCAACATTACAAGCACCACCTGCTTATCGGTGTTCTTAATCAGCTCGACGAGCCCGCCAATTATAGAAGTGAAACGCCTGTGTGTCAGGTTCTCCCTCCGGTGGATATCCATCCTTATCCATTCTCCCTTTTCTAGCTGCGGATATATGTCGAAGACGCTTTGGTGTGGCTTCTCTTTCCGCTTCTGGTAAATCGCGTCTACCACAGAGTTGCCCACCACGTGGACAAAGTTCTCAGGGTACCCTTCCCTCACGAGGTTGTCTCTGTTCAACTTGGTCGGTGCAAAAAAGAACTGGGTCCCGGCAGAACATATCCAAGTGTCAATCTGTTCCGGGAATGGCTCCTCCCTTGCAAGGAACCATTTGCCGTCTAACTGGCTGCTGATGAAATTCCGTACTTCTGATTTTGTTGGCTCCCTACCTGCCTTCAGCTGCTTGATTGCTTCAGGGCTCATGGAGCGGAGGCCTGCCTCGTTCTGCCCTACCTTTTGCCCCATGCCAAAGACCCAGGCAAGCGGAGCAATGCCTGCAACTAATGTGTCCCCGTGGACTATGGGCAGGAGCGACTCCGTGCCAAAATTCTTCCTGCAATACCGGCCAAATGAGCCGAACTTTACAATCAACTCGCTTGCCTTTTCCATCAGGTCGCCCCTGATCTGGAGGTTGCAACCTATGAATTGCTGCAGGTTGAACTCCTCGATGCCGAAGCCTAGTACTTCGTCAAAGTGCTGGCCGGTGTTGATCACGAAAACTGGCAGGTTTTCTTTTGCTGCTTCTATAACCAGCGGCGCCTGTTTGTAAAAGTCCGGCTTTGTGCCGGTCACTATCCCAAGGACGGGGGTTCTTTCCTTGTGCGCCATTGCAAATACCGACTGAAGGCTATCAGATAATTTGATTGGCAAAAGGTTGCGTGATACGTCAATCTCTCTTACGTTCAACGAAGGTCATCCAGGTTGCTGCTAATGCGCCTTCTTTTCGAAGCTGCGATCAAAAACCCGCCGACTGCTGTCACGCCAACGCCGGCTGCTATGAAAAAATATGGCACGAAGCCAACTACTCCAACGACATACTGGTCAGGGATTCTCGCCAGCAACGGAATACTGGCTGCCATGCCCGCTATCATGATGATGCCCCCAGCTACCAGCACCGTTCCTCCTATACGGGCGCCATAGGTCTTGGTCATGCCAAACACAAAGCCTGCCAACACCACGCACGGCGCTGCAGAGATAAATATACTCTGCAGCATGAGGCTTCCCGGATCGACGACGCGCTCCGGCCCGACTCCTTGAGGCCCTATGAGAAAATTGTACAATGAGAGCAAAAGCACGACAAACATCAACGACAGGCCGAGAGATGCAATTGAAGTCCAATCCTCCAGCTTCAGCTTCATTGCTAAAACACTATTTTCCGGTTTGGTAATTAAATCATTCGTACGTGTTCAACGGCTATACTATGGAAGATTCTACGAAATTCGGTCAACTGTATCTTATGTATGGACTACGAACGAATTAAAGTCTGCTACGCTGTTCCTTCCCTCTTGGAGTAACCAACCACTTAGAGCCATTATAGGCTATCAACTTGTTATGTCTCAGAAAAAATATCCACATTTTGACCAACTGGCGGTCATCGTTCAACGTCATTGTTATATGCTCTTCGCTCTTACCTTTGACTAGACATTCCATCACATAGACTGCTTGATTCAACCCCCGTAGCCGAAGGGGGTCTAACATAGTAGCCATGATCAGAAATGCCAAGTGGGATCCAAATGCTATTGCTGCTCTAGTCGCTATCAATCTGAGACGAAAGCTTGCGTCAAATATGCTGATCGTTTTACAACATCCCGCTTCAGCCTTCAAAGATAGGTACGATGGTTTAGTACTGTATAGGCGAGAAAGTCTGGCGATTGACTCCACTATAAGAAATGAGTCCGATGGGACATCTCAGGAATTTGTGTATTTTGTGCAGGTCGAAGATGAACAAGGTTATGTTGTATTCATTTCATCTCAAGACGGTGCACTTCGAAATGGTGAGGAGGAAATATCTTTCAGTTTGAGATTGGTCCTACCTTATAGGATCATACTATGCCGACCAAGCCAGCCAGCTCTTTCCTGCTTGCAGAGCCCAGTATTTCGGCCGCCTTTTCAGGCCTAATGTTGTTTACGAAAACCCCAAAACCGCGTTCCAGTCCTGACCAGGTGTTAAGCTGTGGATAGACTTCTATGTGCCAGTGGATCTGGCGGCTGTTCTTTTTCTCAGGGGACAGGTGAAATACAAGATTGTAAGGTGCATCCTTAAGCGCCTTTGACATGCCTCCAAGTGTCGCCCTCAGCATCAGTCCAAGGTCGTTTATTTCCTTCTGCGTTATCTTTGAAAATGATGTGATGTGCCTCTTTGGGTATATCCAGAATTCGTACGGATAAGTCGGAGCCCACGGGCAGAACGCGAGGAAGCTATCTGTCGCGAGTATCTGACGCGGGCCGCTTGACTCAACTCCAATGATGTTGCACGCAGGGCAGTTGCCGTTTTCGTTCATGAACCGATGTGAGCCCTCGGCCTCGAGCTCTATCACCGGAGGGATAGTGGAAAATGTGACGATGTGAAGGTGTGGGTGAGATACATGCGCGCCTGCGCCTGCGCCACTGTTGACATAGATCGAAACATAGGTCACACTCTTTTGCGTATAAAGCCACCTAACGCGGTCTTGGATGACTACAAGCACGTTGCCCCACTGCTCGACTGATATTTGCGATAGGCTCTGCTTGTGCTCCGGCGACGCAACTACTATCTGATGATAGCCGTAAGCCGGCTCGCTGTAAAGCGGCTTGTCACTATAGCTCGTAGTCGAAGCGGTCGCGACCACTGGATTCTTGCTCTGAAATACCCTCACTGACCAGTCCTCGATGACGCTGTCCTCGCTGTCTGAGAGACGCTGGAGCATCCCGTCCTGGACCACCAATGCAAGCAGGGCTAGCTCTGTCATTGATTCATTGCCTGGGCAGTATGGGCACTTGCCTCCGTCTCCTGCCTTCTCACTTAAAGCTGCGCCGGAGTCTGGCACGACAACAAACTTGTCGAGAACATAGTCTTTGCGCAGGTCTCCCAAATCCTAAAGCCCTAAAAAATGCTCTATTTGCTTTTAATTAAAGGTTCTGTAAGTTCATTTGCCGAGTGAAAACTCCAATGCTTTCGTGCACCGCCCGCAAATGTATTTCCCACTTCTTGCCATCCCAAAGTCTTCAGTTTTTTCGCCTTTGTCATCCACGACAACGCGCTGGCAAAATCTGCATTGCTCCAACGCAGGACGTATACCCTATCTGCTATTAAAAGAACTGTTTGCAGTAGATGAAGAAGGTACACTCAACATAATCTCACAAACAATAAATTGACCAAGAGTTCTTCCGGCAATATGAAAGACATTAGGCTAGTCTACGTCTTGCTCGACGGCGTTGGCGACCTACCCCATACGTCGTTGAACGATTTGACGCCGCTTGAAGCGGCATATACTCCAATCCTCGATTCGCTGGCAAGGAACGGCGCGATGGGCACGGTTATAAGTGTCGGCAGGGGGATCGCGCCTCAATCCGACATTGCAGTCTTCAATATGCTCGGTTATAGCTTTCGCGACGGCAGTTATGTCGGCAGGGGTGTAATCGAATCTATCGGCTGCAATATCGATTTTCGCGATGGCGACCTAGCCCTGCGTGGCAATTTTGCTACGGTCGACAACAGGTTGAAAATAGTAGATAGGCGCGCCGGCAGGGTCATAAGCACCGCGGAGGCAAATGCGGTCTGCAAGACTCTCTGCGATGAAATCAAGTTCAGTGACAGGGACGCCTCAATCGCGCTAGAACCCACAATCGCCCATCGCGTCGTGATCAGGCTCAGGCATGGCCGGATGAAACTATCAGACAGGATTACCAACACGGATCCGGCCTACGACAAGGTTGAGGGCATGGGCATTGCAAAGGACACCACCGGCGACATGTTTGTACAAAAGTCAGCCGCAGAGGAAGACAGCGATCAGGCAAGGACGGCGGCAAAGCTACTGAATGAGTTCACAACACAAGTTGTGGAGCTGCTGCGGGACCATCCGATAAACAAGACGAGGGTCGCGGCAGGAAAAAGGGCAATGAACTGCATACTTGCGCGAGACTCGGGCAACATGTACCCCCAGGTTATTCCCATCAACAAAAAACACGGTATCACTGTTGGCTGTATTGTAGACATGCCTGTTGAGATCGGAATTTCCAAGGTTCTTGGCATGGAGATGTTTCAGGCCGGCGACATTAATGCCTATGAAGAGAAGGCACACGTTGCTGCAAGGAGCCTAAAGTCAGTCAACGCGGTCTATGTCCACATCAAGGGGCCGGACGAATTTGGGCACGACGGCGACGCGAGAGGAAAAAAGAAGAACATCGAGGACATTGACAGGCGCTTCTTTGGCCCTCTCGTGCAGGAACTGCAAGGCAATGCTGCAATAGTCGTGTCAGCCGACCACTCTACTCCCTGCTTAAAGAAGGGCCATAGCGACGACCCGGTCCCTCTGCTAGTATCTGGTAGTATGATAAAGCAGGATGGGAGCGCTAGGTTCACAGAAAACTATGCGAAGCGTGGCAGGCTGGGCATGCTCATGGGCGCAGACGTCCTTCCCGCAGTATTAAAGATGGTAGGTTAGTATGCGTTCCCAAGTATCTGCAACAGGTACTTGCGGTACAAGACGGCGAGCGCGATTCCGACGGCCACAGGCGTTATGCTGTAAACCCAATAGCCAAGTACCATCAAGAATAGGCCAATAATGAGCATACCAAGTCCTGCGAGCGGGTTGACGTATTCGAACTGCAAGCGGTAAACCTTAGGGTATAAATCTAGAAAAGCCTTTTGCTCTAGTGTGCTGCCAGTCCTTGCGATATTGCCAGAAGGAAGCGTCAGGGACGAAGGGGCGTTTATCCTCCTGCTGGTCGGCCTCGTGGTGCTTGTTGGCGTCGCAATATATTTGAGAATTAGAAGAAAAATAGAAGATGAAAAAAATCCCCCGTGATCACACCGGCATTACTAGGTACAGGCCCGATGCGACACTTATGAGCGCTCCTACGACAGAAACCGTCCTTGCCGACTCTGGACGTGGAGCATGATACGTGTGCACCGACTTGTCGTTTTCTTTTTCGCAGTTGCTGCACTTCCATAGCACTGCTTCATTGCAAGAGGGACAGTACTCCGTTGTGATCATCTCTGCCCCGCAGGCTCTACACAGCATTTCCTGAATTATGGATTCTCTCCTTTTTAAACGATTATGCTGCAAGGCCCGTCTTGCCGTGCTGTGGCCTTACAGTAACTGTCAGCTTAAACCTTGTAAGTATGTCCTTGCACCGGTTCCTGATGGTCACTTCGGTGACTCCCGACAAACTTGACACATCGCGCTGAAGTATATTGACCGCAAGGAGCATCGAGGCGATGTAGATGTACGCCGCTGCCAGGCCGTTTGGTGCTTTTCCGTCTGCCAGCATGTGGTCGTCTGTCTTGTGTGCAATGTCCATCGCGAGCCTTTCCACCTTGGTGTCTATCTTGGCCATGTTCGCGAGCTTTGAAATGTAGTGGTCTATGGCAAGTGCAACTGCCTGTGTCTGCATTTGTTGCGAAACGTTAAGAGCTGGCGTTTGAGCCTGCTCTGTAAACACACCCATCTCCATCACCATCAACCTATAGTATTTCGACGCCAGCTTGGCGCTAGACCTGTCTTGGTCTGTAACCCCTGTCGCCTCGACGATCTCTTCGAGCGAGCGCACCACAGAGCATTTCTTGCAAGCTAGGAATATCGTCGCCGCGGCCATGCAGACAATTGACTTGCCCTTTGCCTCACAACTGCTTTCAAAGTTACGGTAAAGCATCGCGGAAGTTTCGACGAGTAGTTTTGGAAGAGACATTGCGGCGCACGTCTCGTTTATCTTTGTGAGGACGTTTGAGAGGCGTCGTTCCTGTGGCGAGACGATCCTACTTCTAATGTGCCACTTGCGGATGCTATTCATTGTCTCGGCCATCTGGTAGTCGATAGATTTGCCGGCATAGTCCTTTGACCCGTATGCGATCTCGGTCCTGAGGCCAAAGTCGTGCAGGGCAAGGCTGGTCGAGCCGCTTGCTCTTGCGTTTTTCGACTTTTCTTCAAAGTCAGTGGCATTCGACTCGCGGCCAAGATCCTCAATTTGGTCCATCATAACGCAGCCGCACCTCTCGCAGATGTATTCTCCCTTGCTGGGATCTTGGATGAGGTTTGCGCCGCACTCAGAGCACTCCGTATAGTATTCGGCTGTGGTCATTTCATTTTACCTCGTTCTAGAACGACCAGAGCCTCTGGACTTGCTGCGAAACGTTTTGGCAAAACCTCCGCTGAACATCTTTGCTCCCATGAGCCGGCTCGTCCTGTCAGTCATTGGTATAACCGACGCGTACGGTGCACTCACCGGACCAATTAGTTCTGCCACCTTGCCGACCTTTCTGCCCGACCCGTCAACGAGCAGCTCGCCGGCCTTTATGCCGGCGCCTGCAGTGTTGAGTTTGACTATTAGTCTACCACTTTTTGCCAAATGCATAATTTCCCCAATCTCCCCCACGTTGTTAAGCGACATATGCCGGTTACTTGCTATCATAAGCTTCTGTCAATAATTGTTTGTATTTCGATAAACAAGATTCTGACATTATTGTCTGGAAAATATCGGTCACAAGATTTTTCATTTCTTGACGGATTTCTGCTTGCTTCTTTTCTGAACCATCTTGCCGGCTACCGCGTTTATCGC
>JANWHJ010000003.1 GCA_025450475.1 Nitrososphaera sp.
ATAGAATGCACAATTCTTATGATTCTATCCTTTGGTATTCCAGATCAAGGGAAGCAAATTTTCCACTACCATTCGTAGAACATAAGTCAGACTCAAAGTGGATGGGTTTTTGGAGCAACGTTGATCGTCCCACAATGCGTTATGAAATCTTTGGTCATGCCCCCGAAAGAGGTCAGTGGAAATGGTCAAGAACGAGAGCTATCCGCGCAATAGGAAATCATTCCTTGTACGAAAAGGAATTTTCTTCTTGTATGTCACTTCAGCAATATTGGGAGTTGACCGAAAGAAAATTGGAATTTATCAGAAAGCGTGAAAGTGTAAAATATCCTGAATATTGGATCCCTGCCAAGACACACAAGATCCTAGACAACATTTGGCTAGACATAGAAGCATATAACTATTCAACCGGATATGCAACAGAAAAACACAATGATTTATTGGAAAGAATCATAGGCCAATTCTCGAAATTCAATGATTTGGTCGCAGATTTCTTTTGCGGATCAGGCACGACCCTCACTGTTGCACAGAGGCTTGGAAGAAAATGGATCGGATGTGATTCGTCTGAGGTAGCGATTTCAGTAGCAAAGCAGAGACTGCTTGATGCCAATTATGAATTAGTAAAACTATAGTGAGATCAAGATCGCTGTCCATACACGATCTGCCGAATCTATCTAGTCTGTCTGACTTATGGTTAAGATGTTGGACAGTTCAAGTAGGCAATGGAAGATTCATGCCGATAAGGCCATATTGGTCAAGAATTTGAAAGGGACAAATTCCCCATATCCTCAAAATAGTAAATATACATTAATTAAACAGACGAATAGTCAATTCATCGTGACGAAAACGCAGCTTGCTGAATATGAAGTCTTGCTAAAAAGGCTGCAGGATGAGCTGGGAGATACTGTAAAAAAAGAACGTTCTAGGCTTGAGATCCCTGCTCCCCAAATAATATGGGTCGGCAAGAATACCATCTTCCGCAACTTCATGGAGTTTCCGAAGGCGCTACGCAGGGAGCCTGAGAAGGTGCTGCTCTACCTAAACAAAGAGCTCGCTTCCGCCGGTTATATCGCCGGCGAGCGCGTGATATTCCTTGGCCGCAAGACTCCCTCCTCATTTGGCGCGCTCATTGACCGCTACGTCAAGGACTATGTCCAGTGCCCGGTGTGTGGAAGCCCTGATACCCACACTGAAAAGAACAAGAAGGTCGCGTTCCTGATCTGTGAAGCATGCGGCGCAAAGTCGTCGATAAAAGGCAGCTATGCCTAGTTATATGGGCAATTCTTTGGTTGCTAATGAATCATACCAAATTATTGGAAATTCTGTTTGACGAAAAATGTGAGTGATTCATCGTTGGGGAGTTGAACTTCGCAATTGTTGCACCTGATCTCCGTGCACAACCGGCTTCCCAGGAGCATTGTCTATTGCACCGCCTAACCTGCTTGGCGCATTCGTCAGTTATTGTCGATCCAGAGCCTGGTCGCGTATAGTATCAAGCACGTATCTTAGTTCCGGGTCGCTTGTCAATTTTTTCAAAAACCCCCTGACTATCTGGCGCGTCGTACGCTCTGCCGCACCATCTCCCCTGTGCTGAATGTTGACGACATAGTCATAGGCGAATGGGCGGATGTAAAGCGAGCAAACGTCGGCAATCCATCTGAACAGTGTTTCAGTGGTCTTGTCTTCCAGCATCTTCTCCCGCATTTCTTCAAACATCTTGCCGATGATGCGCACGTTGTAGAGATACAACCTTTTCCCGGTCTTTTCGTCGGCGCCGCTGAAAAGCACAGAATCGCGATCGTCGTAGATCAAGCCATAGGAAACGTTATACGGCATCTTCACGTGCTTTGACTTTGGCGCGTACTCCAACAACTCGTCCATCAGGGCCTTAAGAAGTGCGTAAAAGCGCTCAATGCTCTTTTCCTTGTCCTCCTTCTTGCCCACCTCTTACAAATGCGCTTAGTGATTAAAAAATCGACCGCGCCTGAGAAGCATTAGGATTTTTGTAAATCATGCGAGATGAACTGCCTCAAACACCAAATCCTTGCAAGTTTCACCTCAAGGCTCGCCCCGTGTCACCTGTTTTTACTACACTATTCGAGAAAGCTGACTAATGGTGATAAGTACCAACCAAGAATTATCTCAGCATGACAGCTATAATGTCACTCAATAGCGAAACCGCAAGCAGAGGCACGTTCACGACGGGGCAGAGTTGGGGCGCACTGAGGAAGGCATGGAAGGGATACAGGATCGCTAAAGTCCAGGGCGATAACGCCAAGATGAGAGAATATGCAACCAAGATCCGCAAGATTCAGGGCGAACTCGGAATCAGCATTGCTTCATTCCCGCACTTAGGCATACATTAAGTGCGACCTTTTTTCTTTTTATTTAACCTTAAAACATGTTGCTTGACAGATGCTGCTTCAACTTCATCTCGATCTGCGCTCGTGGCAGCGCACCGATCATTACATCGACTGCCCTGCCTCCCTTGAAAATCATTATCGTGGGAATGCTTTGTATTCCAAATGATCGTGAGATCATCTGGTTCTCGTCGATGTTGACCTTACCAAAGGCAACCCTGCCGGAATATTCTTTCGCGAGTTGTTCGATTATTGGCGAGACCATCCTGCACGGGCCGCACCACGGCGCCCAGAAGTCCACGAGCATCACTGGATATTTTCTAATCTCGCCCTTGAAGTTAGACTCGGTGAGAACCACCGGCTCCGTAAGCGCGGACATCATTGCCTTTGAGGCCGCCGCCTTTTGCAGTTCAACCATCTTTCTCTGATTGATTTCCTGAAGCTCGTCGTCGGAACTCATGTAACGGAAATTCAGATGGCATTGGGTATAATCCTTCCGAGGCGATACCTAATTATTGTCTAGTTGTATTTTTCGATCTGCCTTGGAAACAGACGATGAGACTATAGAGAAACCTGAGGGCGGGCCGGTGGAGGAGGACCTCGAAACGTTGAGTGCAGAGCTCCAGTCGGTCAAAGACGAATTGAAAAAAGCGAGAGAATCCTCGAATGAAAGCATCAGTAAGCTAAAGTACCTTATGGCCGATTTTGACAACTATCGGAAGCAAATGGAAAAACAAGCTACCTCTAAGGCAGAATCTGCCAAGGCCGAATTATTGCTAAAGTTTCTCAACATACGCGATGACTATCTGAGGGCGCTCTCTGTGGCAAGACAAAAAACCGAGCCTGTAGTGATCGAGGGCCTTGAGGGGATACTCAAAAACATTGACTCACTCCTTTCCTCGGAAGGAGTGCGGGAGATCGAGACAGTCGAAACGCTTTTTGACCCAAACGTGCACGACGCCCTTGCACATTCAATTCGAGACGACGTGGAAGCTAACACCATCACTGCCGAGATACGGAAGGGTTACATGCTCAATTCAAAGGTTTTAAGGCCCAGCCTGGTCGAGATCTCCAAGAAGATAGTTAAAAATAGCGTCTCTGACACTAGTGAACCAGATAATAGAGTCTGATAACAATGGGAAAAATAATAGGCATTGACCTTGGAACCAGCAATTCGGCGGCTTCAGTATTGATAGGTGGCAAGCCAACGATAATCCAGGCGGCAGAGGGCACTTCGGTAGGTGGCAAGGCGTTTCCATCGGTGGTAGGGTTTACCCACGATGGCCAGCTAATAGTGGGCGAGCCTGCCCGGCGCCAGATGATTTCAAACCCCGAAGGGACCGTCATTGCCGCAAAGCGCAAGATGGGAACCGACTTCAAGTTCAGGGTGTTTGGCAAGGAGTACACGCCGCAACAAGTGTCGTCATTCATACTTCAAAAGATAAAACGCGACGCAGAAGCTTTCCTCGGTGAGCCGGTCGACAGAGCTGTCATTACAGTGCCGGCTTACTTCAACGACAACCAGCGCCAAGCGACAAAGGACGCGGGCGAAATTGCCGGCCTGCAAGTGGTCAGGATAATCAACGAGCCGACGGCTGCGTCGCTCGCATACGGCCTTGACAAGGCAAGCAAAGACCTGAAGATAATGGTCTTTGACCTTGGCGGGGGCACACTCGATGTAACCATAATGGAGATGGGTGGCGGAGTCTTCCAGGTAAAGAGCACATCAGGCGATACGCAGCTTGGCGGAACCGACATGGACAACACACTCGTTGAATATGTCGGGCAAGAGTTTCGCAAGCAGTCCGGCCTTGATGTAAGAAACGACAAGGCGGCGATGATGAGGATAAGAGACGCAGCGGAAAAAGCCAAGATAGAGCTTTCAAATGTGGTCACGACGGAGATCAACCTGCCGTTCCTTGCATATGACCAACAGTCGGGTCCAAAGAACCTGATCCTTCAGCTGACAAGGGCAAAGCTCGAAGAATTGCTCAAGCCCATAATCGACCGATGTAGGCAGCCGATGCAACAGGCGATGCAGGACGCCAAGATGACCGCGGCTGACGTCGAAAAGATAATCCTCATCGGCGGACCCACGAGAATGCCAATGGTGAGGCAGTTCGTGGCTTCGGTCATGAACAAAGAAGCGGAGCGGGGCATCGACCCGATGGAGGCGGTAGCAATGGGAGCAGCGGTGCAGGGAGCGATTATCGCAGGCGACGTTTCGACAGACATTTTGCTTGTTGATGTGACTCCGCTTACGATGGGCGTGGAGGTACTCGGTGGGCTAAAGGAGCCGTTGATTGACCGGAACACCACGATCCCTACTAAAAAGAGCAAAGTGTTCACTACAGCAGCTGATTACCAGACTGCGGTGACGATACATGTCGTGCAGGGTGAGCGCCCGATGGCTTCAGATTGCGTTTCGCTTGGTATGTTCAACCTATCAGGCATACCACCGGCGCCAAGGGGAGTGCCGCAGATCGAAGTAACCTTTGACATTGACGCAAATGGTATAATGAATGTCACCGCGAAGGACATGGCGACCCAGAAGGAAGCGAAGATCACTATAACTGCGAACAATAAGCTCTCGAAAGACGAGATTGAAAAGCTAAAGCGCGACTCGGAACAGTTTGCCGAGGCTGACAAGAAGAAAAAGGAAGAAGCAGAGGTCCGCAACGAGGCTGACAACATCATCTACGCGGCGGACAAGCTTGTCAAGCAGGACCTCAAAGATAAGGTAAAGCCAGAGCAGGCAGAGCGGGTGAACAAGCTCACCCAGGAGATCCGGGATGCGATTGCAAGCAACAGTCTTGAAGGCATTAAGATCAAGGTACAGGAATTAAAGACCGTTCTAGGAGAAATTAGCACCGCGGCATACCAGGACGCCGGCGCAGCTCCGTCAGGAGCAGCTGGCGCGCAAGCCGGCACTGGAGAGGCCGGAGCTGGCTTTGCTGGTGGTCAGGCGGGCAGCGCGGCAGGTCCAAACCCTAACCCGTGACAGCAATTGGATGCAAGACACGGTGAAAAGCAGTGAGCAGCAAGCGGGACTATTACGAAATCCTCGGAGTGCAGAAGGCCGCCGGCAAGGAAGAGATCAAGAGTGCCTACCGCAAATTGGCACTGCAATACCATCCTGACAGAAACAAGGACAAGGCCGCAGAGGGTAAGTTTAAGGAAATATCTGAGGCATACGCCGTGCTCTCCGATGACGACAAACGCAAACGCTACGACACTTATGGCCACGTCGGGCAGGAAGAGGCGTTCCGGGGATCTGAGGCGAACTTTAACGAGGTATTCCGCGATATGGGCTTTGGCGGCTTTCGTGAAATATTTCAGCAGATATTTGGAGGTGGACGCGGTGATTTTTTCGAAGGCGACGACCTGTTTGGCTTTGGCAGCCGTAGAAAGGGCCGCGACATTATCTATGACATGGAGCTCACACTTGCAGACGTTTTGACTGGCAGGAAGGAAGAAGTCGACGTGCCGCGGATGGGGAGATGTGATGTGTGCTCCGGCACCGGCGCCGCGCCAGGCACAAAGGCGCGTAAGTGCACGGTGTGCGACGGACAGGGGCAGACAAAGCGCGTCTACAGTCAGA
Source organism: Nitrososphaera sp. (assembly GCA_025450475.1). Taxonomy (GTDB): domain Archaea; phylum Thermoproteota; class Nitrososphaeria; order Nitrososphaerales; family Nitrososphaeraceae; genus Nitrososphaera. Next base: position 5,959 of record JANWHJ010000003.1, read on the forward strand.
ACCGTTTTTCTACGTTTGTCACTACAGAGCCATGCAAGACTTGTCAGGGCCGGGGGCAAATAATCGAGAGGCCCTGCGGCAACTGCAGGGGCGCGGGCAGGGCAAAACAGGTAAAAAAGATCAAGCTGGAGATCCCGCCGGGGGTCGAAGAAGGTATGGCATTTCAGCTACGTGGCGAGGGCGAGCTCTCAGATTCCGGGATACCGGGCGATCTTGTCGTCCGGCTCCGGGTAAAGCCGGATCCAAAATTTGAACGCCTTGAAGATGGTCATTTGCTCTACAACCTGGAAGTAAAGTTCACAGATCTTGCACTTGGCGCAGAAATTAGAGTGCCAACGATTGAAGGACAGGAAAAGATCAAGATTACGCAGGGGACAGCAGCAAATGCGCTTCTCAAGGTAAAGGGAAAGGGGCTTCCACGCTATGGCAGCTCTGGTAGGGGAGACCAGCTCGTGAGGATAACCGTCAGAGTCCCGGGTAGGTTGACTGAGAGGCAAAAGTCGCTTCTCAGAGATCTCGACAAAGAGCTTGAGGATTACTAAAACCATACTTTAAAATAGAATTTCTACCCATTTTCTAGCATGTCGTCACCATTTGATGAGTGGTTCGGTAAGAGAAGGAGCATACGATCCTGGTTCCCGGACATTGACGAGATGATGAAGGAAATGGAGAAAATGATGCAAGAGGCATTCAAGAACGTAGAGCAGCAGGTCCCAAAGAACCTCATCAAGGAGCGCAAAATGGATGACGGCTCCGTTGTTCGAGAAATGGGCCCGATCGTTTACGGATATTCTGTCAAGATAGGCCCAGACGGCAAGCCCGAAGTAAGAAAATTTGGAAATGTGAACTCATTCCCAAACGTCCTTGGCGGCGGCCTATCTGTCAAGGAAGAGCGCGAGCCCTTGGTGGACGTTATCAAGGGGAAAGATGAATTGCGCGTTGTAGCTGAAGTGCCTGGCGTCAACAAGGAAGACTTGCGCGTGACGGCCGACGAAAGCACGCTCACGATCGAGTCTTTGACGGGCCAGCCGCGCTACCAAAAGAAGGTTGAGCTTCAGGAAACGGTAGATCCCAAGACCGCAAAGTCAACCTACAAGAATGGCATCCTTGAAATAACTTTAAAGCTAAAAGGAAAGAGCAGCTCTGGCCTCAACATCAGCATCGAATAGCGCACAAAACGATATTATATTCGCTAGACGGCAACGAGCGTGTGCGGGGGTCGCCCAGCCCGGTCAAAGGCGTGAGATTAGATCTTCTGACACGACGCTCAGATGTTGCAGTTTGACTGGGATACCTCATCCCTTAGGGGTTCGTGGGTTCAAATCCCACCCCCCGCACCAGTATAATGTACTAGCTTGGTTAATCCAGGAAATTAGCACAAACTTGTAGGTTTGAAGTGTGAAGTTTCCTCTGAAGATTATTCGTCGGGATTTGACCCAGCTAGCAGATAGC
>JANWHJ010000004.1 GCA_025450475.1 Nitrososphaera sp.
GACAAGAACGAGTTTATCAGGATAGTGCCCAAGATGAGAAAGCTGGCGCAGGGCCTGGTGGTACTGGAGCCAAAGCAGATACTGCCGCTTGACGAGATAAACTTGGACGGATATTCCTGATGAAGATTATCAAAGTTGCAGAACCGGCAATTGAAGCCGCACGGCTGCGCAAGGAGACTGCGATGTCGGAATCGGTTTTTACAGACGCAATGGCGATAATGAAAGGCGTTGCAGAGCAGGGCGACTCTGCTGTTCTCGATTACACTGTGAAATTTGACGGCGTCAGGCCCGACTCGCTCTTAGTAAACAGGCATGAAATTAAACAGGCCTATAACCAGGTCACTAAAGAGCAGGTAAATGCAGTCAGGTTGATGAAGGAGCGCCTTGCAAAGAGCGAGCTTGCAGTGCTAAAGCGCCTGAAGGGAATTTCAGTGACATTCGACGGTGTGAAAATAGATCGCATGATAATGCCGGTCGCAAGCATCGGTTGCTACGTCCCCGGAGGCAAGGCGCGCTATCCCAGTACGGTAGTCATGTGCGCAGTGCCAGCCAAGGTCGCAGGCGTAAAGAGGGTAGTTCTAATATCCCCCCCGAGAAAGGACGGCACCATCGATCCGCTCACGCTGGTTGCGGCAGACATTTGCGGAGTCGACGAGTTCTACAAGGCAGGCGGTGTACAGGGCATTGCCGCGCTGGCATACGGAACTCATTTGATCAAGCCGGTGAGCAAGATAGTGGGCCCCGGCAACATGTTCATTGCTGCTGCGAAACTGATCGCGTCGGGTAGTGTTTCTACGGACATGGTAGCTGGACCGACCGAGCTTTTGATCTATGCTGACGCGACGGCCGATCCGCGACTTGTCGCCACTGACTTGATCTCGCAGGCTGAGCACGGTACCGATACGGTCTGCGGTCTGGTGACGGCGTCTGAAAAGCTGGCGTCGCAAGTGCTCGCGCAGACGCCGGCAATCGCTGAAAAGGTTTCGCGATCGGATATTGTGAAATCCAGTTTGAAGGAAAAAGGCTTTGTAGCGGTTTGCAAGAATGAAAGCTCTTGCATCGAATTTGTGAATGAGTTTGCGCCGGAGCACCTTCAGATAATGTGCAAGAATGCCGATGCCGTGGCAAGGAAAATCGATTCTGCAGGGCTGGTGCTGGTAGGGCAATATGCGCCGTCGTCTGCAAGCGACTACTCACTTGGCTCCAACCACGTGCTTCCGACGCTCGGGTTTGGTAAGTCTCGGGGATCGCTGTCGGTGCTGGACTTCCTCAAGCTTGTAAACAAGGTCAAGGTAACAAAGGCAGGCCTTGGAAAAGTGAAAGCTTCGGTAAAGGAAATTGCATCTGCAGAGGGTCTCTTGAACCACTATGAGGCGGTGAGGGCGAGGATAAATGAAGGATAGTCTTGACGCTGTCGTCAAGAGGGTTGGCAGGCTCGGCCACTATACAAAGCCGGAAAAGATAGAGGGCGCGATAAAGCTAGACTCGAACGAAAATTTTGCACTAGACAGAGGGTTTGTCGCAGGTGTCGCGGCCGAAGCGGCAAGTCAGGTTGACCTGAGGGAATACCCACTTGATCAGCTCGAAGACCTCTATTCCCGGCTTGCTAAGTACGCCCATGTGAATGAAAAATGTGTGGCGGCAGGCAGTGGATCTGACCAGATAATAGAGCTTCTTCTTTCTACGCTTGGCGGCAGGCGTGCAACGGTGTTTGTGCCGACTTTCTCGTACTTTATCAATAGATGCGAGCTCCACGGCATCAAGGTCGATCAGGTGCCGCTCTTGCACGACTTTACGCTTGACAAGAAGGCGTTTCTGAAGAGCGCGAAAAAATCGGACCTCGTCTACCTCTGCTCGCCAAACAACCCGACGGGCAACCAGCTTGATAGAGAAACTGTGATCGATATTATCGATTCGCTGGAAGGCAAGCTTTTTTTGGTTGACGAAGCGTACGTTGATTTCGCTGATTACTCAATGTCTAACGACGCGACAAAACGCAACAACATTATCGTGCTCCGCACTCTTTCGAAGGCGTTTGGACTTGCAGGGGCAAGGGTGGGATATATGGTGGCAAACGAGAAATTCGTCCGCATGTTCAGGTCTAACATCCAGTCACCCTACCCTATAAGTACGCTTTCGCTTGCAATTGCATCTGGCGTCCTTGCTCGCGCACACCACGTAAGGCAGACGATCAGAGCCATAAGGGAAGATAGGGACAGGGTATTTGCCCGGCTGTCAAAGCTGGACGGAATCAAGACTTTCCAGTCAGATGCCAACTTTCTCTTTATTGAAGCCGGCAGGAACTACCGAGCAATCTGTACGGCTCTTAGGAGAAACGGCATAGTTGTAAAGATGTTGGGCAACATCGCAGGCCACAGAGGCTGCATGAGAGTTACGATAGGCACCCGAGATATGAACGAAAAGTTCCTCCAGTGCTTAGAAGGGTTGCTATGATGTACGATTGCGCGCTTTTCGACGTAGACGGCGTGCTGGTAGACGTCCGCAAGTCATACAACGCGGCCATCAAGAAAACGGTGGAATTCATGCTTAAGTCGATCGCCGGCAGATCCTTCCGGGGCCTTGTTACCGACCCGCTCATCTTTAGATTTAGGCAGAGCGGTGGCTTTAACAACGACACTGACACGACATATGCAATAACGCTTGCAATGCTCGCCGCTGCCCCGAAGAGCGTTGCACTCGGAAGGAGATTCTTGGTTAATGTGGCTGAGAGCGCCGACGAAACTGGTTATCTGTCCGTGGAAAAGTATCTTGCAAGCTATAACATCGACAAGTGGAAAAAACTGTTGGCCTACCCGGCACCTGTCAAGGACAGCATGGTAGCAAGGTTGTTTGATGAGCTATTTTATGGCCCTGAGATGTTCAGGAAGCAGAACTGCATGGAGCCAAAGTACTGGTCGGGTGGTAAGCCGCTAATTAAGAACGACAGGATCGCGGTGAGCGCAAGAACGATGAAAAAGCTGCACAATTTGTTTGGCGGCAACCTTGCGATAGTCTCCGGCAGGAGCAGGATTGCGGCAGAATATTCGCTCAAGCCTGTGATGAAATATTTCAATATTGATGCCTGCGTGTTTCTTGAAGACGAAAAGCGTGAATATGCCAAGCCAAACACGTACGCGATAAGACGGGCGATGGAAGCGATGAATGCCGGAAGCACAATCTACGCAGGCGACTCCGCCGAGGACCTGCTGATGGCAAGGCGCGCGGAGAAAGAACTGGGCGTAAAAATAACGTTCTTTGGCATTTATGGCAACAGCCCCCAGCCCACAAAGACAGTGGCAATGTTCAAACATCAGGGCGTTAGGGCGATCGCAGAGAGTGTCGACCAGTTACCGAACACGATAAATAAGGTACTGGCAATCTAAGACAACGTTGGCCGCTGCAAGGAAGGCAAGGAGTGAAAGGGTGACAAAAGAGACAGCAGTCACTGTTCAAGTCAACATTGACGGCATGGGAAAAACCAGCGTCAAGACTGGCCTCTCATTCATTGATCACCTTGTCACTGCGATAGGCAAGCATGCCATGGTAGACATTACACTGTCTGGCAAGTCAAACGATGGCATAGTGCATCACCTTGCTGAAGACGTCGCGATTTCGCTTGCACAGACAATAGACAAAGCACTCGGCGATAGAGCGAAAATCGCGAGGTTTGGGTATGCACTCGTGCCAATGGACGAAGCTCTGGCGTATGTTTCAATTGACCTTGTAAAGCGCCAGTACCAGAAGGTAGAGCTAAAGTTGACACGGGACAGCATCGAAGGGGTGCCGAGGGAAGACCTTGAGCACTTCGCGAAGTCGCTCGTGCAGAACCTGAACGCGTGCACCCACGTGCTAGTGCACTATGGTGAGAACGACCACCACAAGGTGGAGGCAGCGATCAAAGCGTTCGCGGTCGCCCTTCGCATGGCGACTGCCATCGATAGCAGGAGAAAGGGTGTGCCAAGCACAAAGGGAGCAATGTGATTGGCAAAGATAGCGATATTTGACTACGGGGCAGGCAACCTCTATAGCCTGAAGTCGGCACTGGAGCGCAACGGGGCAGAGAGCGTAGAAATAATCTACGACCTGAAAGATCTGGAAAAATTTGATGGGCTGGTGCTCCCAGGTGTAGGCAATTTTGACCCGGCGATCAGGTCGATCGAGGGCAGCGCGCAGCGTCTGGGCAAGGCTATTGATAGTGGCATGCCGGTTATGGGCATCTGCCTTGGCATGGAGATGCTCTTTGACAGAAGCGAGGAAGGTGAGTTGGAAGGCTTAAAGATACTGAATGGCGATGTGGTGCTTCTCCCAAAGGACAAAGTCAAGATCCCGCACATGGGTTGGAACAATCTGCATATCAAGGGCGATAGCAGGTTGCTCAAGGGCGTCAGGGACAACTCGTGGGTATATTTCGTGCACTCGTATCGCGCTGTGCCGAATGACCGCAAGTTGGTAGTCGCTAGTTCAGACTATGGGGTAAGCGTTCCGGCAGTTATTGAGAGGGACAACCTTATTGGGGTCCAGTTCCACCCAGAAAAATCCGGTGACGTCGGCGCCCTAATGATCAAGAACTTTATCGAAATTTGCGACAACGAGACAAAATGAAAGTCATTGCCGCGGTCGACATAATGGGCGGAAACGTGGTTAGGCTTGTCAGGGGCGATCCCGCAAACAAGACAGTCTACAGCAGTGACCCTGTTGGAACAGCGAAAAAGTGGGAAGCGTCAGGAGCTGACATGCTACACCTTGTTGATCTTGATGCGGCGCTTGCCAACGGCGACAACGCAGACCTGACCACAAAGATAGCAGGAGCGATCAAGATTCCAGTGCAAGTCGCCGGCGGCATCAGGACCACTGAAAAAGCAGAAGAGATGCTTTCAAGAGCGTCGAGGGTGGTACTTGGCACAATGGCCTTCCACGAGCCTGAAGAACTGAGAAAGCTGGCTAAAAAGAACCTCGGCCGGATCGTGATCTCGATAGACCAGGCTGGCGGTAAGGTGATGGTAAAGGGCTGGAAAGAGTCGACAGGTACAAAAGTCGCTGATGCCATATCGCAGTTTGCAAACATGGGAGTCGACGAATTCTTGCTAACGAGCATTGAGCGCGACGGCACGCTGCAGGGTCCCGACGTCAGCACGCTTGCAGACGCGGCGGTATCTGCAAGGATAATCGCAAGCGGGGGCATCTCAAGCCTCGAAGACATTGTCAAGGTAAGGAGCGCTGGCTGCAGCTCTGTCATACTGGGCAAGGCCATCTATGACGGCAGGGTGAGCATTGAGAGGGTAAAGGCGCTGGCATGACGCTTGCAAAGAGGATTATTCCGTGCCTCGACGTGGACAACGGCAGAGTAGTAAAAGGCGTGAATTTTGCGCAGGTAAAAGATGCCGGGGACCCGGTAGAGCTTGCCAAAAAGTATAGCGAACATGGGGCAGACGAGCTGGTGTTCCTCGACATCACAGCGTCGCAGCAGGAAAGGGACACGATGAAAGGCGTGGTGAGGAGCGTAGCGAGCGTTATCGACATCCCCTTCACGGTCGGAGGCGGCATAAGAAAACTTGATGACGCACGCGACATCCTGCTTTCAGGCGCTGACAAAGTTTCGATAAATACTGCGGCAGTGAAGAACCCGGAGCTGGTGACGCAGTTGATGTCAATCTTTGGCAAACAGTGCGTGGTGTTGGCAATTGACGCCAAGAGAAACTACGATGGTGCAAAGAGCAAGACAATGTTCAAGGAAAGGGGCAAAAAATTTTGGTTCGAAGTGAGGATTTATGGAGGTAAGGAGGGCACGGGCCTTGACGCGATAAAGTGGGCAAAGGAAGTTGAAAGGCGCGGGGCCGGTGAAATATTGCTGACCAGCATCGATGCCGACGGCACCGAGAACGGCTACGACATCGATCTGACCAAGGCGATCTGCAACTCGGTCAGGGTGCCGGTGATAGCCTCTGGCGGCTGCGGGAGTGCGCGCCATATGCTGGACGTGTTTGAGAGGACCGACGTCGACGCGGCTCTTGCCGCCTCAATTTTCCACTATGAAAAGTCCACAGTGGACAAGGTAAAGAAATATTTGAAGAGAAGTGGGGTAAGGATCAGGATATGATGTCGGGCAATCGCATTCCGTTTGAAACTCATCTAGAAAGGTTGAAAGAGCCGGCGAAGGCAATAATGGTTGATCTGCGCAATTTTGTATTGTCGCTTGGCGGCGAAGTGATTGAGGAAGTGAGGCCGCACAGAGTGGCCTACGCCAAGACGATGAATTTTAGGACGTTTCTTGACATAGAGCCGGCCGGCGATTCACTGGTACTATCGATAAAATATGGCAGGGCCGCACCGTCAGCAACCGCATCGATCAGGACCGCTGAAGATGCCGAAAAAGCAAAAAAGCAAATTGCCGAAGCGTACCAGAAAATTCAATAGTTTACGTTAAAGTCTGCAAACTCGCCAGTGTATTTCCCAAACCTAACGCCCACGTCCTGCACGCTGGCCTTTGGTGGCCCGACGTGGCACCATTCTATGACCTCGTTGACATCCATCTCGCTCCCTTCAAGAACGGCTTCCACACGGCCATCAGGTAGGTTGCGCACCCAACCAGTTACCTTGTGCCTAGTAGCGACCTGCTTTGTCTTCTGCCTAAAATAGACGCCCTGGATCTTGCCGCAGACGAATATGTGAGCGCAGGTCTTTTTGGTGTCGCTCACTTGCAAGTAATGCTATCTTTGATCTAAAAAATGTTCCTCGCCTGCCTGGCAGGGGAGTGATTACGACAGCTCGCCGCCTTCTTCGCGGAAGAGGTGCTCGTACGTTGTTCCCTTCCTCACTAGCCTGAACTTGCCGTCACTGTCCTTCATTACTATCGGCGGTTTTGTTTGGCAGTGGAATGGCATGTTGAACACTACAGAATATGCGCCCACGTTATAGAACGAGATGTATCTGCCCACGTCGGACTCGCTCAGGTCTGAAACCTTTGAAAGCGGGAAGACGTCGTAAGTGTCGCAAAGTCTCCCTGCAAGGTGAGTGTTCTTTGCCGGAGCGGTGAGCGCGGTTGTCTTGTCATTGCTGTCAACTTCAGGCACCACTTCTTGAGGGTACTCCTGTTTTAGCAGCGCCGCGTCAAGCAGAATGTGGTAGCCTGCGTCGACGATCACAATCTTGTGCTCGTTGTACTCCTTTGTGTTCACTATCCTTGAAACTAGTATGGACGACTCTGCGACGAGGAAGCGGCCGCTCTCGATCATCAGAGTGTAGGTGCCGTGCGTCTCTGCAAGCTGATTGAGTTTGCCAATGTGGTTCTCGGCCATCTGGGTAGGGGTCGGCACGGGGTCGTTGTAGAACACTGGCGTGCCTCCGCCGATGTCAAACGTGTTGACCTGAAATGCCGGGTTTTCCTTCTTCATCTTTGTCATGAACGCATCCATCTTGTCCAGCGCGTGAGTGTAGCATGAAAAGTCGGTGATCTGCGACCCAAGGTGGAAGTGAAAGCCCTCAAATTTCAAGAGATCACCTGACAGAAGGTGCTTGACCATCTTTGCCGCGCTGTCTATGGTGCCACCATTGAAGGGGACACCGAACTTGCCGTTCCTATATGACGCGCGAACCTCGGCCTTGACTCCGACTTCTGGGTTCACGCGTATCATTGTCAATGGCTTTGTTCCTGTTTTGCCAGCAGCTTTTTCCAGGTTTGCCATACCGTTGAAAGAACTTACTACAACCCTCTTGACGCCGCTTTGGAGCACTTCGAGGTACTCTTCCGGTTCCTCAGTCACGCTCGTGTAAATGACATTTTCTGGGTCTGCCTTGCACTGCTTGATGAAATGAAGCTCACCAAGCGATGTCAGGTCGAACGTAACGCCGTCTTTCATGAAGGTCTTGATAACCGCCGGCGTAAAGTTGGCCTTGATCGAGTATGCTATCTTGACCGGGCCCTTGAACTTTGCATAAGCGCCGTGCAGCTCATGTGCCTTTGAATGAAGCGTGTCTTCATCCACCACATAAAGTGGCGTGCCGTATTGTGCAACTAGTTTGCTGATGTCAATGGGTTTGACAAACCGATTAAGAGCGGCAGCAGTTGGCTTCTCTACGAGTTGAACCTGTGAATTTTCAACCAATTTCTTTTAAGTAGCTGTATCATAAAACCAATTGCTTAAAAACATTTGCCCTGCAGCCATACGACTAACTGCCCGGTAGTTAGGACAAGATGAAGAGGCCTAGCGGTAGTACGGAACCGCTTTTTCTGTCGGCTTGCCTTCCCTTTGAGTCTTGATCTTCCTTACGGCTTCTTCAAAGTGGCGCAACATCACATGTGCTTCAGACGCGTGCTTTGCAGCCTCTTCCGGCGTCGGGTATTTCGCAAGGTATTCGTGCAACACGAGCGACACAGCAGTGTTAGCCACTGCACCCGTGTCTGCGCCGCTAAAGCCCTCTGTGATCTCGGCTACCTTGACAAAGTCCATGTCAGGGCCCATGGGTTTACCCTTCGCATGGATTTCCAGTATTCTCTGCCTTGCAGCTTTGTCCGGCATCGGGACGAACACTATCTTGTCGAACCTGCCGGGGCGGAGCAACGCGGGGTCTATCATGTCTGCCCTATTTGTTGCTGCGATTACCACTACTCCTGAAAGCGATTGGATGCCGTCCAGCTCTGTCAGCAATTGCGACACTACTCGCTCAGTCACCATACTGTCGCCTCCCATGCCCCTCGTCGGAGCGATCGAGTCTATTTCGTCGAAGAACACGACGCATGGCGCTGCCTGCCTGGCCCTGCGGAATATTTCCCTTATGCCGCGCTCTGATTCACCGACCCACTTACTCAGCAATTCGGGCCCTCTAACGCTGATAAAGTTGGCCTCGGACTCTGTCGCGACTGCCTTTGCCAACAATGTCTTGCCGGTGCCTGACGGCCCGTGCATCAGCAGGCCCTTTGGCATTGTATGGCCCAGCTTTGCATACAGGTCTGGATATCTCAATGGCCATTCTACTGCTTCCTGCAGCTCGCGCTTTACTTCTTCCAGTCCGCCTATCGCAGACCATGGGATGTCCGGCGACTCGAGGTACACTTCCCTCATGGCAGATGGCATGACTTCCTTGACAGCGTTTTCAAAGTCGCTCATGGTCACAATTAGCTTGTTCAACACTTCGGGCGAGAGCTTTTCGTCCTCTAGGTTAAGCTCGGGAAGCACGCGCCGGAGGCATTTCATTGCAGCCTCCTTGCAGAGATATTCAAGGTCTGCGCCTACAAAGCCGTGTGTAACTGCCGCGATCTTGTCCTGATCGACGTCAGTGTCGAGCGGCATATTGCGGGTGTGGATCTGGAGAATCTCCAAGCGGCCGCGCTTATCTGGGACCTTGATCTCGATTTCCCTGTCAAAGCGTCCGGGCCTTCTGAGCGCGGGGTCGATTGCGTTTGGCCTGTTCGTCGCAGCAATGACGATGACTTTGCCCCTAGCTTCAAGGCCGTCCATTAGCGACAGTAGTTGTGATACTACTCTCCTTTCGACTTCGCCGGTTACTTCTTCCCTCTTGGGAGCGATAGAATCTATTTCATCTATGAATATGATTGATGGGGCTTTTTCCTTTGCCTCTTTGAATATTTCCCTGAGCCTTGCTTCCGACTCGCCGTAGAACTTGCTCATGATCTCCGGGCCTGATATACTGATGAAATGCGCGTTGCTTTCGTTTGCAACTGCCTTTGCCAGCAATGTCTTGCCTGTGCCCGGGGGGCCATAAAGCAATACACCTTTTGGCGCTTCAATTCCTAGTTTTTCGAAGATTTCTGGGTGCCTCAGCGGGAGCTCGATCATTTCGCGTACCTTTTGGATCTCTTCCTTCAGACCACCAATGTCCTCGTATGTCACCTGCGGGACTCCTCTCAGAGTCTCGCCCTTTTCTGCAATGTGGAATATTGTCTTTTGTGTGACCAAGACCGCGTCTGCAGCTGGAGTGACTCCTATTACCTGAAATGTCAGCCTGCCACCAAAGTACGGAACCATCACGTTGTCACCCTTTATCAGCGGCACGCTTTCCAACGCGTCCGCGAGATACCGTTCATCGATTGGTGGTATCGCTTCGAGCGGAGCTACTATAACCTTTTCTGCGGGAACCGCTTTTATCTTCTTTACAATTACAGTGTCGCCAATAGCTATGCCGGCGTTGTTCCTGACAAGACCGTCAACCCTGATGATGCCCTTGCCCTCGTCAGAGGGATAAAGAGGCAAACACTTTGCAACAGTCCTACGCTTGCCTCTAATTTCAATGACGTCTCCAGTCGACGCGCCCAGCGAGTCCATCGAGTCATAGTCGATCCTAGCTACTCCCCTACCAACGTCTCTGGTATACGCCTCAAGTACCTTTAGGGAAAGGGTATTCTGGCTCACATTAACACCTGAACATTACTGCTCTTTATACCTTTATTATCTTTCGCCTAAATTCTACCACTACAAACGCTAAGGTTTCGCGACAAATCTCGAAAAATTCTAGTTTTCTATCCTCTAAACAGTTATAACTTTCCCTCGGGCTCCAATCATTGGATGAGTAAAGAAGACAGGCGGCCGGTCCTGCCAGGCGATCACATTGCGTCGATTGAGGAATTTGAAGGGGGCAAAGGCACTTACCTTGCATTGGACGGAACGGTGCGCTCTGAGACAGTGGGTACCAAGGTTCATGATTTAAAACGAAGGGTAGTAAAAGTTGAGCCAAAGAATCCCCCGATGCTCCCAAAGGTGGGCGATCTGATTGTGGGGTACGCCGAAATGTTGTTCAGCAGC
>JANWHJ010000005.1 GCA_025450475.1 Nitrososphaera sp.
AGAACAGCTCGTCGCATCCATTTGCACTGAGGACTATGCCAAACCCGTTCTGCTTTGCGAGCTTGCTTATGTAGAAATACGCTATGCAGTTTTCAATATGGGACGTATTTTCACATTTAATGACCTTCCTGACGCACGGTATGATTGTCTGAAAATCGGTATAGTCGATCTCGAACGTTCTGTGCTCCATGCCCATCTTAGCCGCGATGTATCTTGCAAACATAGTATCATGGGAGCCTGGAAAACCGATAGTTAGAAGCGTAACTTGCTTGTGAAGGTCCCGGCAAATCAGGGCAAGGAGGGAGCTGTCGACTCCCCCCGAGAAAGCCACCGCTATCCTAGCTTCAGGGACGTTTCCGGAGACTGCACCGTAAAGTGCCCGCGTTACGTTTGGCATATTGCTACATCTCACAAGCCTAGATAAATGCAAATCTCGACAGAAATACCGTTTATATGAGCTCTAGCCGAAACTCCGGCAGACAAGACCTAATGCCCAAAGAAAGGGTCGTTCTTGACAGCGATCTCCGCTACCTAGATAGAGATAGACTGCTCCGTAGTAGGGCAGAACTGTCGGTCGCAAAAATGCTGTCGTTTCTTAGACAGGACTACGAGTATGACGCCAATTTGCAGCTCCCCGACGGTAAGTCCATGAAAATCGACTTTAAAGTTGGCAATAGGTACATCGAGGTAATAGATTCCGAGGCCGACGTCGCCAGATTCAAGCACGTTTGTGAGCTGCTGCCAGGCCTTGACATCATTGCAGTCGGTCACTCAAAGTACGCGAGCAAGATAGATGAGATGGACTCGCTCTTCTTTTTCGACAGTGCGGATAAGATGCAGACCGGGTCGATTTTTATCGAAGACCCATCACTTTCATTCGACTATGCGCATATCCTGCCGTTGGTGGAAAAATGCTCGGTGTTGCACGGCCACACTTCTACAGTGATGGTGGAGATCATTGGCAGCATGAAGAACAACCTGGTGATCGACTTTGGAGAGGCGAAGAGGATAATCAAGGACACGCTCAACGCAATAGATCACAAGTTCTTTATCAATAAGAAGTACCTGCGAAAGGAAGACCGCGAGCACTATTTCGTGGCGTTTGATGGCCCGAAAGGACATTTCAGCCTTCAGCTGCCGAAAATGACCACCTATGTGTTGTACGGCGAGGCGACGGTAGAAAACCTTTCCTCCGAGATAATCAGGCTCCTTGCGCCCAAGATGCCTGCAAACGTGCAAGCGCTGGGCGTATACATCTACGAGGGAGTCAACAAGGGCGCCCACATTATTGCCGGAGTAAAGAAGGACTAGATTGAGTGATAAGGCTCTAGTAATGCTTTCTGGCGGGCTAGATTCCGCCACGTGTCTGTACTGGTCAAAGGAAAAATTTTCGGACGTGTCGGCAATTACATTCAACTACTTTGGCAGACTTACACAAGAAAAACGTGCGGCGGCAAAGCTCGCGAAAAGCTCCGGCGTAACAAAGTTGCTAAAAGTGGATTTGTCGTTTGCAAAGGAAACGTCTGACTTTTACTACGGCCGGCTGAAAAAGCAGGATTCTGAATCCCGGTGGTCGTCTTACGTGCCGGCAAGAAACCTGATATTCTACTCTATAGCCGCCCACCACGCGGAATTCCTCGGCGCAAGGTGGATCGTCGGCGGCCACAACCTGCACGACGCCACGTTCTTCAAGGACGCGTCCACGGGCTACATTGGAAGGTTAAACGCGCTTTTAGAGGAAGGGTGCCTGCTATGCAATGGTCAGCCGTACAAGGTGCTGCTACCACTAGCCAGGATGAACAGGAAGCAGATAGTTAGGCTCGCCATCAAACTCAAGATACCGGTGGAACAGACGTGGAGTTGCCACGCGGAGGGCAAGGTCCACTGTGGCCGGTGTTACGCATGCAAGCAGAGGCGTGAGGCATTTGGCTCGCTCGGTCTCAGGGACCCGGCATTCAAAGCCTGATTTCGACAACCTCTGCCCTGTCTAGCTGGATGTTGCTGAGGTAGACTCTGTCAAAATGAGCGATGTCGGTCTGGATACGAATGATGCTAGTAGTAATGTCTGTAACAATTCCAAATCCTTCCACCCTGTCTCCTGAGCCCAACCCAACGAACATCTTTTTCAGGTTTTTCCGCTCTAGCTGCTTTATTGGGGGCTGGCGCAGTTCTAGTGGCGAAAATACCATCTCCCCATACACGAACTTTAGCTGGCGCAGCTTTGCAGTAAATGACCCTCTGCCGATATACCTGTGAAACTGGTCTAGTCGGCGCCTCGTGCGCTCGAATCTTGATTTGGAAACGTAGCTGCTTGCTCTGGCACACAGCACCTGCCAAGGCCCATCACGAAGAGCTTTGAACAATGTAGGATTTTCTCCAAAACACACTATTACGTCAGGCTGTAATTCTTTTGCTATCATCAGCTTGTAGGCACAGGCATCCCTTACGTAGCCGTCCGTATTGACAATGGAAAAGTCACCAAGCTTGGCGGCACGCTCAAGGATAGACCTCAATTTTTTTGCCACAAGATACTCGTATCCAGCTGGGGAAATATGCCCTACAAATTCGAACAGACTAGCGCTCGCATCTCTCAGGTCGGTAACAGGCCCGGAAAGCGCTGCGGCGCCGATACTTGCGGGCGGCACGAGATCACCCTGTCCGATGTCGCCGTCAATGACACATGGTACGACCCGACGCGAAAGCGCTACATTGGCAAGATATGCTGAAAATGTAGACTTGCCTGTGTCCGTGTCGCCTGCAAGCATGACCGTAATTTTCTTGTCTGCTAGGACAGAAACCTGCCGGGCAATGTCATACCACATAGTTGTCCCTGCTCCTGCAGGGTTCGCCAACCACATCCTACCACCGCGCCCGAATCGAAGATGCAACCTGCACTGACCGGAAGGTTCGAATGGTAGCGCCTTGCCAGGTCTGACCGCGATCACTTGACCTGACACGTCGCTACCAAGGACGTGACATATTCCGTCAACTGCCACTTCGGCAGGGCCCTTTACCATTCGTACCTTTGCAGAACCCGGCATATGGTGCTGTAGGGTTCCTATGTCAATTAATCCTTCTTGAGTAGGAAATTTACTGAAAAGCAATTCTAAAGGCTTATTTCTCTATTAGAGAGCTCTACCGTAAATTTGTCGGCCTCTACAGGCCCTGAGTCTCATCGACCGCAGTCTGAACATACTCCCCAGCACCAACTTGTGCGCACCCTGAGCCTCATGGACATCATAATGGTTGGCATTGCAGGCATGATAGGCGGCTCGATATTCGTGCTTACTGGCCCAGCCATAGGCTTGGCAGGTCAGGCCGTCATGATTGCAATAATAATCAATGCCACAATCACGATTTTTACCGCCATGGCGTACGCCGAGCTCGGTTCGGCCATGCCCGAAGCAGGTGGAGGCTACCTATGGGTAAGGGAAGGGCTTCCACGACCAAACGCGTTTTTAAGCGGATGGATGGCATGGTTTGCGCACATCATTGCAGGCAGTCTGTACGCCGTGGGGTTTGGTTCATTTCTTGCTAGCCTCCTAAAGATCATGCTTGTAATCGGCGATCAGCAGCTTTTTGGAATTATCCCGCTTGATAAACTCATTGCAATCGGATCGGTGGCAGCTATTTCCTATGTCAATATCAAGGGGACGTCTGAAACTGGCAAGACAGGAACGATAGTGACAATTATCCAGCTGGGCACCATCTTTGCCTTGATAGGCGCAGGATTCTGGACTATGTATAACAACCCTGGCTGGACAGCCAACTTTGAAGATTTTATGCCGATGGGCATAGCAGGCGTGGTAGCCGCGATGGGTCTTTTGTTCATTGCATTTGAAGGATACGAGATCATTGTCCAGACTGGCGAAGAGGTAAAGAATCCAAAGCAGAACATACCAAGGGCGATTTTCATCTCCCTAATAATCGTCGTCACGTTGTACAGCCTCGTGGCCTTCATCTCGATAGGCGCCATTTTTCCGGACGGAATAGCGTCCTGGAAATTCATAGGCGACAACGGCGAATTCGGTATCATGAAAGCTGCAGAAATGTTCCTTCCCTATGGCGGTTTGATTGTACTAGGCGGAGGCATGGTATCCATGCTGGCTGCATTGAATGCCACCACGTTCTCTTCGGCAAGGGTGGCCTTTGCAATGGGCAGGCATTACAATCTGCCGCACAAGCTGAGCTCGATCCATCCAAAGAACAAAACACCTCACGTCGCAATAGTGATATCTGGAATCATTATGGTGTTCATCGCGTACGCGCTTCCGCTAACAGACATCGCGGTCACCGCAGGAGTTATCTTTTTGCTCCTCTTCACCCAGGTCAATATTGCCGTGATCACTATGCGCAAGATATACGGCGATAAGCTATCATACGGATTCAAGACGCCACTGTTCCCAGTGATCCCCATCGTTGGCATCTTCCTGAAACTCGGCCTTGCGCTCTACCTACTGGTCACTCAGACACTCAGCTGGGTCATAGCTGTCCTGTGGATCCTGGCAGGCTTTGCTATTTACCGCATGTACACCTTTAAGAGAGAAATACAGCACTATGCCCCACTAGTAACATCTGAGTGAGACCTGAAGAGGAGCGACTATAGGATTCTGATCCCATACACACCGGAAAACCCTGATAGGCTGATAAAGTACGCGATAAGGGTAGCCAAGGAGACGGCCGGCGACGTGAGTATTCTGCGCGTCATCACAGTGCCGGCGCAGACGCCGCTTTCCGCTGGCGAGGCCTTTGCCGAAGTCGCAAAGAGGTCGTTTGAGCCTCTTGAAAAGTTGCTTGATCGGGAAAGCGTTCCGAACCACTACCTGGTTAGGGTTTCGCACGACCCGACGGAGGCAATTCTAGCGACGATAGAGGAGCAAAAGATCTATCTGCTTGTCACCGACTTTGAAACATTCCGTCATGACAGGAAGCTTATGACCCTAATAACCTGCAAGGTGTTGGCGATAAGAGCCGGAAACGACGCGCTGGAGCTAGATTCGGGAGGAGTCGGCAACGACCCCAGCGCAGGCGAAAAGGAGAACATGGTTGTCGTATATGACGGTGGCGAGCATTCAGACATGGTGCTCAAGGCGACCAGCTGGCTTGAGCATTCCGGCAAGTTCAGGGTTTGCCTGCTTTCGCTCAGCAAGGTCATGGGAGAAAAGAATAGCGTCGCGATGCAGCAAGACTATCTAAACCAGCTCGGCGTCGAGCTGAAAGAAGTGCTGCTGACTTCAGAGCTGAGCTCAAAGTCGGCCGACGCGGTGCTCTCGGCTGTGGGCTCGTTCCAGCCTGACCTTGTGGTCATGGGTGCCAGCGTGGGGGGCTTTTCAGTTTTCAATAACCCTGATTTTCTCGCGTTTTTGGAACAGCTCAACTGCCCCCCGGTGTTCATCGAGCCAACTCATTGCTCATGAGAGTATTCAAGAAATAGATTTCGGAATATGTCACTCCCCCCTCTCCTTTTGGTGCTAGCTCGATTAAAACAAGTCTAATATAGCTGAAATCGATGTCGCACAGAAATTTGTGTGAAAGATCAGAATGTCTCGATTTTCCTTTGTCTAGCCCAAACAATCAGGATGTCAAGAAACTATGAAGGGAAAGAGCCCGGCGATGATAGACAACTGCTTCGGCTACAATGACCCAATAGTCGAGCTTCTGCCTGAGCAAATAATGATACCTTGCGAGGAATGTGATCAGGAGGCCCTCATTTTTCAAGAGGAAGGAAATTTCTGTTTAGAATGCTGGCAGCAAAGGACTTGTCCAATTGTCTAATGTTGGTCAGTAAGACTCATCTTGCCTCTAAGTGTCCGACTAGAACTCACGCATTGCCATTATATCATGCTCCAAAATTCATACATATAGTGTAGATGTAAAGTGTAGATGTTGAACAACCTCCAGGAAAGAACAAGAAAGTCGCTTGAGGGACGCGATCCGGCGCACGATTTCCAGCACGTAATGCGCGTCTACAAAAATGCCGAGCTGATAGGACGACGAGAAGGCGCAGACATGGAAATACTTTTGGCTGCATCGCTCTTGCACGATCTGGTCGTGTACCCAAAGGGAAGCGCCAAGACGTCAAGATCTGCAGACGATAGCGCAGACATGGCAGAAAAATGGCTGTGCGGCCGCGGCTATCCGCAAGACAAGATAGACAAGATATGTTACTGCATACGTACCCACAGCTACTCAAAGAGGCTCATCCCGGTAACTCTGGAAGGAAAAGTACTGCAAGATGCCGATCGGCTGGATGCACTTGGCGCAATTGGGATTGCGCGGACGTTCAGTGTAAGCGGCTCTGAGAGCAGAACGTTCTACAACCCCGGCGACCCATTCTGGAAGTCTGGGAGGGAGCTGGACGATAATGAGTGGACGCTTGACCACTTCTACAAGAAGCTGCTTAGGCTGAAAAAATCAATGCACACAAAGACTGCGATTGGGATGGCCCAGGAGCGCACCAAGTTTATGGAGCAATTTGTCAGGCAGCTGAAAAAAGAGATTTAGCTGTAGTCGACGTAGTACTTGTAACGCTTTTCTACTTCCTTATTTTCGCCCGCAAGGACATTCGCAATTTCATTTTCAAGGCTCCTTCTTGCCTGTACCCTGAACTGGTCTGCTGCGGAAACCTGAGGAAAGGCTGCAAGCGTGTACTCAAAATGCCCCATGAACTCAACCACCTTGGCCCGGAACTCTTCCTTTGTAGGACGCTTGTTACCCGTAATCTTGAACCACGACGTCGCGCATGCAGCTGAATAAATCTTGGCTAGGTCCTCGACAAGCCTGTCCATTTCGAAATAGTCCGGCATTAACAGCAACACTAATCTCGAATTCACGGTTATATGACTATTGTCACCTGTACTCACATTTGTAGAACCTTTATGCAGACTTTGACACTGTCATGAGATGGCTAAAGAAGCAGGAGGCAAACAAGGCAGTTCAGAAATCTAGAGAAGAATTGCACAATTACTGGCGTAGTCCAGATGGAGCGAACAAGCCTGCAACCTATTATGGGCCTGCAGAACGGAGTACATTCTTGTTATCGTTGATAAAAAAGCAAGTCGGCCCTGAGGCGTCTATAATGTAGCTCGGCTGCAATGTCGATCGCAATTTGAATTATTTCTGGCAGGAAGGTTACAGAAACCTAGCCGTCTTCGAGATAAACAAAGAAGCTATTAGGATAATGAAGGAAGGTTATCCAGTCATGAAGCCAACAATCTATCAAGGCAGTATAGAAGATCGAATAAAGGAAATGGAACAGCATGACCTTGTTTTCACGATGGCAGTCTTGGAACTCTTCCATCGGGATTCAGAGTGGATCTTTTCAGAAATCGCGCGGATAGCCAAGAAATATCCAATAACGATAGAGGATGAAAAGAACTCATCAGAACGCCACTCCCCAAGGAATTACAAACAAATCTTTGAATCATTACGTATGCGAGAAATCTACGAACTTAACTGCGCGGATGTGCCTACGCTTAGTGCCAAGTTTAGTGCTCGCATATTCATAAAATAGATGAGCGCAATTAGCTCGGGATTCCGATTATCATGATCTTGCCCAGACTCTTAAATATCACAACCCCAACACTGCTTCTAACTAGCAATGGCCAAGTCGGCAAAAAAGTACGGAGCGATAGCAGTGGTCGTAGCCGCAGCGATAGCCGCTACCCTTATCATAGCTCTTGTTGCTTCTGGAACCTTGCGGTGGAACCCCGAGCAAGAATCACCGCTGAGAATAGCTGTCGTTACAGACGCCCTGTTTAGTGACAAGGGCTGGGGAGAGTCCTCCCTGAACGCCGCCAAAGTTATCGAAAGCGAATACGGCTTTGAAGTTACGACGGAAGATGATGTCTCCATAGCAGACATAGATTCGATCTTGAAAAAATATGCTGAAGGCTATGACCTGATCATTGCGCACGGCGTCCAGTGGGGCGAGCCGGCCATACGGGTGGGCGAGGATTATCCAAACGTCGTCAACATCTTTGAAGGCTTTAGGCAGGGAGCCAAGGCTGTGAATCCCGATATTAAGATCATCGGGACGTACCTTAATGACTGGGACAATCCCGCAAAGGGCAAGGAGGCAGCGACTTCAATCATCAGACAGGGCGCAGACGTCGTCTTCCACGTCGCAGATTCCTCAGGTAAAGGCGTGATTGAGGCGGCCAGAGAGAACGACGTATATGCCCTAGGGGCCGTGCAGGATCAGAATCCACTGGCACCAAACACAGTCCTATCATCTTTTGTGCTCGATGTAGACAAAGCATACCGCCAGACTGTCAACGCTACCCTAAGG
>JANWHJ010000006.1 GCA_025450475.1 Nitrososphaera sp.
ACAGAGTTGATTCTGGCCGCTTCATTGGCAGTATCTACCGCGATGGAGTTGATATCGTTCCCGTAGACCTGCTCTATTTCCGGTACCTCGACTGCGACTCTGAGAGCGCGCGCCCCGACACCAGTGAAAGAGTCAGCAAACGTCTTGCTTGGAAGGGAGGGGGCAGACGCTCTATACGCAAGAACAGAGAGATCGCGGTTCAGCTTTGCAGCAGGGTTAAAGAAGGCAGGGGTCTTGGGTGGGACCCTAGCAGTAAGCGACAATTGCGGAACGAGGAACGTTGTCCTGCCCTCCACAGTCCTGATGAAATCATCCACGGCAGGACTGCACGTATGCGATATTTATAGCAGAAACACGTTTCTTGCTTTACCAGCACAAGCGATAATAAATGCCCTGCAAATCAACATAGTGAACAATTTGCGGCTGCACGATGGTATTCTAGTCGGCGGGGTCGACGAAGCAGGTCGCGGTTCTATCATTGGCCCGCTAGTTGTTGCAGGCATCAGCATATGGGAAACGAAAATTGCGCAGCTGACCGAGTTGGGCGTCAGGGATTCAAAGGCACTGACTCCGAAAGCGCGCGCCCGGCTTTTTGGTGAGATAATGAAGGTCTCCAATACTGTTTACGTCAGCAAGATAAGCCCGGTCGAAGTCGATTGCAGCGTGTCGCTCCGCGGGCTTAATAGGCTTGAGGCAAAGGTCATGGGCGCCATCATCAACAATATCGGCGCTGACGAGGTCTATGTGGACTGCTGCGACGTGAACCCTGAAAGATATAGGGACTACATCGGCCAGCACCTCAGCTGCAATCCAGAGGTGCATTCAATGCACCACGCAGACTCGATCAACGTTGTCGTGTCGGCTGCGTCCATAATCGCCAAGGTAACAAGGGACCACGAAGTTGAACAGATACGCAAAAAGTACCGCGGCATCGGCAGCGGCTACCCGTCCGACGATCGCACAATGCGTTTCATCCGGCGCTGGGTTGCCAAGAACGGGACTGCCCCCGAATTTGCCAGAAAGTCATGGAAACCGCTCCGGCTCTTGCTTGAGCAGACAATGCAACACAAGCTCAGGGCTTGAAAATGCAGAGTATCATGCCGTGATCCTTATCAAAAGGCTCGAGGTTAATTATCTGGTCTATCGAAAAGCCGCTTTTTTCAAGCCTGGCTGCTTCCTGCATTATGACTGCCCGGGGCTCCATCGTGACGTCGATGCTTCTCGTCTTTATGACCAATAGCATGACGCCGCCCTGCTTTAGGTAGGCGACACAGTTTGCTATCGCGATCTCTGTCTGGTCAGGCTGCGCAATGTCACAGTAAACGACATCGACCTTGCCGAACACAGCAAAATAGGACTGGGGTTTTCTTGCGTCTTCAAGTACTGGAACGACATTTTTCCTCTTTGACGCGACGTTTTCGATGAGCTCCCTTGCGACCCTTGTGGCAGGCTCTACTGCAAACACGACACCCGATGGCCCGACAATGTCAGAGACGTGGCTGACAGTGGTGCCGGTGGACGCGCCAAGGTACAGAACCTTGGTGCCGTTTTTTATTGGCATGTTTTTCATGCCTTTTTTGAGCGAGGCTGCAAGCTTGCTCCTGAACGGGTCCCAAAGCCGATATTCCTCGCCTTCGTGCTTCACAAGCTTTTCGCCGTAAACATTATTTCCCTTAACAAGGTTGAGGGTGGCGGCATTTTTCTCGCCGTTTACCGAAATCCACCTAATAGCGCTGCTTTCCAAATCGCTTCCTTCTGTCCTTCTTCTTTCTCGTATCACGTTTATTGCTTCCCCCTCCACTGCTGCGACCTCCGCCATATCCACGGCCGGAACCTCCATATCCGCTTCCTACGCCTCCGCCACCTTCATACTGCTGGCGCTGCACATGCTCCCGGTATTTCCTGTCCCGCTCTTTCTCCGGCACGGGCTCCTTGTACTTTTCGCGGATCTCGTTGATGCGTGTATTCAGGCGGTCCAGTATCATGCTGTCCTTTCCTTCGTGTCGGTAATAGTCGATCCTCGCAGCTATCGCGACTTTTGAAGCGATAGCGCGCGCTATCTTGCCCCGCTGCCATTTTGGCGCGGAATGAATGAGAGGGTGCTGGAATATCAGCCCGTGTTTTGGCGGCCTGGCGCCCGTCTTGAGCGCTCTGAACAATGCCTTCTCAGCGCCCAACACCTGGATGGTGCTCGCCGGCAACACAGCGAGCCTTGCCAGGCTGCCGGCCTTGGCAATTATCCTTGCGCCGACTGACGCCGTAAGCAGCTCCTTCACGTTTGGCGCCACGGTTTCCATTGCGACTTCGATGTGATCTGCAAGCACGCGTCGCAAATCTGACTGCGCAATTACCTGATCGGCGAGCCTCTTCACGATCGCAAGGTTCTCTGGCGTCATGTCGCCTCCTTTGCTTCGCCTTGCCGCGTCGAGCATCACTTCGACCTTCTTGTCCTGCATGCCGGCGCTCTGCAAGATGTCTGCGGTGATACTCTCTCTCAACCCCGCCCTGCTCACGATCTCGGCATACGCGACGAGGCTCTGCAGAAGGTTGTCAAGCTCAGGAAAGTGCAGGCCATACCACTCGCGCATCCTCGCGCCCACGATATTGATTATCTTGTCCAGCTCGTCCAGCGCATTTATCGATTGGATGATGTGGAGGTCGAGGCGCTCTGACGCTTCTTTTACCCTTGACGACGACAGGTTTATCGCAAATTCCCGGAGAGCCTGCATGGCTTCCTGTTCGTTGCCCGCGAATCCGGCCTTTACTATGAAGATGGGTTTGTCGTTCTGGATCGACTGCTGCTGGTCCTCCGGCATCAGCTGGCTGTTCAGTCCAGCCTGGCGCAAGACCGCTGCGACACTTGCGTCGTTTGCTGTTATAGAGTCAAATGAGCGTAATTTTTCTAGAAACTGCTTGATTTCGTCTGGCGTCGCGCCGCTCTTTAATAGTCTGTAAGACCTGATTGCATTGTCGAACTTTTTTGACGCCACGAGGCTGTCCTCCCGGTCAAACGCGGCCACGCCAAGCTCCATGAGTACTACAGAGCAGTTATTTGCCATTCAGATGACCTACAGTGCAGCCATTTAAAAAAGCTAGCATTATTACCTGAAAGGTTGGTACCACGCCATGTGGGGCTTGAAGTCGGCGAAAGAAAAGAGTTAGAGTTGCTTATCAAGCTGGCCGCCCACGACGCAAAGGTGCCAATTGGACTTGCGCGCAAGATGGTACCGACTCAGGGCAACATAGAGGAATTCGCCTACGGGCTTGTCTCCGGCATGGTGATGGGCAGCTTTGTCGCACAGTTCCAGAGCAGGAACGACAGGCCGCCTGACAGGGATGAAACCAAAGACATTTTGTCGATAATTATGTCAAGGATGCCGCGGCTTCGAATGTCGATAATGAAAGAGCTTGATCTGCGTTAGTGTGTAAACGTTTATCTAACGAACCGCATGATTATTTTCCGCGTTGCTGGATAAGGACAAGTCCAAGCTGCCGGTCGCTATCAAGGATGTCGTGATCATTGGTGTCGGCGTTCTTGCAGTCTGGCTGGTCATCTGGGCCAGCTTTGGCTCCAACCCCTTCTATGTAGTGTCCAGTGGCAGCATGGTGCCCGTCCTTAAAGTCAACGACGTTCTCATCGTAAGGGACGGAGACTCATGGAAGGATCTCGTTGTTGGCGATATCATAGTTTTCGATAGGCCGGAAGGCGGCGACAGGGTCATAGTCCACCGCGTCGTCAACATTGATCAAGACTCCGACGGCAACAGAATCATCAGGACAAAGGGGGACGCAAACCCCTCTTCTATACCCGGGACTGACTATCCGATCCGGAAAGATGACTATATCGGCAAGGTGATCTCTGTAGTGCCGGGGATCGGCGTAGTAACCCAGGTCATAAAGCCCCCTGTCAACTATATCATAATAGCGATAATCCTCGGGATCCTGTTCTTCAACAGGTTAGGCAGGAAGGACAAGGGCAAGCAGCCTCCAACAGGGGCTGACAACAATACCACCACAAGCCAGCCGCCGGCATGAAATCCAAGACCACTTACCTTACCTTCAACACACCGACTCGTCGTGCGTTTGTCAATATCACGCCGCAGGTCGCGAAAGTGCTCGAGGAAAGCGGCGTGAATGAAGGGTTGTGCCTTGTGAACGCGATGCACATTTCTGCCAGCGTATTCATCAACGACGACGAAGGGGGCCTCCACCAGGATTTTGAAAAATGGCTTGAAAAGCTGGCACCCTACTCCCCCGAGACTTATGTGCACAACAGGACGGGCGAGGACAATGCAGATGCCCACCTGAAGCGGCAGGTGATGGGCAGGGAAGTAGTGATTGCAATAACAAACGGCGAGTTTGACTTTGGACCGTGGGAGCAGATATTCTACGGCGAGTTTGATGGCAAGCGCCAGAAAAGGGTCCTCGTAAAGATAATAGGCGAATAGTTGCCTGTTGGATGCATTAATTGCAACTTATGTTGCATATTTTGCATAGGAGTTTGAGTACAAAAGTTAGTTCTACTTTAATAGGATAGCAAGCAGGTATATATATAACGCCTTTATAAAGCGGCTGTGCCTCAGACCAAGCCCATAGTGAGCATTGAAAATGTTGTGGCATCAGCCACAGTAAACCAGACTGTTAACCTTAACCTGATTACCCAGATTTTTCCGGATGTGGAATACCACCCGGACCAGTTCCCCGGTCTTGTGTTCAGGCTTAGATCGCCGAAGACTGCGACTCTGATATTCAGCTCGGGCAAGATGGTTTGTACTGGTGCAAAGTCAGAAAAGATGGCGATCCAAGCGGTCAAGAACGTAGTGTTGAAGCTGAAAAAGGGCGGCATACCGCTAGAGCACGAGCCACAAATAGAGATCCAGAACATTGTAGCGTCAGCTAGTTTGGGAGGCAAGATCCATTTGGAACTTGCAGCCAGAGTATTGCCAAGGAGTATGTACGAGCCGGAGCAATTCCCCGGTCTGATCCACAGGATGCTCGATCCAAAAACGGTAATCTTGCTCTTTGCAAGCGGCAAGCTGGTTTGTACAGGAGCAAAGAAGGAGAGCGAGGTCTACCGCGCAGTCGGCAACCTTCACACGTTGCTTGAAGAAAAGAACCTGATGATTTACGAAGGCTAGTCTGTTTCGTATTCGCCAATCGAAGTCATTTGCTTCATGACAGACTCTAGGGTATTTTCGTCCACCAGCCCTGCCTTGTAAAGCGCGTTTACAATGTCGTTGATTCCTGCCACGGCGTGCAATTTAACCCCGATCTTTTTCAGTCGTTCATCCGCCCCTTCATGTCGGTTCAGAAGTGCCACGACATCTTCGACGATTGCGCCGTTCGACCGTATCGTTTCGACTGCGCCACTGACCGACGTGCCGGTGGTAGCGACATCGTCGACAATGACTACCTTTGACCCGGACTTTAGGAAACCCTCGATCGTTTTGCCAGTGCCGTACCCCTTTGTCTCTTTCCTCGCATAGATGAAGGGCTTGCCCATTTCGTAGGCAAGTGCCGACCCAAAAACGAGCCCGGAGGTAGGCACCGAGGCAAATGTGTCAAACTGACCCACCTTTCTTGTTACAGCGTCCTTCATTGCACCTATCGCCAGCCGGAAATGCGGCGGAAAGCTGGGCAGAACCCTCAAGTCGATGTAGTAAGGGCTCTGCTTGCCGCTTGCGAGCGTAAACACTCCGAACTTCAGGGAGTTACTTTTGAGCAGAAATGAGGCGAATTCGAGAATTAAATCCTTGCCGGCCATGACATATATGTAAAAAAGCATTTATTTTAACCCTTCATGACTGAGGGTGGATGCCGGAGATTTGGCTTCGATACGGCACCACTCACGTGGTGCTTGACATCAAGTTTGAAAACTTGGCGAATCAGATCTCCGCCAGCTTTCCGGCGCTGCCCGAAGAAGAGGTCAGGGCCGCGATTTCGGGCGTGCCCCTGACCGACAACATGCTCTTCCTCGCGCTGTCGGGCTCTAAGGCCGCAGGCAGAATCATTACAATGCTTGCGGAACAGGCTCGCGAAAAAGGATTCAGATTTACAATAGACGTGCCGCACAGGGCGGCCGGCGGCCTAAGGGTCAACCTGTCAGGCAATGAAACAATTGCGATAAACCGTATCGACTATCAATCGCTGCAGGATCGGATGGATAAGTTCCAGAATACAGTCGTAGTTTCTGCTGTGGGGTACGACCCGCTCTTTGGGTTCACCGGCGCGCCCCCCGTGCTCTTACGCAACCTGCTCCCTAACAAGATGGAAGAAGCGTTTAAAGCCAGGAAGAATAATCGTCCGGCACCTGGCATGTCTGGAGGGCCTCTAAGGGTCGCCACTTCTGCGACGGCAGACATCCCAGCTGCGTCTGTCGAACTAGTGGCCAGCAGCGGTGGCATTGCAGGAATCCACACAGGGAGCATCAATGACGCCTTCGAGAAATCAATCTCGCAGCTCCAATCGATCTCGCCTGTCGAGACCGACTTGGTAAAGTGTGCAATAGTAAGCGCAGGTGGTGAGGCCGGCGTGCATTCGACGCTGGCCGGTTCGCTCAACTCGCTTTGGAATTCTGCCCACGCGGTGAAGGAGGGCGGCTCGGCTATTCTGGTCGCAGAAAACCGCGAGGGGGTGGGTGGAGGGGCTCTGCAAATGTTCATTGAGGGTCGGCTCAAACAGGAACAATTGCAGGAGAGCCAGTATATCGATGGTCTTGAGCACCTGCTCTTCAATGAAGAGCTGCGGCAGAAAATAGAGCTGGGACTGGTGTCTACTCTGCCGCACTATTACGCAAGGGACAGGCTAGGTTTTTCCACCTATGCAGGAATGAAGGACATTTTGGAAAAGTTATCGGAAAAACAGGGTAGGAATTTCAAAGCACTTGTCATGTCTGATGCCGATATTGTCCTGCTCAAGCCCAGGGCGTAAGTGACGCCGGAATTGGCGCACACATCCCGGCTATCCCGAGTGCCACGAAAAACATCACCTTGCGCCTTGCCGACAACGGCGTCACGTCATCGAGCGGCGCGCTTTCCATGGCCCTCATGCTGAGGAACAGAACCAATAGCGCCATGAAATAGAATTGGAGCGCGAACAGTATGGCAATGCTGACGTATGTCAGCACCTTGTGCCAGCGGACACCAAGCGCGGATCGCGCAAGATGGCCGCCGTCCAGCTGCCACGCCGGCATCAGATTCAGGAATGTGATCAGGAACCCAAGCCAGGCTGCAAAGAGCACTGGGGACATTACAAGGACGGTGCCTTCTACCACCATGCCTGTCAGGTGCAGCGTAGACATCATCAGTAGGCTTTCTCCGTATGGAAGTGGTCCCAGATTCTCAATACTCTGTGCTTCTTCAACAGTTATCACGGTAGACAACGTAGAGCCGTAGATCGAGACGATTACCGTCACTATCAGGCCCGCTATCGGGCCGGCGATTCCTACGTCGAACATGACATTCCGATTAGTCATGTTGCCCCTCAACACTATCAGCGCACCGAATGTGGGCAGAATCCCGGGGATGCCGGGTATGAAATAGGGCCAAGATGCCTTGATGCCATATTTTCTGTTGGCCAGCACGTGCCCGAGTTCGTGTATGCCAAGTATCCCGATCAAAGATATGGTGTAGACTGTGGCCAACAATAGAGGGTTTTGGAGTTGTACACTGGCAAATGGTGAATCGGATCTGAGTATGCCGTCGACAAATACTAGGCAGATCGCGGCGATGAAAAGCAGGGCGGGTATTGACCGCTTGTACTTGTTTTTTGGCATTTGCCTTTGCATCTTGGCCACTGTTAGCACTATCCCATCGTCGACCGACAGTCGCATAGTCGACAGGGTTGGCATAAGCCTAGAGACATATTTCGACCTTTTTGCCGCAGCAACCATTCCAATGTTGCTCAGCTCCTTCAGGAAAGCCGAGAACTTGTCCTTGACCTCAGACTCGGCTATCAGGAATTGGATATAATCCTCCTTGGCATTTCGCTGGTAGTCTTTTACTGTAAAGTACGACGAGACTATCGGAAGCACGCGCGAATAGTCACCGTTTGGAAAAGAAGTCGCCACCAAACGTCTTTTGGTCGCTAACGCAATTAAAATATTGTCCCCGAAGAGACCCTTAAGGTTAAATAGTGTGTTTCTGTCTTTAGTTGTTGCATTGCAAACTGCTCTGCGAAAAGTAGGAGACTATGTAATACGCCGCTGCGACGAGAGCGATATCGCATCTGTGATCGATATCAACATGGCCGCGCTACCAGAGCACTACTCGGATTACTTTTTCGAGTCCATACTGCGCGAGTTGCCTGAAGCGTTTATCGTGGCAGAGCTGGATGGCAAGATACTCGGCTACATCATGTGCAAGATCGAATTTGGGTTCTCCAACTTCCGTAA
>JANWHJ010000007.1 GCA_025450475.1 Nitrososphaera sp.
CCATTGCATCGATATCTTATTCCTAAGCAGGCGTCCCGTCAGACTTGAATTTCTTGATTCTCTTTCCTCCGTCGCCCGAGCTGCCAGCCGAATGTGATTCAGGTTCGATGTGGTCTTCAGACCCGTGGCGCTTGCGAGCTCCCCTTGACCCAAAGAGAATCGCTACAAGGAAGGCAAAAATTCCAGCCGTTACGCTGTACATGAACATCGCATCAGCCATGAGATTGGTTGGATGGCTGTCGAAGATAAAGTTATCGCAATGGAGCTAATTGCGCAGCTCAAACTGACAGGAGATTAGGGATGCGTTATCATTATCAACAAACTGACCGAACTTTTCTATATTGCGTTACCACTCTATTCCTAATTCAAAAATAATGAATCAAGAATCTGGTCATGAGCAGCATTAAGTACAAAATCAAAATAACGTTTAACCTTCGATCACCGGACTCGGACATACAAGGTAGCAAATACCCGCACGGCTTCGGGCATTTCTCAATCTTGGAGCGAACAAGGATCGAGGGCTAATTGCATACAATAAGTGAACATTGTTCTAGTACTTTACATCAGCCTTGTTATATAAGAAAATCTTATTGAGAGTAACTACATGAAATATCGAAGCAGGACTGACATTGTTTCGCAGATACTTGAAGCGGCAAATAGCGGGGCAACAAAAACGAAAATAATGTACAAGGCATACCTGTCATATGCTCAGCTAAAAGACTACCTGTCAATGATGCTCGAAAATGGATTACTAGAATACGTTGAAGGGAAAAAACTGTACAAGGTCACAGAGAAAGGTATGAAGTATATGAAAACCTACGAACAAATGACAATAGTGTCGGGCGATATGAGGCGAGGCGCCGACTGATTACCTGACTAGATAAAAGTTAATGCCATACTCGTCCTTCAACGTCGCAAGTAATAGAACAACAGTCAAATCCTTAGCTACCCCACTGCCAATACTAGAACGGTAAGAAAAATCATTTTCTTAACTTTACGAATACGTTCGCTCAACATATAATATACGGACTGCATACCCACACTCCTGAAATTCAGGGGCCGTAGTCTAGCTTGGCAGGATGCCAGCCTCGGGCGCTGGAGGTCGCTGGTTCGAATCCGGCCGGCCCCATTGATATTCTATAAATACGCAAGGGTTACTGCTGTTTTACGTTGGCCACACCTGAAGAGACAGGATCAAGGGTTACTGAGGCTGTCAAGACGGTGGCTATAGATGTCGACTCAGTCCTTGCCGATGTTATGCTGGTCTGGGCGGATGAGTACAGCAAGCGAAGCAGAAAGAAAATCACAAAAAAAGAGATCACCCGGTGGGACATTCCCACAATCTTGCCGATAACCTCCGATCAGGTCTATCGCTACTTTGGTCACGTGTGGAAGCATAGATGGCGCGAAATACCCCCGACAGAGCCAGGCATCGCCGACGCGATAATGCACATCCATAAGAAGGGCTATCGGATCTCGATAATCACAAAGAGGGAGAGGCCGACAGCGCCGTATGTCGCGATGTGGCTCGACAAGCACAGAATCTATGCTGACGAGCTATTGTTTATCTACGACGCGGCACCAAAAGCCATCTACCGATTTGATGTTCTAATAGACGACGCGCCAAAGAACCTTGTGGACATTGTCGCCCCAAAGTCTGCAATACTGTTCAACCAGCCGTGGAACAAGGATTTTGATTGGCCTGTGAGGGTCGATACAATGAGCGCTGCGGAAAAGCTCCTCTAACCGTCGTAATAATCGCAGGAGCAGACGCCAAATAAGCACTTTGAATAGCCTTGGATGTGGTACTTCATGTGGTGCCCGCAGGCGCACGTCCTTTCCCTGTTTAGGAACTTGAATCTTGTCAGTCCGCTATGCAACGCCACTAGCTAGTGTGTTAGTATTCTGCATATATTTTTCAGAAGCGTTACTAATCTAGAGCATAACATGAAATTTCTTGTACCTGGTCACTGCTGCTGGAGCTCTATCAGCGCCCGGTTGATGAGCGACGCAAGTCCCACGTACTGCATAAGATTTGTCGCTGCAGATTCTAGTGCGTTCTGGCCCCTGAAGCCTTCGTCGTACTTCATTTCCACTGTCCCCTTGTTGGTTTCGAGCATCACCGTAAGAAGCGAATAGTCGCCGAGGTGCGCGTCTTTGCGCTCGACGTACTGCCTCATCTCTATTTTTTTTATAACAATACCTTCGCTTTCATGCGACCCCTCGGACAAAAGTACTTTCATATTGTCTGGCGGCCGGCCGATTCTGCCCTGATCGATGTCGCCCTTCATTTGTAATCGAGGAACCTTACCCATTCTGGGAACCAGAGATTGTTCTCTGGTACCCCTATGCCCTTTGCAAGAACTGTCGGCGAGTTATAGTACACAGAATCACAGCCTATTTCCCTTCTAATGCTCTGGTTTAGCTCGTTTATGGATGATGCCTCGCCCACGTACTTGTTTGCGACAAGTTCGCGGTTTTGTGTGTACAGCCCTACTTGCCTCCCGTCAACCGTGGGCACATAGCTCACGATGACGTCTATGCGCTTCGCCCCAGCGTTTTTGAGGTAGTATATCGTCTCGCGGGTCGTGCTACCCGTCTGTATCGTGCCCTGCACGGTTGCTATTTTTTTCCCCTGAACCAGGTTCTGCATGACAAACTTGAGCGACCTGCCTGTAGTGAGTAGCTTGTTCTTGCTCACTTGTTCCGAAAAGTCAATCATGTGGTCAGCGTCGTCGTATCGGTCCTTGATGATGCCTTCTGCAAGCTCAAACCCCTTGGAATGTTTCTGGTATTCTAGCCCGAAGCCAAGCGTCATTGGCCGGGTGTAGTCGGGCTCGGCGCAGGCCGAATCTATGTCCAGTTCTTTTGACAGAAAGTTGGCTTGCTCTTTTCCAATATTCTTGCGGATTTGGTAAACGCTCTTGCCATTGACGGTCGCGACCACGTTTGACTCGCGGATGAACTCAAATGGGTCCATCATCATCTTTATTGTCGATGTACTTGCTAGGACTTCTAGGCCACACTTCTTGCTCATCATTAGCAGATGTCCCGGCTCCACGTCGGAAAACTCCATGTCGATAAGCGAGCTGCGGAGAGAGTTCTCTGAGGCAATGATGTGGAGCGTCCTGTCATGGTTGGTAGCTGTCACGAGAGGCTTGAAGCCGGTGCTGTCCCGGTAAGCGTAAATTTCTTCCCCGACCTTTACCAGGAAGGTACCCCTGAGGTGCCTGTCTAAGAATTCGGCTGCTCTTTCAGCGTTTTTCCTCTGGATCAAGAGGTGGGTGAATATGTGGTAAATCTTGAATAGTGAGTCAGAGTCTCTTGCCGGTCCGATATAAGGATGTAAATGCAGCTTCTCAGTATCTACAAAGAACCCGTCGAACGCGACCCAGACGTTGTTCATGCTAGGAAATGGCGGCGGTCTTTTCGAGAGGTAACCTATGCCATTGTTCCCATGCAATTTCTCCTTCTGTGCGACCCTCAATATCGTTTCATCAGATGGGAGCCATCCTTCCGCGCCGATGGCGCCGTTTCCTACCATCAATTTCCAGTAGGCTTTGCCTCTGTGCTGGAGCATCCTCATGGAGTGGGCAAGGTAGTAAATGATATTCTTGTCATTCGTGCCGTGGCTATAAATTGCGACAATGCCGGCCAACTGCCTTCACCCTTTCTCAACGAGTGTAAGGATAAAAATCTTGTTAGCCTGATGGTGCAAACATCTGGCGCCGTTTTTCGTAATTTGAAATTCGGTCTTCAAGCTGCAGGGTGACCCCTATGCTGTCCAGACCTTCCAGTAGGAGCTTTTTGCGGAATTGGTCCACCTCGAAGTGCATCTTGCGGTTGCCAGCCACAACCAGCTGCTCTGCAAGGTCAATCTCTATCTCCAGATCTTCATTGTTAAACAAATAGTCTACTTCGTCCGGTTTCAGTCGCGCCGGCAGTATGCCGTTTTTGAAGCAGTTGTTGTAAAAAATGTCAGCGAAGGACGGCGCGATCACCGCGCGAAAGCCATAGTCGACTATAGCCCACGCTGCGTGCTCGCGGGAGCTTCCGCTGCCAAAGTTATCACGTGCTAGCATAATTTGCCGGCCTGCGTATCTCAGGTTGTTTAGCACAAAATCTTTCCTTGGCGCGCCGTCTCGGTCAAAGCGCCAGTCGTAAAACAGGAACTTGCCAAAGCTCGTCCGGCTGACAAGCTTTAGGAACTGTTTTGGGACTATCTGGTCTGTGTCCACATTGACCCGGTCAAGCGGAGTCGCCTTGCTCCTCAACGTTATGAAGGGCTCCAACTAGAACCACTCCCTTACGTCAACAAAGTGCCCTTCGACTGCGGCAGCTGCGGCCATCACCGGGCTAACCAGATGCGTCCTGCCGCCACTCCCCTGTCGCCCCTCAAAGTTCCGGTTTGAGGTGCTTGCGCAACACTCGCCGGGCTCTAGTATGTCAGGATTCATGCCAAGGCACATGCTGCACCCCGACTCCCGCCATTCAAAGCCGGCTTCCCTGAAGACTTTATCAAGCCCGAGCTGCTCTGCAGCCGCCTTGACCTGTTGCGACCCCGGAACCACCATCGCCCGTACGCTAGGCGCGACCCTCCTGCCCTTCAGAACTATAGACGCTTCCACCAAGTCTTCAAGGCGCGAGTTTGTACACGAGCCAATGAACACCCTGTCCACCTTGATGTCTGTAATTTGCGTTCCAGGTACAAGCATCATGTATTCTAGGGCTCGGAGAGCGGCTTTGCGCTCATTCTCGTTTCCCTTTGCAAACTCGTCTGGGTGTGGCACCGCGCCCGTGACGTCTACCACCATCCCTGGGTTTGTGCCCCAGGTCACCTGCGGCGCAAGGGTGCTGACATCAAAGGTGATGAATTTGTCGAATTTGGTATTTGGATCAGTCCTCAGACCACTCCAATATTCGACTGCCTTTTCAAACTGCTCATCCTTTGGCGCGTAGCGCCTACCTTTGATAAAGTCAAACGTTGTCTTGTCCGGCGCGATCATGCCAGCCCGCGCGCCCGCTTCAATCGACATGTTGCATATCGTCATCCTGTTTTCCATCGAGAGATCGGATACTGCCGCACCGCGGTATTCGAGGACGGTACCTGTTCCACCAGCCGTCCCGATCGTCCTAATGACGTAGAGTATAATGTCCTTCGCAGTCACCGCATGGTTGTTCTTTCGACTGCCTTCAATGTTTATTGCAAAAGTCTTGGGCTTGTCCATCCATATCGTTTGGGTGGCAAGCACATGTTCCACCTCGCTCGTACCGATGCCAAGTGCGAGGGCGCCAAATGCACCGTGAGTCGAAGTATGACTGTCGCCGCAAACGATTGTGGTGCCCGGCAGTGTCAACCCTAGCTCAGGACCAATCACGTGCACGATACCCTGATCTGGACTTTGCATATCAAAGAGGGTTATTCCAAATTCCTTGCAGTTCTGTGCAAGCGTCTGAATTTGTATCGACGAAATCTGATCAACGATTGGGAGCGACCTGTCGCTTGTCGGGACATTGTGGTCCATCGTTGCAAATGTCAGGTCCGTCCGCCTTACCGGCCGGCCGTTCATCCTGAGTCCGTCAAAAGCCTGGGGCGATGTGACTTCGTGCACGAGGTGCCTGTCGACGTATAGCAGCGATGGGCTATCTTCCTCCTCGTAGACTATGTGATTGTCCCAGATCTTTTCAAACATTGCCCTTGGCACCAAGCTGATAATAGAAAAAATGTCACAAGGGGAATATAAAACAACAGGCAGATAGTTTTAAATCAGGTAAGGCTTAAGTCAAGTCAATAAATGAACCCTCAGGATAAGAGATATCCGGATTACATTGCTGATCAGATAAAGAAGGGGACTACCACCTGCGCCCTGAAATGCAAAGATGGGGTGGTGTTGGCAGCCGACACGCGCGCAAGCGCTGGGCTCTTTATCGCCGATCGACACGTCATGAAGATCCAGAAGGTCGACCAGCATCTTGCAATGACTATTGCCGGCGGAGTTGCAGATGCACAGAACCTTGTTGACACGATGCGTTACAATGCTAACCTCTATCGCTTCCAGAGCAAGGAACTGATGCCAGTGAAGTCCGCAGCAAGGCTCTGCTCAAATATCCTCTTTAACCAGCGATATTTCCCGTACTATGTCCAGATAATAATGGCGGGCTACACAAATGGAGAGGGAAGTAATATCTACAACATTGACCTCTTTGGCTCGATCACCACTGAAAAATTCATTTCCACCGGAAGCGGCTCGCCGGTTGCGTACGGATACCTCGAGTCTGAATTTAGAGACAATATGAGCGTGAACGATGCGTACAAAGTCGCAATGCAGGCAATAGCCGCGGCAATCAG
>JANWHJ010000008.1 GCA_025450475.1 Nitrososphaera sp.
GACATAGTCGCCCCATATGCCAAGTTGGCCGGGAGCGTCATACGGACCCCAAACCTTGATTCCCTGGAAGGTGCCTACCTGCTTCCTGTTGTCTTTGAATTTCTGGTCGATAGGACCTTCGACCTTGTCATAGCTCGTGCCTGATCCAGATAGCGAAATTGTCGTAGGTCCAGCTCCGCCTGCTGCGGGCGCTGCAGGAGCAGCAGGAATGGCTGGTGGGGGAGCCGCAGCTGCAGGAGTGGCCGAGGGAGCCGGGGCAGCGGCCGGCCTTGGCGCCGCCATCTGGCCGCCCATAGTCTTTTGTCTCTTTACAATGCACAATTGATTGTGAACGTCCCTCATGCTTTCGAGCGTGTTTGGGTTGGTGTGGCGCAATAAGGTACCACAGTCTTCGCACACGTATTCTGATAAGGTAATAGTCACGAGATATTATGGATTCTATCTTATTTATTAACTATGCCAAGAATAGAAAGAAAAGGGCAGGTTTACTGCCTTGTGAACTGTGCTTGCTGTTGTGCGAAGAACGCTGTCCACGCCTTTGCGACATTGGTAGAAAAGTCAGTCACAGCATCGACTGTCCTATTGTAGATCTTCAAGTTTTCCCTTGCCGCGTCTAGTGCGTTGATAGTCAGCTGGTTGTTGATGCCAACAGACCTGATTGCGTTGCTCGTCATTTCGTTCGATTGTCTTGTGAACAGGTCGCCATATGGCACCGCCGGGATATTCAGGGTACTCACAAACTGCTTCTGTGCTGCAAACGCAGTCTGGATCATGTTCTTCGTTGTCTGGATGTAGTCCAACTGTAGGTTAGAGATTGACTGTGAATACTGGGGCTGAACTTTTGCAAATTCGTCTACTGTCCTGATGAGGTTGTCCCTCATTGTGTCATATACGTCGCTCGCTCTTACTTCGTCTTTTGCTGGTGATTTGGTGTCGACCATTTTGATTACCATGTAATGGTAACCAATGGTAATATATAAAGGTTGGTTAATAACGACGTTTACTACCGTATATCGGTATTTGCAACCTATTAATGGCTAGCTTGTCTGCCTTTTTTTCTCGCTCTTCTTTTCTGCATCGAACCTCTCGAGCTGGTATCTGTTCATGTCCGCAAACCTGATCCCTTCTGCCAAAGTCGGATTTACCCTCTTTATTTCGCTAAATATCTTTTGGCATACTATGCGGTAGTCGGGATGGCCCTGCGGCATGGTACGAAGCTCTATCATGTGGCACGCTTCCCGCAGGTTCATCTTGGCAAAATATGGATAGCGGTAAGCGAAGTTGACTACATACTGCGCTTCCTCAGGGATCGCCTTTGCCATAACTTCATAGGCATGCTTAGACATGTCCATGCACTCCCTGAACCCTTTGTCGAGCCCTGCATCAACCAATTCCTTCGGCAAGTCATAGCCGTGTCTAGTCGATAGCAATTGCCGTTCCATCGTTAGGACCCTGTGTCTGTGCAAGTCGCGGAAAATACCAAAATTGGTGAATAGCTCAAAAGTGTAATCGACCATTTCAAATGCCCTGCCCGGCCTGTGCCTCCGGTTAGTCCGGAATTCCGTGTATGCCCTGATGACTCTGTGCCGCTCTTCAATCGGCATCGACTTGACATAGCTTGTTATTCGGTGGAGTGACTGGCCTTGGGCCTGTTCGTAGAGGATTGCAGAAGCGACTTTCACTTCTGCCTGGAAATTGTCCTCAAAGACAAGCAGTCGCACCAACTCCGGCCTTTCCTCCGGCGGAA
This sequence comes from Nitrososphaera sp., assembly GCA_025450475.1. GTDB lineage: Archaea > Thermoproteota > Nitrososphaeria > Nitrososphaerales > Nitrososphaeraceae > Nitrososphaera. The sequence goes on from JANWHJ010000008.1 coordinate 1,748, forward strand.
TCTCCGCCAGGTATCCCTTTGCTAGCCCACAAATCGCCGATTCGGTCTTTGAAACATATTCTTGCAGAGCCTGCCCGTACTTGTCATTTGCCCTCCTGACAAATGAGGGAATGACTGCGTTCAATTCGCTGAACAGCTGGTCAGCAATCGATTTAATCTCCTTCAGCTTTGATCCGTACATCAGGGTCAGAAGATATTCGAAGGCTCTCCCGTTGCCGGTGATGCCGACATTAGTCATCGTAGAGGCAGGTAAGAGTCCGCGGAGTAGGTCAAGTGCCTTGGCCTTTATCGTCACATTGTAGATCTTCTTAGCCGATTCAACGTCTTTGTCAGTCCTCAGCTGGCCAAAGGGCGCTTCCTTGTGCAGAGAGGAGTCGAAAAAGCTGAACCACTCTATTGGCTCGCTTTCCTTTAAGAAAGACTGCAGCGGCTGGATGCTTCTGCTGTAGGTATCGAAGGAATGGTTGCATGACTCGATGTACCTGTCACCATGGGGTGAAGCCATGATACTCTCTTCCCTGACGTAGCGGTAGTGGCCTCCAACTTTCTGGTCAAACGCCACGTAGCGGGAAGACTTTTCCAAATATGAGAGGCCGATCCTCCGGTCCTCGATCTTTTTGGCCACAACATTAGAGATACCTTCGATTGCCACCTGTGCATCACCCAGCTCGGCTACCGAGTCGTCGCCGTACTCGAGGAGTACGCGCTTGTAGAATTCCTCGCCCCTGTTCGGGTTCTTGGTAAACTCGTCTAGGAACACCCTACGCATGGTTTTGTCTGTCCGAGAGTAGCGTGACATCAGTGCCCCCCTGTCCACTTGCCTCGGGGTGATTATCGCAAAAACGGCCTTATCGGAATTTGAGAAGTGGTTTTCTAGCTCAGCTTTTTCCTCATCTGAAAAGCTGTCGAGAAAGACCCTGCTGTCAATCAACAGAACTAGCCGGAAGGCTGTCCAATAAAAAGTTGCGCCGCGGATAGCAAAATGCTCTTACTAAATAATGCAACTATTTTGACACCGTTATCATTATACCATCTTGCTCAACGATTTCGCATGAGCGAAGAAAAGCTCGGATTTGTAGGCAAGCAAGTTAAGGACATCTATGGTACTTACATCGGAAAAGTAGTCGGCATAATAACCGAGATTGACGGCGAGATCGAGACAGTCGGGGTCGATTGCGGCTCTGGTGGCTTGAAACAACTGCCATACGAGCAGCTTGTGATTCAGGGTGATTATGTTTTCTTCATCCCGAAATGGAGGCTGGACGCGCAGAGGCTGTTGAGGCAGAAATCATTGACTTTAAAGAGGATAAAGGCACTTCAGGACATTGTGGCTGAAAACGATGGTATGAAGGAAGACGCGGAGCTGGTACACCTAAAGTACGAGAAGAAGCTTCTCGATATAGAAGGCGGCGAAAAGCAGGTCGACGACCGGTTGAACGCGCGCCTGGCGGAGCTGGACACAGAAGCAAAGAGTATCAAGGCTGTGCTATTTGACGCCAAACTCCAGTTCAGGAGCAACGAAATGAAGGAAGACACTTACCAGCAGATCAAGGTGCAGACAGACGAGCTGCTAGAGCACATCAGCAACGAAAAGACCGAGATAGGCAATGTGAGGGCAAAGCTGGCGGCCAGCACACTGGACAACATTGCCGCAATAATTGCTCCGGCGACTGAAGAAGCTCCGATAGCCGCGTCTGCCACTACCCCAGGTGCTGAAACGGATCCACAACCAGCAACCGGCACAGAAGAAGAAAAGCCCGTCGCAGTATCCGCAAACGGAGCAGAACAGTCAGAAACGAGCTGGCTGAATCAGGTAATCACAAAATAAATTTTCAGGCCGGACAGCGTCCGACCACCTTCTGTTTTTCAAATATTGTTGAAGATAGACTCATGTTTACTGACGGTCGTCTGGAGGAGCTCTGAATTCGCAGTGGATCTTTAGGAAGTTCAGACCCTTTGTTGTCGTCTCTTAAGCCTGCATCTCTTCCATTTATTCAAGCCGATTGTTTTTGATCTCGATCGACAGGTATTCCCTTAGTCTCCCTTATCAGTTAGACCTTGTGCATGATTTTTCTTTCTTGTTGCCACCCAGTTTGTTGCCTTTAGGATCGTTGCTACCATTTCTGTTCTATTTCTGCACTTCGAAACATGATCCAACTAATTTTTCGAAATTCTCAAAATATCTACATACTCTGCTAACAAATTTTGAAGTGCGTGTCGATCATTTGCTTGCAAGAAGTATCGAACAAATGCTTTAATGACCGGTTTTCATGTTCTCATTGTTTGTCGAGCCCTTCAAAGCTCTATGAGGAGAGCGGCAAGATTAAGATTAGCGTCCGGCTCGGAAAACGACTTGAAAACATTTCAAAAGACGCCCTTGCGGAGCCTGAAGAATTCTGGGCAGAGCAGGCCAAAAGTCTAGTATGGTCAAAAGAGTGGGACAAAGTCCTTGACTGGCATCCTCCTTTTGCAAAGTGGTTCACCGGTGGAAAGCTCAATGCATCCGTCAATTGCCTAGACCGGCACATTAAGACAGACATTAAGAACAAGGCCGCGATAATCTGGGAAGGCGAGAACGGGGAGACAAGGACTCTTTCCTATTTCCAGCTATACAAGGAGGTAAATAAGTTTGCCAATGTCCTCAAGAAACTAAATGTCAGTAAGGGCGACAGAGTGACAATATACATGCCGATGTTGCCAGAACTACCTATTGCAATGCTTGGCTGCGCGAGAATAGGCGCGGTCCATTCAGTCGTATTTTCGGGTTTTTCCGCGCAGGCCCTACAGGACAGGATCAATGATGCGCAGTCAAAAATAGTCATCACCGCAGATGGCGGCGTAAGAAAAGGCAAGCTGATCGAGCTTAAAAAAGTGGTTGACGAGTCGTTGCCATTCGTGCCGTCAGTCGAGCACGTAATCGTGCTAAAGCGCGCCGGCAACGATGTTATGCTGGGATCAAAAGACCATTGGTGGAACGAGCTCATGGAAGGCGCGAAACCATATTGCACGCCAGTGCAGGTCGAAAGCACCCACCCGCTTTACATCCTATACACCTCAGGGACCACGGGTAAGCCAAAAGGCGTTATACACGGGACAGGCGGATATCTCACCCATGTCTATGCAACTGCAAAGTGGGTCTTTGACTTTGGCAGCCAAGACATTTTTTTCTGTACGGCAGACATTGGCTGGGTCACCGGCCACAGCTATATCGTCTACGCGCCGCTTATGCACGGTGCGACTGAAATAATGTATGAAGGTGCAGCTGATTTCCCAAAACCCGATCGGTATTGGGCGATTGTGGAAAAGCATGGTGCCACTATTCTCTATACGACGCCAACGGCACTGCGAATGTACATGAAGTACGGTGACGAGATACCTAATTCGTTTGACCTTTCGTCGCTTCGTCTACTCGGCACCGTGGGCGAGCCAATTAATCCCGAGGTCTGGATGTGGTATTTTAAGACGATAGGCAAGGAGCGCTGCCCCATTGTCGACACATGGTGGCAAACAGAGACTGGCGGCATAATGCTCAGCATGTGCACTGGCATTGAGACGATCCCGATGAAACCCGGCTCGGCAACGTTCCCGGTGCCAGGTGTGGACGCGGTAGTGGTCGATGAAAAAGGCAAGACCGTCCCGGCGGGGACAAAAGGCTACATCGTGGTGCGCAGGCCCTGGCCGGGAATGCTACTCACGCTTTGGGGAGACGATGAAAAATATAGGCAGGTTTACTGGAGCAAGTTCGCCGGGATGTACTACCCTGGCGATTATGCTCTAAATGATCAGGATGGTTACCTATGGCTCCTTGGCAGGGCAGACGACGTGCTTAAGGTCGCCGGCCACCGGCTGGGGACGATGGAGCTTGAAAGCGCCTTTGTCTCTCATAAGGCGATAGCCGAGGCAGCCGTGGCCGGCAGGCCCGATTCCACAAAGGGGGAGGCGATAATCGCGTTCCTTGTGCCAAAGGAGGGATACGCAAAGTCTGAAAATTTGCGCAAGGAAGTGGTGGCACACATTAGGAGCACGCTTGGGTCGATAGCAACGCCAGATGAAGTTTATTTCGTGAGCAAGCTACCGAAGACCCGCAGCGGCAAGATAATGCGGCGGCTGCTGAAATCTATTGCAAGCGGCGACAAGATTGGCGATGTTACCACGCTTGAAGACGGGGCTGCGATAGACGAAGTCAAGCAGGCCTATGAAGACCTTAAGAATGTGGTCGAGTCCTAGAATTTCCAAGTGCCAATGTATTAGGGGGTGATTTCGAGGACTCATTGGCCCGCTAATTTATCTAGGCAGAAATGATAGTCATCTTGGAGCCTACCGATATGCCGTGGTTCTCTATGAAGCCAGAAGTTGCAGCAATCACGTAGAGAGCTTGCTTCGTAGTCTTGTAAGTGCAGCTGACAGTTTCGACGACATTGTTGCATGGATGCGCGTCCCTGACCAAGTAGACGGCGTTTCCGCTCTCATCAAACCAAATCAGGTCAAGGTCATATTCGATGTTAAGCATCCAGATTTCGTGTAGGTCGGGCGCGTTATGCTTTATCAGCATCGCGGTGTCAAGCGGCAGACGGTCCTGCCTGAAAGTCATCCATCTCTGTTGCTCTGCGGCGGTTTCCGCCACCTCTACCGTGATTACTTCGTCATCTATTCGAATGGTTCCTTTTGAGAACCCGGTGTCCCTGTCCCTGATCTCCGACGGGACAAACGCTATGCCTAGCGCGCCAACGGCGACGGCAGCGATAAGTACCGGGATAAGGACTGCCGACCTGCGGGCCATTGTGGAGACTGAATGCTAAAAATAATTTGAACCTTGTGTTTTATCACTATGCCAACAAGAAAAACAAAACGCCTTGCAACTTAAAAAGCAATAATACGGTGGAGGGGGTGGGATTCGAACCCACGAACCCCTAAGGGACGGGATCTCTCATCTCCCATTTCGGGATGTGGCGAGAAGAGTTGGTACCTGGATGTTGATCTTGAGTCCTGCGCGTTTGACCAGGCTTCGCTACCCCTCCGGCCCAACAGTCTTGCCAGGTGAACCTTATTTCATAGTTGCGCTTGCGTGTTTAAAGGTTAAATTTTGCTTGGTACCTGTATAATGGTGCCGTCATGCCCAAGCCAGAAACCGTGTCAAGGCTGTGCACGAAATGTCACTCAAAGACAGTACACGAAATGCGCGAAAAGACCACAGCAGGCATGAAGCTGATCTGCACCGACTGCGGGCATGTGCTGGTAGAAACCTCCCTGTAACATTTATTATAAGATGCCGTCTTTTCAAAAAACATGAAGATAAGCGAGCTAAAGGCAGGAATGCGCAACGTGAGCGTTACAGGCAAGATTGACAGCTTAGGTGATCCCCGCACGGTCAACCTCAAATCAGGCGGCACTAACACGGTCGCCGACGCCATAATCTCTGACGAATCCGGGAGCATGAAGCTTTCTCTGTGGGGCGATGACATCAACAAGATACAGCCGGGCGACAAGATATCGGTAGAGAATGGATATATCAACACGTTTAAGGGCGAAAATAGCATTAGCATTGGCAAGTTCGGCAAGATGACAAAAGTCTAGCTGATGTAGCCCGTATCGCGGGGCTTTTGCAGAGGCTGGCCTTCAAGCGGTTTGCCACCCCTCCCGGCGAGCATCTGCTGCTCTATCGTGCGGATTAGCATTTCAGTGTCCTTTGCACGTTTTTCCAGATTGGTCATGTCAACCTTGATGTCAATTATTTCAAGCAGGATCTCTAGCACAGCTTTGGACGCATTGGCGTCGACCACATAGCCCGACGTCTCGCCAAGGAGGCAAATGCCCTTCATGCTGCGGAGTTTGGCGATACCAATGACAAGGCCGTTCATGCCAGTGATGCTCCCGCTGTCCATCATTGAAATGTTATGTGCTGCAAATTCTCTTACAGTTTCTGGGTCAGTCGCGGTGCCAAAGACCTTGGGCTTTTCAACAAAGACGCCAGTTATGTAAGCGGCAAGCGTAAACACCTGTCGTGTACCAAACTCTCCTGCCAGCCCCAGCACTTCTTCTGCAAGCGAGTATTCAGAGTCGGGGTTTGCAGGCTGCGAATCCCCAGTCAGCAGCAACAGATCCGAGCCACCGCCCTGCCACCAGAATATGCTGTTCTTCATAAGGTCTACCGTGCCGTCGGCCTTGATCATGACCTGCGGGGGAAAAGAGCTAGAATAAATATCGACAAGATGCTTTGCAGGGAGCTCCTGTATAAGGTGGTCAACTGCCAGCTTGCCCACATAGCCGCTCCCCGGAAAGCCGCAGACAAGGTTAGGCGACTTTAGACTAGGTCGGTCAGTGGAAGAATAGACGAACTTCATTTCTCGGACGAACACAAAGCCTGAGCTCACTAATACGCTTTAAAGCTTTTGCACCACTATGCAAACCCGATGATGTCTGCCGATCCTATCACTGCTGCAGCGAAGGCCCGCAAATCCGGGGCCGCGATAGCTCCAGCCAGAAGCGCTGCGACAATGACACCAGGTAACAACCATCTACCTTGATGCATTTTCAACATGCAGCTACTACTGGGAACAAAGTACTAATGCCATTAGCGCCAGCACTAATTCTATGCTTGAATTAAGAGGAGCCTCGGGCGGGATTTCCAGCGTCTCAGACGCATTTGGACCCGCGACCTCTACCTTACCAAGGTAACGCTCTACCAGGCTGAGCTACCGAGGCGTTGTTTCTAATGCAATTGGAAAACCCTATAATAATTATTGGAAAGCAGAAGATCAAGATTTAATTACGCTTGCCCGTAACGCATTTCTGGCCAGCGGGGGTTGTAGAGCCTGGCCAAATAGGCTACAAACTTGGAGACGCGGGACTTAAGATCTCAGGAATGGGTCATCCCGTCCCTCAGGGGTCCGTGGGTTCGAATCCCACCCCCCGCACCTTTTCAAATTGCTTTGCAGAGGTTCCTTTGTTTATGGTCTTGAAAATGAATCTGGCAAAAGTCGTTGCCGCAGTCGTCGCAGTGCCAGCCTGAAAGGGTGTAGCAAACCACGCACTTCCGTATTGGCTTGTTGTAATCATAGTCTTTTCTTGATTTTGCAGAAGACGGTTTTTGCTGCCTTGGCTGTGGCTTCATATGTTGTGCCTCAGGAAAATAGAATTGTGCGACGATACATCAACTAGGGTACCTCAAAATTTACAGATGATGTTGAAGCGGCAACGTCCAACGCTCTGAATTAACAATGGTATTATTTAAGCATTCGTCAGCGGAGAAACAGAATCAATGGAGTAAAAAACGGTCCTACACTTATCGTCTACAAGAATAAGGATTGAAATAGCAGATCTGATTGACTTGCAACTGAATGGGTCAAAGGTTTAGCCTCTTTCTTTTCTCTTTGATTTCGAGTTAGAATAAGTTTATTTATGTTTCAGCACGCCATCAATCCGCATGTCCGTTGCCAAGGGCAAGACCATCATCGAAGTCACGGTAGTTGGGCCTGACAGGAAGGGCGTAGTTGCAGATATCACCAACTTTATCTTCGGCAACGGGGGCAACATTGAAAAGATAAACCAGAATGTGGTCCGCGGCCTCTTTGGCATGCAGCTAGAAGGGTCGTTTGCGGAAATCGAAAGGAATCAGCTTGACGAAGGACTAAAGCAGCTAGCTAAGAAACTGTCGATGGAGATCAAGGTCCACTACCAGGAGCCAAACAGGCTTCAGAACGTCGCAATATTTGTGAGCAAGGAGCAGCACTGTCTTGCAAGAATACTGGACGCCAAAAAGAAGGGCGAGATAAAGGCCAATATCCCGGTAATCATTGGGGGTGACACTACGGTCAAGCCAATGGCAGACGCGGTCGGCATACCGTTCTACGCCGTGGTTCATGCCGACCAGACCGAGGCAGAGAACAAGATCCTGCAACTGATCGACCAGTACAACATTGACTTGATAGTCCTTGCAAGGTACATGCGCATACTTACCCCAAACTTTGTCTGGCGCTACCCGAACCGGATAATCAACATCCACCCGTCGCTATTGCCAGCGTTCCCCGGTGCGTACGCGTATGTGCAAGCGTACGAGCGGGGTGCAAAAATCGTTGGGTGCACCGCCCACTTTGTCACAGAAGATCTTGATAAAGGACCTATTATCAGCCAAGAATCGTTCAAAGTGTCCAAGAGCGACACGCTTGACACCATAAAGAAGAAGGGTCAAGAGATGGAGGCAGCAACCCTGCTTGAGGCGGTCAGCCTTTATCTCGAAAACAGACTCGAAGTTTACTGGGGCAAGGTCTACACCAAGGAAGATCAGAAAACCAAAAAGTAGTTAATGCGGCCAAGCCGTGTTTTTGCATATGTCGGTGCCTGTAGTTGGCATGAGCGAGCACGACTTCAAAGCCGCACTCAAGAAAACCCGGCGGGCGATAATCCCGGTTGGCTCACTAGAGCAACACGGCAGCCACCTGCCGGTGTACACAGACTCGCTCATTGCCGAGTACGTAGCAAGATCGGTTGCAGATAGGGTCGGCGCATTCGTGCTGCCAGTAATTTCGTACGGAGTTTCATTTGAGCACAAGCCTATGTTCAACGTGTCACTTCGCAATTCTACCCTCTCGACTTTGATCTGCGACGTTTGTATTTCGCTTACAGAGAATAGAATAAGAAAAATAATCATTTTGAACGGCCATCACGGGAACATTGGGGTCTTTCAGTACATCGCGCAGGAGCTGCACGGCAGACTGCCAGAGGCCGCCCGCGTGCATACTATTCATTACTGGCACATGATGAAGGCAGAGTTCGACCACGCTGGTGAAGTCGAGACCTCACTTGTACTTGCAATCGCGCCAGAGCTAGTGCGGATGGACAGGGCTGCACCAAACTCCAAAAAGCTGTCAAAGTCAAAGGCGGCCTACAGCTCAATAACCAACGTTCCCGGTTCATTCCCCAAGATAACTGGCAACGGGGTGTGGGGAGACCCTAGGAAGGCAACCGCCGCAAAAGGTGAAAAATGGATCGAAGAGATTACTGCTGGCCTCGCCAAGACCATAAGCGAACTTGCCTGAAGTGCACCCTGCAGCAGTGAAATTTTAATATATGCCTACATTGTGCTTACCTGTAGATATATGTCAGTAGATATGGCGGTAAAGGTTCTCGATGAGAGCCTTGGAAAAGTTGTGCTTATCAAATTAAAGGGTGGCAAGGTGATCAGGGGGAATCTTCACGGTTTTGATCAACACATGAACCTCTTGCTCGAAGACTCGGTTGAAATCCTGGAGGAGGGCAAATCAAACGACCTTGGCACGATCGTTGTCAGAGGAGACAACGTGGTAATCATTTCACCGCCTCCGAAATAGCGACAGGGGAAATTCGAGAAATGACGAAAGGCACTACTTCAATGGGCAAGTTCACCCGCAAAAAGACCCACATACGCTGCAGAAGGTGCGGCCACAACTCATACCACAAGCGCGGTAAGCAATGCTCGAAGTGTGGCTACCCAGATCCAAAGATGCGGAAGTACGCTTGGATTAAGCGGCAGGTCATCTGATACAAACAGAAAGCTTTTCTTGTGGTACCGCGAAAGGCAATCCATCATGTCCACAGAAATCGCCATTGTTGCCGGAACTTCGATTGCAGGCGCGATATCGGCCGCGTTCTTTGAGAGGTTGTCCCGGAAGGGTAACAAGAAACAACCAAGAACGACTGGCACAACTAGGGCGGAATTGCTTTCGCTATTATTCGAGAAGAACCTTGCAGCAGAGGCAATAACCCGCGTTTACGAGGCTTCACAGGAAGGTAAGATAGATAGGCTCGAGCGCGACAGGCTCCTGCTGAAATATAAGCAGCAGCTAGACTCACTCAACCAGAGGATCTCATACTTGCAACCGGTGGCAGACTTTGCCGATATGACGGAGATGCGCAACAACCTCGTATCGTTCCTTGAAAACAAGATCTCAGCCCTCGACCAGAAGCTGCTGGACATAGGGTCCGGCATCCCCCATGACTCCGTCGATGCAAGGGTGCAAGAAATAATCTCCGAGACTGCCAAGATGCACGCTGCGCCAGTGGAGCAAAAGCCCTTCAAATCAGAGGAAAAGAGCATCGACCAGCTGCAGAAAGAGATAATGCAGGCCCTCCAGCGCCTGGAGCAGGTAGAAATAGACAAGGACTAGGCCTCAATTATGAACGCTTTTTGGAACACCGGGAATATCGTCGGCAGGATTCTAATTGGCCCCCCGTCTATCATAACTGTCACAGTTCTCTCCTGGATTTCAAGAGCTTCTTTGCTCTTGAGTTGAGACTATCCCACTACGTGCCTGCGAGTCTGCTGCATGAATTTAGGTTAATGATCAGGACGGTGTCGAGCCCTGCGCCTGACGCGCACCGACGCGACGATACTTCTCAACAATGGAGTGCATGATGACATCGCTTACAAGGGTAGGTAGGCGAAATAAGAACAAATGGAATGGCTATATGATTCCCAGAGTCGTCGGAATGCAATAGTCATGCCCTACCACGAGTTAACATTATGGGGAATGCGCAAGCTCTTCTGCGTGGCCTTGTAGCTGCGGTAATATTGTTCAGTCCGCAGTTTACACATAGAAAAGCAAAATAGTGCGTGGAATTCCATCCTAGTTGTTTGGTAGCGCGAATTATCGATGGCAAGGTCGTGTCGACAGATATCAAAGCCCGGGTGACAAAGGCAGTAAGGGAATTGAAAGAAAACGGGGTGCAGCCATGCCTTGCAACCGTGCTTGTGGGTGATGATCCAGCGTCCACGACCTACATCCGAAGCAAGCAAAGCGACGCCAAGGAAGTTGGTATTACTACAAGAGACCATCGGCTTGCAGCCGAATTCAAGCAGGATGAGCTGCTCGAGCTGGTTCATTCGCTAAACAGGGACCACGAGGTTCACGGCGTCCTGGTTCAATTGCCCCTTCCAAAGCAGATCGACGAGTTTGAGATTATCGCTGCGCTGAATCCATTCAAAGACGTGGACGGTCTGACGCCGTACAACTCGGGAATGCTGCAGAGCGGGATGGGGCTTCTCAAGCCTTGCACGCCATCCGGCATCATGGAGCTATTACACTATTACAGGATAGACGTCGCCGGCATGGACGCGGTCATTGTGAATCGCAGCAACCTTGTGGGCAAGCCTCTTGCCTTGATGTTGCTGGAGCAAAATGCTACCGTGATCATATGCCATTCAAAGACCAAGAATCTAGGCGAAAAGCTGCTAAACGCCGATCTGGTGGTCACCGCGGTCGGCAATCGGGAGCGCTTCACGCTTAACGCAGAAATGATAAAGGAAGGCGCAATAGTGATCGACGTGGGAACCTCACGGATCAACAACAAACTCGTCGGCGATGCCGACTTTGAGTCAGTAAAGCAAAAGGCTTCGTGGGTGACACCCGTCCCCGGTGGAGTCGGCCTTATGACCCGGGTGATGCTCCTGAAAAACACAGTGACTGCCGCCTCGATTGCAAAAGAGATGAGCAGGTAGCTGGCCAGCAAGCAGGAAATACGGCGACACATGCTTGAAAAGCGGAACGCGCTCGACAAAAAAGAGGCTGCAAAGTTCAGCAAGGTTGTCCAGGAATTCGTGTTGAACAGCAAAGAGTTTAAGTGGGCAAGTGTAGTGGGCGCGTACCATGCTTTTGGCTCTGAAGTGAAAACAGATCTGATAATCGAGCAGGCTAGGGCCTTTGGGAAAAAGATTGCGCTACCAAGCGTTGAAGGTGACAATCTGACGTTCTACGAGCTGTCGTCTGGCAAGTATCTAGTAAGGGCAAGATTCGGCGCAATGGAGCCCCTCCCTTACGGCCCCGTTAATGATATAGACCTGCTAGTAGTCCCCGGCATCGCGTTTGACAAGAAGGGCTACCGCCTTGGATATGGCAAGGGTTACTATGATAGGTTTCTAGCCAAGAAAAAGGTGACCTCGATCGGGCTTGGCTACTCGTTCCAGCTACTTGAGAGCCTGCCCAAGGGCAAGTACGACAAGAGGCTTGATGCGGTAGCAAGTGAAGACGGCGTCCACTACACCTAACGGGCGGTCGCCCTGCTTGCAATGTCCGTCCTGTAATAGTGATCGTTATCTCCCCAGCGTATCTTCCTCACTGCAGAGTAGGCGTTGTCAGTAGCGCGCCTTGCATCCCTGCCGAGCGCAGTCACGCCAAGTATGCGGCCGCCGTTTGTCACTAGCCTGTTCTCCGGATCGCGCGCGGTGCCCGCGTGGAAAACTGTGACATCAGGACCAAAGTTCGATTCAAGGCCTTCGATCGCCTTGCCTTTTTCATATCTGCCTGGGTAGCCCCGCGCGGCCATCACTACGCACACCGCGGACTGGTCCTTCCACTGGATTGGAGGCATAGAGCCGAGCCGCCCATGAACTGCCGCGTTGATGTAATCATAGAGGTCGGACTTCATCCTCATCATTATGGGCTGGCATTCTGGGTCGCCCATCCTCGCATTGAATTCTAGCACCTGGAGGTCACCGTTTTCGCCGACCATTATGCCGGCATAGAGGAATCCCTTAAACGGAGTGCCGCGCTTTTTCGTAGTCTTTATCAATGGTTCCATAACATGCTTCAATATTTTTCCCTGTAGATCGCTGTCGATCACCGGCGCAGGCGAATAGGCGCCCATTCCGCCGGTGTTGGGACCCTTGTCGCCGTCAAATATTCTCTTATGGTCCTGGCTTGAGGCAAGAGGCACTATCGTTTTGCCGTCGCAGAGTGCAATGAAAGACGCCTCTTCGCCAATCAACCGCTCTTCAATGACTATTCTGTTTCCTGCAGCTCCAAAGTCTTTTTTCGTCATCATTCTGTCTATAGCTGCGATGGCTTGATCTCTAGTATCGCATACAATCACGCCCTTGCCGGCTGCTAGCCCGTCGGCCTTTATTACCGGGGGCTTTTTCTGTTTTCTAACGTAGTCTTTCGCTTTTTGTGCGTCGGTGAAGATCGCAAATTTCGCAGTAGGAATGTTCGCGTCGCGCATGAACTCCTTAGCAAATGCCTTGCTGGCTTCGAGCATGGCGGCACTCTTTAGCGGACCAAAAATGCGCAGGCCCTCCTTTTCAAATGTGTCGACTATGCCGAGCGAGAGCGGCTCCTCAGGCCCGACTATAGTGAGCAAGTCCTTATCCTTTGCAAACGACAACAGCTTGCCGATGTCATTTTGCTTGATGTTGACATTTTCAGATGTGCCGCCGTTGCCGGGCGCAAAATAGACCTTTTTCACGCTCTTGCTCTGCGAGATCTTCCAGCCAAGGGCGTGCTCTCTACCGCCCGAGCCGATGATAAGGACGTCCACTGCGGATTTAGAAACAGTGGGATAATAAATTGTTTGATTTTGCGGTGTTAGACCATGCAATCAGGTGTTTGGGAGTGCTAAACAAGCAGGAAATTAGACATTGCGGATTACTTGAAAGTCCCGCAAATGGTTAGAGTCCCGTGGAGCGGGACGGCGAATTCGAGTCACGGAATAAGGCGGTTGGGTCTTTTCGTCATTCCACTTAACGACACAGTCTGATAAGAGGCTCATGGCCATCTTGTCTCCCCATCCCTTCATTCCAGAACAAGACTTGATTGGCTGACCTAGATCTGTATTCTTTCAATAAATTACATGCTTACTAAGTAGCTCGTATCAGAAGATATCTCGTCACCACACATCTCCAAAAGTGAGGAGATCATTACTGACCCATCAAGTACAGAATAGTGATTGTTATCGCATCTCATTGTGAGATCGGATGCGGCATTTTCCTACTATTGATTTTGAATACCCGCCTTACCATTCGTTCGTGCTATTGGAATGCGCGTCAGAACAATATCAGAACTGCACAAAAGCAGTGCTGATAGAGCTATAGGGCCGTTTTCAGTTCATACAATTCAATCCGACGTGTCAACTGCGGCCAAGAAGGTTGGCGCTGTCTTCCGCGATTGCCTGAAGAAACTGTATGTATTCATTGTCCATAAATTCCATGCTCATGAACCTGTTTTCCTCCAGAGCTTTTCTTATGCTTTTCAAGTGGTAGCATTCATCTCCGCCCGATAAGGTAGTAAAGTAAAAGTCCTTACAAGAGCAGAATCCTAGTTCCGGGTCTGCCCAGTACTCGTTGTCGTTGCCGACCACCAGCCACAGCTTTTTCCCGCTTGGCAGGAACAGCATCAGCTTGACGCTGCCCGACGTGACCGCTTCGTTGACGCGCGACATTGGTTTATTTGCCTCGTCCGGAGTATAAAAAGCGTGAAGATACGGCCGCTCCATCCTCACGCCGCGCTATTGCTGGAAGATGACAAGAGATACATCGCGGTGTCAGACCTTCACATCGGCTTGGAGGCCGAACTGGCTTCAAAGGGGGTGACTGTCAGGCCGAGCCTGGTAGGTGACATGCTCGTTGAGCTTCTGGGCTTAGTTGAGGCAGAGCACGCGGACGGTGTAATACTGCTAGGCGACCTTAAACACACGGTTGGGGCGATAAGCAAGCAGGAATGGGATGACATACCCTCGTTCCTGAAGCAGCTGTCAGCCAAGGCTGATGTGTATTTAGTGCCGGGCAACCACGACGGCAACATCCGTCATTTGGTGCCACAGGGTGTGAACCTTGCAAGCGCAAAGGGGATGGCGTTATGCGACACGTTGCTGGTGCACGGCCACACCGTACCTTCAGGTATGCGGTCTAACGTGAGGCGGATAGTGATGGGGCACATTCACCCAGTATTTTTGAGAAAAGGAAGCTTGGTAAATGGCCAGCGGGTTTGGATCTCCATGCAGGCCCGAAAGGAGGCGCTTTTTTCGGAGGAAGGGTTGGTGGACATCGTCGTGGTACCGAGCTTTAATCCGCACATGTACGCGACCGGGGAAAAGTACTACCGCAAGTCTATTTCGCCTATTATTAAAAGAGTTGTGCACCACGGAATTAACACCTGTATCGTCGCCACTCTGGACGGCTCGGTGGTTGGGGATGAAAGCATGCTGACATACGTATTGTAGATCGGAGCGCGCTTCCAGTATTACAACAACTTTTCCTACTGCAGCCCATAATTGGCGTAACGATTCTTATTCCCTTCAGTGATTTCGTTCTTCATGTTTGACATGAATCTGACAATAGTTCTAACTCCGTTACTCTACTCTAACTTGACGTAGCTCTTAAGTGGCGCCACTGACGGCGTATTAGTGCTGAGCCACCGGAGCGTCTTGACGAACGAGCTCGCCGCTTCAATAGTTGTAAGAACAGGAACGCCCATTTCCACTGCCTTCCTGCGTATTTGGTATTCGTCATACAGCATACCTACGTACTTTTCGATCGTCGAAGTGGCCGGGATATTGATGATAAAGTCGATCTTGCGGTTATGCAATAATTCCGCGATATTGGGCCTGCGGTCCGGTTCGCTAATCTTGTAGACCAGCTGAACGTCCTTGAAGTTGTTGTTCTCCATAAACTCTGCCGTGTGCTCTGTCGCCATGATCTTGTAGTTCATCGAAGAAGTAAGGGTCACCAGCGGCAGAAGTTTTTCTTTGTTCTTTTGTCCTCCGACTGTTATCAGCGCAGACCCGGAAAGTGGAAGCGAATACCCTGCTGCCATATACGCCTTTGACAGCGCGTCATAGAAACTCGTGCCAAAGCACGCGACTTCGCCCGTCGACTGCATCTCTACCCCTAGCACAATGTCGGAGCCTTCAAGCTGCATGAACGAGAACTGCGGCACCTTGATCCCGAAGCCGGTAGTCTTTAACCAAAGATCCCTTGCAGCTGGCGGCAGGTGCTTGCCTGTCATGGCCTTTGCGGCCAAGTTAATGATGTTGAAACCGACAAACTTGCTCACAAATGGCATCGATCGCGACGCCCTAACGTTTGCTTCAATGACCGAAACCTCGTCGTCCTTCACCAAATATTGGATGTTAAACGGCCCCTTGATGTTGAGGGCCTTACCTATCTTGATCGAGTTGTCGACTATGGTGTCAATCGTCTTCCTGTCGAGCCGCCATGGCGGAATGCTCATCATCGCGTCGCCCGAGTGCACGCCGGCGTTGTCGATGTGCTCTATCACCGAGCCGATTATCACGTCTTTGCCGTCAGACACTGCGTCCACCTCGACCTCGCCCGCGTCCTGCAGGAACTTGCTTATTACGACGGGATGATCGGGGCTGACGTTAGTAGCGTCAGTCAGAAACTGCTCCAATTGCTGCTCGCCCCACACCACTTTCATGGCCGCGCCAGATAGCACGTATGAAGGCCTAACTAATACTGGAAAACCGACACCATCTGCAAATTCCTTGGCTTCTGCCAGCGACTTGAACTTTCTCCACGCCGGCTGCCTAATGCCCAGGATGTCCAGCATATTGCCGAACTTTGCTCTGTCCTCCGCACGATCGACGTCCGCGGCGCTAGTTCCAATAATGTCGATGCCATTCTTAGCTAATTTGGGCGTCAGATTGTTCGCGGTCTGACCACCGACGCATGTCACGACACCAGTTGGGTTCTCTTTGCCGCAGATGTCAAGCACGCGCTCTAGCGTCAGTTCCTCGAAATATAGCCTGTCGCAAATATCGTAATCAGTGGACACCGTTTCAGGATTGCAGTTGATCACCGAAATCTCCTTGATGTCGTTTTCCTTTAACCCCCATACCATATTGACCGTCCCCCAGTCAAACTCGACGCTACTTCCTATCCTGTAGGGGCCGGCGCCAAGCACTATCATCCTGCTCTTGTTGTCTCCCTCTACCTTAATGTCGTCTTCGTTGCCGCCATAAGTCATGTACAGGTAGTTGGTCTTTGCAGGCCATTCTGCAGCAAGAGTATCTATTTGTTTTACAACAGGTTTGATACCGAATTTCTCGCGGAAAGCAC
>JANWHJ010000009.1 GCA_025450475.1 Nitrososphaera sp.
GACATAGTCGCCCCATATGCCAAGTTGGCCGGGAGCGTCATACGGACCCCAAACCTTGATTCCCTGGAAGGTGCCTACCTGCTTCCTGTTGTCTTTGAATTTCTGGTCGATAGGACCTTCGACCTTGCCATAGCTCGTGCCTGATCCAAATAGCGAAATTGTCGTAGGTCCAGCTCCGCCTGCTGCGGGCGCTGCAGGAGCAGCCATCTGCGGAGTTACTACGGGCTTAGGTGCTGCCGACGCGGCTGCCGGCGGAAGGGCTGTTGCGCTGCGGACCTTTGGGTTCTTTGACAGTGGCGCCACTTCCTCCAGCTTCTTGAGGGCGGCTTCCATCGTCAACTTTTCTGCTTTTTGCCAATGGGCAATCAACTTGTCGCCTATCCTCGTATTTCTGATAATAGTATCAATCATCATCTTGGCATTCTGGTCTGCCTTTTGGCGGTAGTTCCTAATCCAATAGGGATCGCCAAAGTATTCAAGTTGCCTTATTTGATAGATGAGATCGACGACTTCGCCTGTCACTATTTCCACTGTGATATTCAGGTCCGCCGAGAGTTCATCGCCGGTCACGGGGTCATTGCCCTTTTCCGTCCACTTGTGGGTGACGTAGATCCTGTCGGCGTGAGTATCCACCTTGAAGCCTGAACTACGTAGGTCGCTCATTATGGTCATGATGTCCGACTTTTCGGTGATCTCGACCGGGATCCTGTATATGCCTAGCTTGTTGCCGTGTAATGGATAAACACCCCTTTTTGCAACTTCTGATAGCATCGTCCAAACTCTGTCCTTCAATAAGGCAGACATTGAAATACCTAAAATTTACATCTCCTAAAAGGATTTCGCTTTATTCATCGTCGGGACATGTCATTTCCCGAATAGCCTTGTATCTTGCCTCTATTTCTTCTGCAATCTTGGCCACTTGATCCAGGGAGTATTTCGGCTGTGGGAAATACCACTTGATGCCCACCTTGTGCCCTATGCCGTTCATGTCATATATCACGCCCCTGTCGGC
The DNA here is from genome assembly GCA_025450475.1 of Nitrososphaera sp. Classification (GTDB taxonomy): domain Archaea; phylum Thermoproteota; class Nitrososphaeria; order Nitrososphaerales; family Nitrososphaeraceae; genus Nitrososphaera. The sequence continues at coordinate 1,013 of JANWHJ010000009.1, forward strand.
TTCCACCCCAAAATTTTCGTCAAGAACACGCTCGCACACCTCTAGTCCCCTCTTTGTCTTGTCTTCCAAGATAAGGTTCGGAGTGCTATCGTAGATAAAGTAGAACTGTCCCTTCCTTACAATGTTGTCCTGTTGCATCAAAAATAAAGGGGAGATAAGGACTTATTTCTCTATCGGATTTCCTATCATATTGCCCCATTCCGTCCAAGAACCGTCGTAGTTTCGGACGGACGGGTAGCCAAGGAGGTATTTCAGCACGAACCAGCTGTGCGACGACCGCTCACCAATCCTGCAGTAGGCTATCACGGGCTTGTCCGGCGTGATGCCCTTCCCTTCGTATAATGCTTTTAGCTCTTCGGCGTTCTTGAATGTGCCATCTGCGTCCTTGATCGCCTGCGCCCATGGAATGTTTTTAGCGCTCGGTATGTGGCCGCCGCGCTGGGCGTGTTCCATCGGGTACTCCGGTGGAGCCGTAATCTCGCCGCTAAATTCTTTTGGCGACCGGACGTCTACTAATACAGTCTGCTCTGACCTTTCAATCGCCCTCCGGACATCTGGCATGTAGGCACGGACCCCTTCGTCTGGGGGGCTTGCCACGTATCTTGCCTGTTGTGCAGCCGGCTCGTCCTTTGTATATTCCCTTTTTTCCAGCTCCCACTTCTTCCTGCCGCCGTTCATTATCTTGATCTTGCGGTGGCCATAGTACCTGAAAACCCAGAACCCAAAGGCAGCAAACCAGTTGTTAAAATCGCCGTACATCACAATCTCGGTATCTGGAGTCGCACCGACTCTCTCCATCAGTGCCTCAAACTGCCGCTTGTTGATGATGTCCCGCAGGATTGGGTCGTTGATGTCCTTTTTCCACCACACAAGATGGGCACCGGGCACGTGACCCTGCCTGTACGCGTTTTCAGGATCATAGTCAACTTCCAAAATCCTGATGCTTCCATTCTTCAAATTGTTTGCAACCCAGTCAGTCTCGCATAGTACTTCAGGGTGGGCATATCCACTACTCATGTTTTGTCTACCTCAAACAGTTACTTATAATCTCTGCCAAAGGTAAAGGCATTTAAGAAATGGGCTTTTGCTATAGCAGTGCGATAAGATGGCTCCCAGCATTCGCAATGTGGCCATAATTACAAAGATAGGCAGCAGCGAAGCAGAGGCTGCTGCACGCAGGGTTGCTAGGCTACTCAACAAGAGCAATGTCAAGACATATGTGGTCTTGCCACTCAAGATCGAAGGCAATGTGTCTGTTACTCCGGGAGAACTAAAGGAAGTCGAGCTCGACCTTGTCATTGCAATAGGGGGCGACGGGACCACTCTTCGAGCTTTTCGCGTCATACCGGGCAAGGCGCCGCTTTTTAGCATAAACAGCGGCGGCCACCGCGGCGTACTTTCCGAAGCCGACGCAAGTATGATAGACGAAGTCGTTGCAGATATACTTGCGGGCGCGTACTTTTACGATTCGCGTACTAGAATACAGGCTTCCGTGGGCAAGAAAGTCTTCCCTCCGGCGCTAAACGACATACTCGTCACAAGGGTGAGCCTTACGCGGACTCCGTTGGTGTCGATCAGGCTTATGGGGGACGAGATAAAACAGAGGATGGACGGTATCGTCGTTTCGACGCCCACTGGCTCTACAGGCCACTCGTTTTCAATAGGGGGACCTGTATTGCACGAAGGGATGAGTTGCCTTATCCTGAGCCCGCTTGCTTCAGTTAACAGAATGCCGCAACTCGTAATTCCTGTTGAGGAGATCACCGTACAGAGCACATACGAGTCGCACCTGATAGTCGACGGGCAGGAAACTTTCAAGGTTGAGGCGGATCAGTCGATTAGAATATCACGGTTTCCTGACGACGCCGTGTTCTTGCGTCTGCAGAAAAAAGGCATGAGGCAGCTGGCCAAGCTTGGATTCTCGAAACTCAGCTTCTAGCTATGCGCTTGATGCGAGCGCGTTTTATGTGGGAATCCCGTTCTTGTCGGTAGGGGGATATTGCACGACGCCGGCCGTCTTTGATGAAGTAAAGCACATCAAGAAGTCGCACGGTGCGATTGAGGCGCTGCTTGCCACCGGCAGCCTGCAGGTGATTGATCCCGACAAGTACAGTTTCGAGAAAACAAAATCCATGGCAAGAAAGACTGGTGACTACCCAAGACTGTCGCAGGCTGACGTCTCGATAATAGCGCTTGCGCTCCAGCTGAAGATCGTACTTCTGACTGATGACTATGCGGTCGCGAACGTCGCAGCAACATTAAACATTCCCATCCAGTCTAGCTCTAGCAAGGGCATAAAAGAAACAAGGAAGTGGATATCCTACTGCAGCGCCTGCGGTAAGAAGTTTGGGCCCATCGCAAAAGAGTGTTCGCTATGCGGCAACAGATTACGGCGCAAATACAAAATAACAGGAGGGTGATTCTGATTATATCTTAAATCTCAATTGTCTTGTCCAAAGAGCGTCTTTTGGACTATCTGCCTGGTATTGTTCGATGAATCGAGTATTTTGCGTACACGCTCTGCCCTTGCAAGCCCGAAGCCTGGTATAGTTGCAAGCTCGGCGGCAGAGGCATTGAGTGCCCTCTTGGGAGTCATGAACTTCTTCAGCATCCTGGCTGCGAGCTTCTCGCCCACCCCGGGGACAGAACAAAGCACCGAGAGCTGCTGAATGTAAACGGGGTGTTCCTTCTTGATTTTTCGCAATAGCGGCCCGGTCGCCTTCCCAGTTCGAAGACTCTTGTTTACGAGCGTCACGAGCAACTGAGCGGTCTGGTCTGCCGAAGGGGTGTGTATAATAGGGATCCGGAATTCTGTTGCAATTGTCGCAAGCGCATCATATGCAAGCGACATCCTGTCCGCAATCCGTTTGACATCCCTGTCTTCTACCTCGTCAGGAATTTCTGCAAGGTCGGCGATGTTTCCCTGCATCACTAGCAGCGGCTTTTGATAATGCCTTACAAGGTCTGAGCATTGGATAAAGAGCCTGCCGTCATAGATCGAGCTTATCAAATCGCGGATTGTCTTTCGCTCTACAGCTGTTTCAGGCGAGACGATGTAGTCACCCACTCTTAATTGCGCAAAGTCAATGACCGCTCCTGCCTTTCTCAACAGATCCGGGATACCGCTGTTCCTCTCCCTCTGATCCACGACTATTCTAACAGCCACGGCAGAAGCATGACCCGGCCATCATATTTTTTTCTATCCGGCCTTGGGCTTTGTATCTGTGCCACTTTGTATGCCATGAATCATTTCGTTTATCTTGCTTTCGACTTCTTTCAGGTTTTCCTTCACCCTCGCTTCCTGTTTGCCAAGGACCATCACGCGCGTGTTTGAAAGCTCTTTCTTTTCTTCGAGCTCTTTCATCACTTCTTCCTTCTTTGCTTTGATAAGCACCGAACCGGCATTCCTGTAAACACTGTCGTCCGGGCCGGCCTTTTTCAGTTCTTCAAGAGCGCGGTCGGTTTCTACCGTTTCAACCTCCAGCTGCTGCTTTTGCATCATTATCGCCTGCAGGTTCTGCTGGAGCTGCTGTAATCGAGATACTTGTTCTCTCAGCCACGGGGGCAGTTCCTGTTCACTCAAGATAACGCTATTCAGATCGGCAGCCTATAAAATCATAGCGTTGTGCACTTGTCGGAGGCATCTGCCAATCGTATGTAGGAATTGACGCTGGCACGCAGGGATGCAACGTCGCTTGTTTCGATGACAAAAATGACATTCGAGTTTTTTAGAGAAATTTCCGCCCTACCGGTGCCTTTTGGTAGGCGCGTGAGATCTGGAGCAAGTGCGTCACAGATTGAAGCCGCAGCGTGCCTTGATCTTGCTGATAAGATGATCCTAGCTCTGAAGCTTTTCAAGGTCAACGTCGTATGCTCCTGCCGCAACCTTGAACTTGCACTTTGGACACTGCCAGATGCCTGCAGCCAGCCGGCTGAATCTGAGCGAGCCGCATGACGGGCACCGCCGCTTTTTGTGTAACGTGCGGTGAACCTTGCCATAACGCTTGCGCACGGTGGCCCCGAACTTAATTCCAAGACCCTTCAGATTTGTCGAGCCTTTCTTAACCATTGTTTTCGAGCTCCTTCAACTTTGCCCGTACTTCCTTTCCTTTAGTTCTTGCTGTCTCGGCCGCCTTCTTTAGCTGCTCTACAGTAAATGCGCCAGTGGACCCCTTCTGGATTGCGCAAAAGCTCTCATCTGTGGTGGTTATCGTTATCCTTGCGTCCATGCAGCCTTCCTCTTCAGAGCTTGGGTCTATCAATACGTGATCGCCTATCCTTGCTGCGGTGATTGAAATGGGCACTGTCGTCACCGGCATTGGCCTAGTCTTGCCCGTGTCGACCACCTTCCCGTCCTTCATTTCAAGTATTGGCAGCTTGCCGGTCAGTAGCGATGCCACGACAGCATACGACGTTGCATCGAACAAGTTGCCGTCCGCGTTCAGCACACTACAGTCCACGAATATCGTGTAGACGATCTTGCCCGGCACGAGCGCCAATTGATCAAGGTCTATCATCTCCGATTCTCTGACTCCTCTGTCGACTACCCTTGCCAGCTCGATCACTTCTTCGTCTGGTGGTCCTGGCTCTGCGTGGGCCGAAGCAGTCGGGAGCACTTCGGCAGTTACGATGAGGGCGCCCTTGTTCTCGAGTCCTTCAAACGGTTCTCCGGTCGAAACTTTGATGCCTGCTATCACTTCAGAGTCGCCAAGCTTGACCCTTGCAGAACCGTTGGCCTTCTTTATCACGTCGATTTCGATTTCGAGCGGTCTCTGCTGGGAAAAGTCCCTACCGTCGAGCCGCTTGCCCTTGGCAAGCGAGTCCCACATTGCCTGCTTGCGCAGGTGCTCCACTATTATCGTTGATCTCCTTGAAGAGCTCATTGCGGTTCCTCCTGTAATTCGGTTTCACTGCCAAAATATTTTTGCATCAGAGCTTGCTTTTGGATCTCATACACCATCTTGCAGCCGCCAACTGCCTTGTCGATGCATTCGCCAAATTGGTCTGGCGAAAGGTTGCCGTCCAGCTGCAATAGGGTCACCTGCTCCAACCGTGGCATGTATGCGACAGGCATATCTGCCCCACCTTCCTTATCTTCGGTGTCGTTGATATCAAGCACAATTTTTTCATCGACTTTGCCTGCGGCGCACGCGGCCACAAGGTCCCGCATGTTGATACCTGCGTCTGCCAGCGCCACTGCCGCTGCCGTAATTCCAGCGCAACGAGAGCCGCCGTCTGACTGAAGCACTTCGACAAAGACGTCGATCGCAGCCCGCGGGTAATCTTCCAGCATAACCGCCGGCTCGAGCGCCTCGCGCATAACCTTGGAAATTTCGACTTCCCTCCTAGAGGGCGCCGGATTCTTGCGCGTATCTGTCGAGAACGGCGACATGTGGTACCTGCACCGGAGCACGCACCGGTCTGATTGCGCCATATGTTTTGGGTGCACTTCGCGCGGCCCGTACACGGCCGCCAATATCTTGTTCTTTCCAAATTCAATGAATGCAGACCCGTCGGCGTTTTTCACTGTTCCGACCGATATCTTTACTTCGCGGAGTTCGTCAATCCCCCGCCCATCTGTCCTTTTTCCATCCGAGTCAATCAAATTTCTTGTTTGAGTCATTTTTCACCTTCAACCTCCAATCGTTCCTCCACGCCTTCCGAAGCAGATTCGATTCTGGGAGCGCCGCCGATCGGTGCGCTCGATGCTTCCTGCTGCGACGGAGTGTCCGGCACATTCAGGAGTACTTTTATGCGCTGCGTCAGGTTCGCAGTGTGCGCCTCCTCTTCAACCATATTAATCGCCCTGACGGCCAGTTTTATTCCTTCCGGAGTCCTACCAGTCACGACAACTATTCCGTTCTGACCGATGAGCACGCGCGTCTGTGTCGCCTGCTCTATTGTCTGGATCATTGACCCACGTTTGCCTATTAGCCTGGGTACGCGCGTTGCTGAAATCTTTAACGTCTCACCTCTTGCTATCCTACCTAGGTCCCTGTCCTGCACCGTAAGCGTAGGGTCGCGTGTTCGATCAAAAGCCATGATGCGTGCGGTTATCATGTCGCCTGTCGCAAAGTGCCTTCCCATGTCGTCCCTCGCCGGCGAAAAGTCCCTTCCAAAAACGTCCTGAGCTGGCAGGTGCGCCGAGAAGCATGAATTGATGTCTACCTCCCAAGATAGCGACGAATGGTCGACAATTTTGCCAATTACTAAATCGTTGACGCGCGGGATGTAGACTCCAGACAAAGGGATGACCTTTACGCCATCACGCCCCGTCTCTGCAATCCCAATTCTTGTGGCAATCAGAGCGTTGCCAGCCTTTACTACGTTCATCAGTGGCCTAAAATTTCCCTCGGCAATCTTGTCTCCGGGGATGACATATCTTCTCTTGACGTCGTGCATATCTCAAAGGCTCACCACCGGGGCAAAAAGCCCTTGTGAAAATAGATCGTCGTTTTCCATTTGTTTCTCTTTCTCCTTTTGGGGTTAGATATAGCTGACTTATATATTAACCCAAATAGGCAGCGCATGAGAACATTTTTCCTACGAAAAAAGATTCCAATTGTCTTCCATACACGCGTGAATTTGAAAGCAACAGATTGTCAGTATTTTCATATTCATTTTACGGACAACCAGTGGTATTGGCATTTTGAGGATGGGATAAGAAAATGCGCAATTTTCATCCGCAGCGGAATAAGAAGCGTGGTAGGAATCTGTCGTCGCCCCTGATTTCGGGGGGTGTTGCATTCTATTGTTCGGTTGAAATCCCCGGCTGGACCTGCTCCCCTTCGTGCAGTGACCGTCGATCGTAATCGGAGAATTTCCGCGTTAAATTTGACACGCTAGGGCACAGACGAAAGAGGCGCGCTGTTGAAAAGGGAAGCCCGCGCAAAGCCTGATTATTTCGCAAGGCAGCTTGACGTGTTCGAGCCCTTTCGTGAACAAGACTCGCATTGTAAGCGGACCCTAGTCTTCCTTCACCTCTGCCGAGCCCTTTGTGACTGAGCCAAGCCTGTCGAGGAACTGGCCCTTGAAGCTGGCGTTCATTTCAAGCACTGCCTTCAGCGAGCCGTCGGCGAGCCACTCCTCGCCCTTCAGGTCTCCTGTCGACTTTAGTACGCTGTAGGATTGCGCCGCAAACTGGGGCGGGACCGTAACTGTCAGCTTAGCCACCTCTGACTTTAGCGGGAGTATCTTGCGCATTGCGTCCACCACCGCCTTGGTCTGGTCGTCTGCCTTTTTGAATGGGTCTATCACGACCCTTGATTCATCAATCGCTGCCTCTATCCTCACGATGGGGTGCGGCAGATGAGTTCTTGGGTCGACAAAGCTCTTATTGATGAATTGCACGATCTGCTTTTTCTTTTCCTCCACCATCTTTCTGCGCTGATCTGTGGTAAGATTCAGTTCGCCCCGTGCAAGTATCTGCTTGGCTACTTCGACAGAGTCGGTGGTTTTAAAGTGCTTCATCATTTTCTCGCTTGACGCCCGGGAACCCTTTTGCGCGTCAGAGTAGATATCGTCTGAAACGAGCACATTGGAGATGTCCACCTTCTTGCCGAGTTTGTAATCAAGTGCAGGATCGGGCTTCACAATGAGTTCAAACTTGTCGCCTTCCAGAGAAAGGCGGGCGACTATGAATCTGTCCGTCATTTTGTTGACCAGATCATTTCCTGAGTATATATGCGTGTCAGGATGCTGAAATATTTTCAACTTTCGGTAGATTTTTAAGGACGTTTTGGCCAGCTGCAGAAGTATTGGCTTCTCCCTCTGTTGAAGTTGTAGAAAAATCTGACGAAAGGATTGTTGTCAGGTTTAGCAATATTCCAAGGCAGTACGTGAACTCGCTTCGAAGGCTGGCTATTAGCGAAGTCCCCACCCTCGCGATTGACGACGTTGTGATTCTTGAAAATTCGTCCGTAATGCACGACGAAGCTGTGGCCCATAGGCTCGGGCTCATTCCGCTGCGCACCGACCCTGGCAGGTTTGTCATGCCGCACGAATGCGATTGCAAGAGCACACTTGGCTGCAGCAAGTGCAGAGTGCTCCTTGTGCTCGACTCGGAGGCAAATGAAAAGACCCTCGTTGTAACGTCAGGTGGGCTGGTCTCAGAGGATGAGCTGGTGAAGCCTGTCAGCAAGGACATTCCGATAGTCGTCCTGGCACCAAACCAGAAATTGAAATTCGAAGCGTACGCGAGGCTCGGCATAGGCAAGGATCACGCAAAGTGGCAGCCGACGGCGGCGTCAGTCGTAAAAGACGGCGAAAACGAAAACGATATTATTCTGGTGATAGAGTCCAACGGCGCGCTTACAGCAGGAGAGATACTGACCGTAGCGGCAGAGCAGTTGGCGTCGAAGATCAAGAACTTCAAGCAATTGGTGTCGTCGCTCAAAGTACCGAAGAGTGCCTAGGTACATTTATTTGGGGAGCGTTTAGTACGAGTTGACATAACGTATGTTTGCCAACACAATGATTGATACGACGATCTGGACTCTTCGGTCCTCCTTCAAGAAGAACAAGGCTCCAATCTGGCGAGCTCTTGAAGAAGAGCTTGCAGGCCCGAGGGCCAACAGGCGTGAAATCAATGTGAGAAGGTTAGCGCAAATTACAAAGGCAGACGAAGTGGTGGTCGTCCCCGGAAAGGTCCTGGGGACGGGAAGCTTGGATCACAAGCTCACGGTTTGTGCTTTTTCAATATCTGAATCAGCCGCTAAGAAAGTCATTGATTCTGGCGGCAGGGTCTTGACGTTTGAAGACTTGATAAAGAAACATCCGGACGGAAAAGGAGTGCGCATAATTGGCTGAGCAGAAGACAATGCAAAAGCAGCCAAAAATCATCGTGGTCGATGCGACTAATTCCATAGCGGGCAGGATGTGCTCGCACGTTTCAAAATTATTGCTTCAAGGAAACAGGGTCGCAATTGTAAACGCAGAGAAGGCGATGCTGTCGGGCAATCGAGCCAAGACCATCGAACAGTACAAGGAACATCTTGAAATCAATTCTGTGACAAACCCCATCCACGGTCCGTTCCACCCGAGGAGGCCCGACACGATGCTGACAAAGATGGTCAGGGGTATGGTGCCAAAGAGAAAATCAAGCGGCATGGCCGCGTTTGCGCGCTTGAGGGTATACATCGGGGTTCCAGAGGAAATGAAAAAGTCCAAGCTGGAGTCGTTCTCTGATTCCAAAATAACCAAGCCAGAGTCATACTATATTTCGGTTGGCGGAGTCGCCAGAGAGTTAGGGTGGAAGGGATAGTGACAAACAAGGTAGAGCTCTATCCGGGCCAACGCAAGACCAGCAGAGCTGTTGCGACGATTGCAAAGGGATCTGGCAAGGTCAGAATAAACAATACGCCAGCAGAGCTGATTTTGCCTGATGTTGCAAAAGAGCTGGTGCTAACCCCGCTTACGCTGGTTGGCGACTATCGGAATCGGATCGATATTGACGTGCAGGTTCACGGTGGCGGCTTCATGGGCAGCGCGTTTGCCAGCGCGGTCGCAATCTCAAGAGCCCTAACAGGCCAAGAGAAGGGTGGAAAAGACCCGAAGGAGCACCCGTTCACAAAGAGCATACGGGAAGAGATCAGGAAAAAAATAACAGAGTACGACAGGCATCTTCTATCTGGCGACAGCAGGCAGTCAGAGTCCAAGAAGTTCGGCGGTCCCGGCGCAAGGCGCAGAAAGCAGAAATCGTACCGCTAAATCCTTTCTTGTCTGCAACCGGGGGACGGAGCATCCATAGGTCAAATGGGAAGTTAGAATTAAAGAAAGCCGACGTGTCCACCATGAACTGCATAAATGAACTATTCAGAATTAGAAGATATCAGAAATCGATAAAAGAGAGGAATAGAAAGAGATTATCATAACTTAGAAGTTGACTTGCCGGCGTCGGCCTGCATGTACACTTTGTAGAGCTTGCCCGTCTGCCGATTTGTGTACTTCCATTCATCTCCCCTGAGCGCCATCTCTTCGAACTTCGCTCTTATTGAGGGATGTAGCATATTGTACACATCTTCGCCGATTGAAATCTTGTTCGGCCCGGTGAGCGAGGTTATCTTTGCTGCGATGTTCATGCAGTAACCAAGGATGTCTATGAGCGAGCTCTTGTCGTGCCCGTACTGCACTATCACGTTTTCTCCCTCATCCAACCCCAGCTTGACATTCAGCTCAGGGTAGTCGTACTGATTCAGAATGGGGTTGAGACCGTTCTTCACTACGGTCAGCATCGACTTAGCGCACTGGACAGCCCTGTCGCAAGCGAGCAACTTGTTGTAGCTTGCCGGGAAAAACGCAATGACGGCGTCGCCCACGTATTTCAGCACATAGCCTTCATGGCTGTAGATCACCTGCGACATCTCGTAAGTGAACGCGCGTATTATCGTCGTGAGCTTGTCTGCCGGCAGGGTCATGCTCATGTTAGTGGAGCCGACCAGGTCCGCGTACATTATCACGAGTGGGATCTTGCTGCTCACGTGGTTGAGGAGATATTCCTGCCCACGCTCTAGTGATACATCATACTGGTAGCGGCGCTTGAGCGCCTTCCAGAGCCGGTCCTGGGTCTGAGAGACAAGAGTCTCCGAGTCGACTGTCTTAGCTTCTGATGCGCGGGCTCCGCCGGCGCTCATCAACATGTCAAAAAGGGCCTTGCCGGTCTTGTCCTGCTCTCGTTTTTTTTCAGGTTCCTTCTCTGCCTCAGTCAAGCCCGTTCCTAACTAGCCAATTGTCACATTTAAACATGGATATATTAGACAGCTTTGCGGCAATTCTGGCTGTGAGGGCTCCATTCAAGGGGGACGACTTTTTCTGCAAGCAAGTAAACTCGGTTGCTCAAAATGTAGAGCATGCGCACCTTGAAGCTATCGGGCCGGCCATTGCCATGCACAAGACCGGTGCCATGCTGGGCGACGGCACAGTGACCCAGGCCGACACTTTTGACCCACAGAACGTACAGGTGTTCTACCAGCGAATGGCAAACTTGCTTGTAGGCTGGGGGTTTAGCGGCATCTTGAAATCGGCGACTGAGGACCTGCACAGGCTCTACTGCCAATTCACAAAGGAGGTAGGCAAATACCATATCAGCGGATACTTTGGCATCCAATTTCACGTCTTGCCCTATTACAGGGTCGACAAGCACGTCATAGAGATACAAAAGGAGCTCGCGAAAATAGCGGACGACGCGACGACGGTCTTCAAGGACATGACAGGTGCTGCAAATGCGGCGCTTGCGGCCGAAATTGAAAAGCGCGGATACGTCAACATGGAGTTTCAAGAGCTTTTCACGAAAATGTTCGATGACGAAAAGCTAGTTAAGGACCTTGACGAAAAGGCGTCGGCTGTTGAGAGCCAGTTCCCCCAGTTCGAAGAGATGGGCAAGAGGAAAAACAAGCTCTTTGGCGAGCTGAATGATCTGCTCATCGAGTTGTACCAGACTTCGCCGGTGACAATAGACTACAACAGGCTCATGCAGGGAGAGGAGGGCGTCACCACTTACTTTGACATCGAAGTCATAAAGAACAAAAAGACAAATGCAAGGGAAGCGTACATCAACACGAACAAGGTAAAGAAGGACGATGTCGACGAGGTCGCCCGGGAGCTAGTCAAAGTCGCAAAAGCCTTGATGAAGGCTAGGATCCCCTAAGTCGGATCATAGCCTGAAATCCAAACAGCGCGACTATGGCAATGATAGACATTACAATGCTGTAATTGGCGGCAGCCCCAATTCCTGACGAGTCCAATAGGAACCCAAAGACAAGGTTTGCCGCGAGGAACGACAATCCTATGACTAGATTGTACAGCCCGTAGGCAGTGCCGAACAGATGGCTCGCAACGTACTTTGGCACGATCGCTCTCTGTACCGTCTCTGCTATGCCAATGTAGATACCAAAGACTGCAGCAATCACGTAAGCATGAGCAGAGCTCGCGGATATGAGCATCAACACCGTGCTCACTAGAAATACGCCGTAGGAGATCGACAGCACAATTTCCTTCCCTAACCTGTCTGCCAACATTCCCGCAGGGTACCCGATAAGGGCGTGAGCTCCGTTTATCACAGCGTAGATCAAGAGGACCGTGCCGTCTGCAACCCCGAGGTCTGAAGCCCTTATCAGCACAAATGAGAAGTTGAACGCGCCGGCACTGAACAGGCCCATTATCGCCAGAAGCGCGACGAACCGCTTTTGCGCTATCACGTCTCTTACATTGCCCGCGATGGAGCGCCTTATGCCGGATGGCGCAAGCTTTTCCTTTACGAAAAATACCAGGATGACTACTGCCATCGCACCCGGCACTAGCGAAAGGTAGAACACGCCGGTAAACCCCAACAAGGGAAAGAGCAAGAAGGCGAGTAACGGTCCTATTATTGCCCCCGCTTGATCCAATGACCTATGCAAGCCAAACGCCCTGCCTGCCTTGGCTTCGGACACTGACTCGCTTATCAGTGCGTCCCTCGGTGCCGTCCTTATCCCTTTACCCACTCTGTCCGCCACCCTCACGGCAAACACTTCTGTCCAGACCCCCGCCAGCGCGAAGAAGGGTTTTGTCGCCGCCGACAGGGAGTAGCCGATAAGCACCAATGGCTTCCTTTTCTGCACCCTGTCAGAAACGGTCCCGGATGCCATCCTAACACTGTAGCCCAGCATCTCTGCCACCCCTTCCACGAGCCCAAGGACTGTCCTTGAAGCACCTAACTGACCGATGAGGAAAAGAGGTAACAAGCCAAACACCATTTCAGAGGAAATGTCGGTAAAGAGGCTGACTAGCCCCAACGCGAATACGTTGCGTCTGCCACCCTTGTTCGCCTCTTTCACAGAGTAGATTTTCGCAGGCGCTAATTAAGTGAGAGGAAAGTTCTCACTGTCAGTCGCTCTGGTGTACGTATTCGTTAATGTCCAGACCTTCGCGTATTTCGCCTGGAGGTGCCTCTGGAGAGCCGGCTTTGCGCTTGTGACCCTGCTTTTCAAGGTAGACGACCCGCTGAGGAAAAGGCAGCTCGATCCCGCTTGAGTCGAGATCCCTCTTTATCTGCTGGATGATCTGTTTCCTCATGTCGAACCACACAGAGAACGGGACCCAGCACCACACATTGATGCTGACCGCCGAATCTCCAAGGCTATCCACGTAGACGTCTGGATTCGGCTCGACCAGCACGAGAGGCGTCTCCTTCAAGCTCCTTCGGATTGTCCCGATGACCTTTGCAACGTCTTCCTTGTATGCAACGCCCACGCTTATCTCTACTCTGCGGGCAGCAGCGTTAGAATAGTTGCGGATCTCTGAGAGGAACACGTCAGAGTTGGGCAGCCTAACGTACGTTCCATCAAACATCCGGAGGCGCGCCGAAAGCGTCGTTATCTCTACTACGACTCCGGCCACGTCCGGCAGCTTACCGGTTATGAGGACAGGGTCACCTATCTTCATAGGCTTGTCAATCTGCAGGAATATGCCCGAGATCAAGTTTGAAAAGAGAGACTGTGTTGCAAAGCCAATGACGATGCCGGCTATACCTCCCGCAAGAACTACCCCTGATAGGTCAACACCGGAAGCTCCGAGTGCAGCAAGGAGCGCGATGGCGATTATCACGTAATAGACAGTCTTGCCGAGGGTCCTGCGTGTGTCGGCCGGTAGCTTTGTGCCGATATACTTGGTTGTGATGATGCGGGCTAGCCGCGCTATGGCAAAGCCACCAACGATTATCAGTAAGGTCAATAGTATTGTCAGCGGCGCAATCTCCGTCCCGAACAGGTTTATCGTATGGTTTGGAATTCCAAACCACGTCAAAGTCGCATTCTCCGCTGACACTGTGTCAATCATGCAATGACGTAGTATATTGGTTTTAGTAGATAGGTTTACAAATACAAGGCGACAATTCCGACCGTTGGAAGAGCTGCTCGGACACCACCGGTTGCAGTCCAAAACCACTAGAGACTACCACCTCGTATTCGGAGAAAACAGGATTGAAATCAACAGTGCCGGTTCTTCGCTTTCGTACAAACGGCATACCGGGAGCGTGCTAGCGGCCGAAGCCATGATAGTTTCAAACGAGGATCCCGTCATCATCGGCGTCTTTCCATCCCCGCCGCTTTTTACGCCTACGGCTGTCGCAAAGAATCTGTACCTGAATTTCAGGACGCCGGTGGTAATCGACCAGAGAAGCCAGGCAGTGGTCTATGCAAAAATGCCCATCGAGATTGGAATCTACCGCCAATCAAAAGACGAGGAGATGCTAGTTGACGCGTTTTCGCGCACGCGCCAGCAGTACGCGCTTTATGGATCACCTGAAAGCGGAGTCGTGTGCCGCTACACTGAAACTGAGATTAGCACGAACAAGTACGATATTAAGCCAGTGAAATATGAAGAAGCGCAGGTGCGTATAAGGATAAAAAACGACATCGACAACGTCGTCAAGGTGAGTAAGGTGATAGTCCCGATGGATGGCGTGGTGCTTGATCACGCGCACGACGACGCGTGGCTACCTGGGAGCGTGGAGATGGACCTCAACACATCTTTTAGCAAGGACGTAGTGCAGGTGCGTCTTAGCACCAAGGTGAAGCGGCTTGACAAGACTAGCACACGAGTGAAAAATGAAGAGACGCTCGTCTTCCTGATGGACGCGGGGTACTAGATTTCGTGAATCAGTTCTGATAGGTTTCTCTTTGGCTTTGCCTGCAGCATCTTTTTCGGGTAACCAAGGCAAAGTATGCATGCTGGCACGAGGTCAGTGCCTAGCGCCTGCATTGCCTTTTGCTCGTCTATCATACCTATCCACACCGAGCTCACTCCCAGCGCGTGGGCAGCGAGCTGCGCGTATGCCGCGGCCAGTGTGGCATCCTGCACCGAGAACTTCTTGATAATGTTCAGTGGGAAATTCATCCTGACCCTGGACGGGTTCATGCAAAAGACTAGCGTCACCGGCGCGCTCACGTACGGCTGGTTGTTTGCGGCCTGGACAAGCTTTGCCTTGATGTCAGCGTTCTTTACGTGGTAGATCTCAAATCCTTGAAAGCCCCCTGCAGTCGGGGCGGTGTCGGCAGCGGCAAATATCATCTCCAACTTCCAGTCCTCGACGTCCCGATCTTCGAAGTTGCGCTGCGACCTGCGGTTCAGCATCACGTTGAAGAGGTTGGTCTGCAGAACATCGTCCACTTCTGACGGCGCCTCTTCCTTTTTCGGGTAGACCTTGGATTCTTCTTCGCCGGAGTACATCCTCGAAAAGATGTCGCTGGGATACATCGTGATAGCTAGGAAGGCTCTTTGCAATAAAGATTTTCAATCTTCAAGTTAAAACTAGTACATCAGCTGAATTATGGCTGCGGTCATTCGTTAGGAGAAAAGGGGGGCCCTTGGTTTGGAGTTAGAAATCGATATCCCGGTGGACATTCGGCAGATTTGCCGACACTCGGAGATAATAACAAGTCGGGGAAGAAGGAAATAGATTAAATATCGTAAAATCCAATTTTAAGGCAACATGGAATGCGCAGTATACGACACTTATGTTACAAAGAAAGACGGCAGAGTAATGCACTTTGACGTCATTGTGGAGGCAAGCACTCCGCACGGAAAGGCAATCGAGTACGGCAAGGAATACCTTACCACTGCAGGCCAGAACGGACAAAAAATGACCCAGGAAGAGTGCCAATTCTGCCACATACAGGCAGCACCGCCATCCGTCGAAAAGGCCATCAAGCAGAACGGCTACTGGATACAAAAGATGGAGGGGTGTCCTCAGTAATCCCTTCACATATTTGTCATCGGAATTCTTACGAATATACTCTGAACATTTCTTTATGCGACCAGTAAACTTCTAATTGTGTCAATGAGGCGGAACAGCGGGTCAACTGATGGATGTTGGACAACATCCATGTTGCAAAGAGTGAAGCGCTCCGTTCCTTTTTGACGCTGAAATTATGAAACATTGAGGCAGGACCGGATATAGACAAACATGAGACTTTTTTCAAACACTGAAGAGCTTCTCGCGTGACGGCTGGCCGACACAAATCATAATTAAGGCGTCCACCGCTGATGCATATTCATGAGCGACGACAGCGCGTGGAAACCTGACAAGGCGCAAAAGATGCCCACATTCGAGGACATCATCAAGGCGAGGGAGTTACTAGCCGGAATTGTCAGGAAAACTCCCCTCCAAAGTGCCAGAACCTTCTCGGGGCTCGCAGACACAAACCTGTTTCTAAAGCTAGAATGCCTCCAGGTGACCGGCTCGTTCAAGGTGCGCGGGGCGTTTGTCAAGGTAAGTAAGCTATCTGAGAAGCAGGCCAGCCACGGAGTGATTGCCGCGTCTGCTGGTAACCACGCCCAGGGAGTAGCTTACGCCGCTGCGATAAAAAAAATCCCGTGCACGATCGTGATGCCGCAGAATGCGTCTCCGGCCAAGGTAGCGGCAACTAGATCGTACGGCGCAAACGTGGTCCGAAAGGGAGCAAACTATGACGAAGCCTGGGAAGCCACGCAAGAGATAGCCAAGGCAGAAGGAATGACGATAATCCACGCTTTTGACGATCCAGATGTCATTGCCGGGCAGGGGACTGTAGGCTTGGAGCTCTTGGAAGACTTGCCGGACGTTGACAAGATATACTTGCCAATTGGGGGCGGAGGCCTTGCAGCAGGTGTGGCAATAGCAGTAAAGTCGAAGAAAGCAAACGTAAAGATAATCGGGGTAGAGTCGAAGGCTTTTCCCGCCATGAAAGAATCTGTAGCAAAGGGCTCACTTCAGTCGACAAAAAAAGGCTACAGCATCGCAGACGGAATTGCGGTGAAGCAGCCGGGAAAATTGACCTACGAGATCGTGAGCAAATACGTGGACGACATAGTGCTTGTTGATGATGGGTCAATAGTCAAGACGATGTTCCTCTTGATGGAGCGCGCCAAGCTGGTGGTCGAGCCGGCCGGCGCGGCCAGTCTCGCCTATCTGCTTTCAAACGGCGGCAAGGCAGGAAGGAAGGATAGGGTCGCGACCATCCTGTCAGGCGGCAATGTTGACATGTACCTCCTTGGCCAAGTAGTGTCAAAGGGACTGATGCAGATGGGCAGAATGCTCAAGGTCTTTATTTTGCTTCCCGACAAGCCCGGCGCACTAAAGAGCGTGGTGGACAGCATCGCCGAGTTGAGCATCAACATCGTCGAAGTAGAACACGATCGACTCAGCTCACACATTCCTGCGGGGACTGCGGGTGTCTACCTGAGTCTAGAAATGGAAGATGAAAAGCACGCTCACCGGCTCGTAGACTTCCTAAAGCAAAAAAGAATAGAGTTCAAGGTAGTTAGTTGACGTGATTTGAAAATGCGGAACAAGAATGATCTCCCGCTCAAGAACTTGAAATAGAAAACTTGCTGCTACTAAGGCACGGATAAGATTGGCAAATGGGTATTAAGTTGATTCATGTTGAGACGGTTTAAGTATTGCAGGTCGTCAATTAACAAGGTATGCGGCCTTGCTGTTTACCAGCAAGTGTCTAAACGGCACCTGCAACTTACATCATACCAATGGTCGCCATTTAATACCCAGGCGGTGGCCCAAGCTGTTTCTTGACCCGACCACTGAAGAGAAAACAAACAATGCAAGTCCGAAGCGGCTTCATTAAATACCATGTAGTCTTCTATAGATTAAGGTCGACAATGATGTCAACCGACAAGACGATATCTCAACTTAAAGAAACTGCCAAATGGTCATGCAATTAAGAAGAAAAGAAGACTGCCATCAAAGAACTTTCAGCACGTGGCGAGAACGGGCTTATTGCGCTAGAAGAAATCTTGACTGTTACGGTGTACGATGAAATCAAAACCGCATGTATAGAAGCGATTAAAGCAGCTAACGACAAAGCATCTTCCACTAACCTCACAGCCAACAAGAAGAAAAATCAAGAAAAAGACGAAGAAAAGGGTAGAATCAGCCTAGCTGACCTACCACCTTAATTTTTGGCTAAGCGAACTCACGTCTGCTTGAACTGAATTGAGAAAACAGGTGAGGCGTTTCTAGTTCGACATACCTCATGACTTTTGTTCTGAAGCTATGGCTGAAAGACACCAATTAAGAAATTAGTACTTATTACGTGTAGTATTCGTATTCTCGGAAGCCGGCCTTGTCTGCGGTGGTGCCACCCAGCTTCACCAGCACAAACTCTTTGTGCGCGCGTACGACAGAGTCGCTGAACTTACGCTCGTTGCGATGTAGCCTCTCGTACTCTACCATTGAGAGCTTTTGACGCGGGCCAATGTCTTCTTCTAGGTCCATCTTGTTCACTACCTGTTTGTACTCTGGCTGTATCACGCCGCTGAACACCATCGCGCTGCTTCCGCTCCCATACGAGCCAAAGCCGATCCTCTTGTTTTCAAGGTCCGTACCCTTTCTGAACTCAAATTCAAGCAGGCTTCGCAGACCCATATACATCGACGCGGTGTATAGGTTGCCGATGATTGAAGACGCCTCAAGCGAAGTCGCCATCTTTTTCTCGTAAACTTCATTGTAGAACGACGTCTGCATGAATGCACGCCTGAACTGTTCATCTCCCTTCATGAACTGCGTGTCAGCAAGAATCGACTCGATGGTGCCACGCGGATCCTTAGGCTGCGGCTCTGGAGTCCCGATCTCCTTTATGACATGCTTCCAGCGCGGGAGGTGGCGCCACTCGTGCCTCAAAAGGTAGGCAAGAGCCTTTTCGCCCATTTTCCTGTACGGGAGATGCACGGCAAAAAAGTCGATGTGATCCGTAATGGACTCGCCGTCCTTTAGTTTTACAAGGCCGCTCTTGATCGCCTTCTCCTTGTAGGCGTCAAACGCCTTCCTGACAGATATGAGGTATAGCAGGTTTGAGTAGCTGCCGTTGACAAGCGGAGTTTCCTTGCCAAAAGGACGGTAAAAATCGTATTCGTTCTTTATAGTGGTAGAAGCAACCTTTTGATCAAAGGCCATCAGGCGCGGCTGCTCCTTTATCAGCAGTGCTATTGCACCGGCTCCCTGTGTATATTCGCCTGTTGAGCCCATGTCGTACTTTGCAATATCGCTTACAATGACTACCGCGGCCTTGCCGTTGTTCTCTTCTGCTCTGATCCAGTTTGCGTTGTCATAGAGCGCGTACGAGCCGCTCACGCAAGCGAACTTGCATTCAATTCCTCCGGCGTGCTCAAACGAGCCTTCGCCATAAATCTGCTCAAGCATACCGACGACAAAAGAATTCATTGCCTTTGACTCGTCTAGCGACGACTCGGTGGCGACGTAGACCCTACCCATCTCCTCCGGGTGCAAGCGGTTCCTCTGCATCAGCTTAAGGCACGCGTTTGCGGCCATGCAAGCAGAATCCTGGTTAGTGTCAGCAAGGGCCATCTTCTTAATTCCTATACCATACTCGAGCTTATGCGGGTCGATGCCTCTTGCTTCCGCAAAATCCTTGTAATCGAGGTAGAGTTTAGGTACATAGATAGCCAGATCGTCTATACCTACTACTGGCATTACTGGCATTCGTATGGTTCCTAGTCATTTAAAGGTATTTCTGGAGAAATTTGACCTATACATATCAATTTATTGAGCAAGCTTTTACGATAATCTCCAGAAGCTGGCCGCAGCAGTTGTCTACAACGGGACCTGCTGGCACTTGCACTTAATGCCACATTTGGAGGTTTTTCCACAACAATTGTGTCGCATATTTTATATTCCTATATGTCGTCCACAGGATAGGATGGGACAGGAAGAGCGTGACTTTCTTCAAAAGTTGTGTGATTCTATCCTGAGCACAGACAAGGGAGTCAGGTTTGCAGGTGTCATAAACAGCGAGGGCAAGCTTCTGATTGGCAGGTACCGCGCAGACATTCCTTCGCCTCTTATCAAGGAAAATGCTGAAGGGGACACAAGGGCAACTTCATTTTACAGCGCGTACCAGGCGCTTGCGATCAACAAAAAGTTTGAATCAGACCTCGGGCAGATACGATTCCAAATGACTGAATTTGACAAGGTGACGCTAGTGTCGGCGCCGCTGACTGCGACAAACGACAGGTTCCTGTGTATCTCCCTTGACGCGCCCACGTATCACGAAAGGGTGATCCCGAAGATCTTGGACATCATAGGTTGAAGCATCACATTTAAATTGTCAATCCGCCCATGTATACCTACATCGACCAAACCGATGGGGAACAAACTGTCTGGTCGAGGCGCAGGTGAGAAAAAAACTGCGCTTCGCCAGACTCTTTTAGTCAACTACTCAGATTTCTACTTCGTCAAAAGCGTCCTTTGCCGCTAACAACAATAATAGGTCATCCTTGTAGATCAAGAGCCAGTCCTTTAAGCCAATTACCGGCAGCTTGCGCACGAGTATCTTGCCTATGTCGTTTATCGTAGTCATGAGGTATGCCAGCCTCGGCTGCCTTCGCCGAACTTGAACAATGTTTCTTGAAGCTCGATGCCAAACCGCCCGGCTTCGATGTTTATCTTAACAATGTCGCCGTATCTATTTTCCACCTCGGCAGTGACGTAACTCTGTGCCAAGTCGAAATGCTCCACGTGAAGCATCACTTTATCTGATGCTGACGATGTGTTAGGCATTTCCCGGTACAGCGCCTCGGAGAGTTTATCATGGAAGGCCTTCATTGAAAGCCCGGCATTTTCCTTGCAAGCCTCTGCGTTGCTAACACTAGGGCAACCACTCCGGCCATGGCTAGCATGGCGTTAATCGGGAACTCTGGTACCACCACCGTTCCCCTGGCTATGCCGTTCCTCGTCTGGTCCAATGTCTGGCCATCTCGCATGATGCCTGTTATCTCTACTTGCATGTGATAGTTTTCATCTCTCGGGAATTCTATTTCCTGTGTATCGCTCCCGCCCTTTGCCACAAGGTCCAACCGGGTATAGACCTCTGTGTCGTTGAGATCGAATATTCGCAGGTTGTAGCCAACGTCGTCAGTTATGCGCTGACCTGAAAAGCCGTCAGAGAAGGCAAGCGTTAGGGTCGAGTCTATGCCAGCACTCAGCTGGCTCGGAGTCCACTCGACTAGGACGTTTACGTTTCCGCTGTCTGTTAACATTTCGCCTGTCGTCTGCACGTTGTCACCAGTCCCCGGTGCAAGAGTAAAAGTCATCTCAGAGGTGCCTTCAGGGACTTTTCCAGCCAAGCTAATGATGTCGTTCTTGTTCACTAAGTAGTGGAGAGTAAGGTCCTTCTCGGAGGAGAACGGGTCGACTGCAAGCATCCTGCCGGATATAGGGTTACCATTGACGGTCGCAGCAAACGAGGGCGCGTCACCTATCCCTGCAAACGACTTTGGTATCTTGACCTCTTCGTGCACAAAGATGTTTGTGGACTGTATTCTTGAAGCGTTCCAGTCAAACGGCATCGCCCACGTAAATTGTTGTTTTTGGGATTCAAAGTTAAAGTCCTTTACCCTATCATAGTACGAAATTATAGTCATGTTGTAAGGCTGGCCTTGGTACACCACGTTTTCAGAAAAGATGTCACCCACGCTGAGCCATGAATCAAAACGTGGAATCTTGTCAGGTGGAAATAGGTTGCGGATGCTATCTATGCCAAGGATATCGATGCGGAGGTGGTATATGCCGCCTTCAAGGAATATGGGCCCCCGGACGTTCACTGTTCCGCCCGGATCGGCAACCCACGCATCCAGAAACTGTTCGCGCGTGCCAAAGAACTGCACCTCACCTTCCGAAGGCTGCACCCTCAACTGGAGCAGGCCGCTCTCTGTGTGAAATACGTCCGTGAAGATCTCCTCTGCGTTTTTTCCAACTCCTTTTTCCACAGTAATGATGAATGATGTGTACTTGATAGTCTGGTTGTTGTTTGCGTCGTACAACCTAAACAACATGTATGCGTCCTCCCTGCTTGCGTCGGTCAAGATGGGCGGGTTTACCTTTACAAGCAGCTCGGCCTGCCTGTTGCCAAGCGACGCCGAAAAAGTTTCCGTAGTCAGACCATCCGCAAACGCCCTCTGGCTTGGAATTCCAATCACGAAAATCGAAAAGGAAAGGATTGCAGAAAAAATAAAAGCGAAGATCTTTTGTCTGCCTGCTTTCACATTGATAATTGCACCTACTGTATATTTAATTCTTAACGCCGCGCTCTAATGATTTAATTATGTCATAGACAGCTATATTGGATAGGTGTCGAGGCAGAAGGTGGTTGCAATTGTGTCTATTGCCGCGGGGGCAGTCATTCTGGCTGCGGCATTTGCGGCCCTACCAAGGTCAGACGGCACGACAGATTCCGACAGCTCTGCCGCCCTGGAGAACGACACTCAGATAAGCAACATCATTTACAACGTGAAATTCGAGTGCGGCACCATATCAGGGAGCGAGGGGCCGCTCAGGCCTGGCCACTACGACACAGACATTGGCATCCTAAACAAGCAGGGCTTCCCAGTAAAGATCCAATGGAGTGCCACCGCAAACCACGGAAGGAACACAAACTCGATATTAGAGACTTTGCAGCCGCATGCCGTGAATGGGATTGTGTGCAAGGATCTGAGGCAGGTGCTCAGCAATAGCCAGAACTTTATCGAAGGGTTCATCATCATTAATGTGCCTGTAGAGCCCGGATTGCTGGGATCGCTTTCAGCCGGCACCACGGTTTTTGGCCGCGCCGAGGACATCAACTTGCTGGAAGTGCAAGCGTTCTATACGGCTAACGCACTTGACGAGCTTCCGCACGAAGTGCTGGTCGACAAGATCACATTTGCGATAGTTTCCGACGCGAGTAATAAGATCCCTCAATCAATGATGATGAAAATACTGGACGTCACTGTGTCGTCAGGCATTGACGAAATATCCGATCCAGAGTCAAAAGTAAAAATGATACTAGCCACGAAGTATAGCCTGTCGGAACAGGAGCTTGCTGGTTTGGAAATTGAAATACAGACAGTGGGAGTGGGAGTTGACACAATGTTAGACGATCATGCGATTTCCCATTCAACCATCACGCCGCAGGCAAGCTGATCGCAGTAACCTTGCAAAAAAACAATATATTCTCCCCTTCACCTCTCTTAATGCATGGCTAACTTCACACTCCCTCCAATGCCTTATCCGTACGACGCACTGGAGCCGCACATTGACGCAAGGACTATGGAAATTCACCACACCAAGCACCACCAGGCTTACACCGACGGCCTGAACAAGGCTCTGGGCAACCTAGGCCCGGAATGGCAGAACAAGAGCGATGTGGTAGAGATCCTTAAGAGCATTGATTCCGTCCCCGAGAATGCAAGGGGCGCCGTCAACTTCCACGGTGGAGGCTACAACAACCACACGCTGTTTTGGAACAGCATGAAAAAGGGTGGTGGAGGAGAGCCAAGCGGAGAGATCGCAGACGCAATCAAGAAGGCGTTTGGAAGCTTTAGTGACTTTAAGACAAAGTTCTCGCAGGACTCGACTACGCTGCAAGGTAGCGGCTGGGGATGGCTCGTCAAAAACGCCTCAGGAGGGGTGCAGTTCACCACCATGCCAAACCAATCGAGTGTGTGGACCAGATTCAACAAAGAAAAGCTTGCTCCTCTGCTGGGCCTTGATGTATGGGAACATGCGTATTATCTAAAGTACCAGAACAAGCGCGCCGACTATGTCGCAGCTTGGTGGAATGTAGTCAACTGGGACGAAGTGGGCAAGAGGTTCAAGTAACCTCCTTTTTCAATTTATAGCAGTCCGTTCAGTGTAGATCATGACATATCGTGTTGTCTGCCCGGCTTGCGAGGATTCCTTTCCGAACTATGAAAAGTTTCTCGACCATGTGTTCAAGGACCACGGTAACAAGTCGGCGCTGCGCATGAAAGCCAGAATTGTGCGAGACTAGCCCTGCCGCAGGTCCACGATATTGACAAAGCCATAGTGCTCTCTAGTCGTCCTGCTAACTGCCATGTTGTAGTTGTAGATCTTTATCGAATAGTCTTGTAGCACTGGCATCATGCCGTCTATTGATTTTTCGAGGTAAAAGCCGGGGCAGTCGCCCGTGAACTGAAACGTGGCGTGCACCACCGGCTGACCGCGCTTGTTGACTTCGAGCCATGATGCGAACGGGTAGAGCCAACATACGCCGGGCTTGTCAGGGTGGATGCCGCAGTAGCCCTTGTTGTCAAGAAACCTGCAGCGGAGCGGAGTCCCGTCTTCTTCTTCCCGCTCGTCTAGCTTTCTCTTGAGCGAGATCATGCTTAGCGTCGATATCACGTTGCCAAAAGCTTCATGCTCCTCCCAGCTGGAGATGCGGGTCTCGTTCTTTACAAACTCGGCCTTTGAGTGATATCCCACTCTTTTCGCTATCCTGCCAATGTCGTCCTTTGTCAGAGGCAGCCTTCCCTGACGCTCGCAGCAGTTGTGGCAGTCGGGCCAGAGGCACTTCCATAAGACATACAGTCCGTCACTTGATAAGGTCGGAATGTGAAACACCACACCCCCAATGCTCAGTGGGGTGTCTACTACGTCGCCGCGTTCACCCGTCTGCAAGTCGTACAATTTTGGGTCTACCTTCCACTTTTTTGCAAGGAGGTCAAGCGAATCCTTGACCAAGCTGTCTGGCTGCACTGACATAAATTATAAACCCGGGAGTTTAAACGTACTCCGCATTGCTCAGCCCCCAGCACGAACTATCTCTTGAAGAACAGCTTGTGTCGATAAGGAAGGGCAAGCACGCTTCGTCTACAGAGAACCGGAGGATGGTCTGGGAAAGCGTGGTGTGGCCACTCGTTCTCGACATCAACAGGCCCTATTTCGGGCTAAAGGAATACCACATAAGGAGGGACGTGTTCTGCAAGGAGAGTGGAATCGCGCCTTCAAAGGTTGCTGGCGGCTTTGTTTCGCTGCTGATAAAGAACATTATCAGCAGGGACAAGAACGTCTACTCCATCAATTATCGCCTCATCCCTTACATGAGGAAGAAGTCGCCGCTTGAGTACGGCCTTGTCATAAGGGAAGTAAACACAAAACGTTAGAGTCAAATATCGGAGAAGCAATCGGGTTTTTGGTTAGCCCGGTCGTCTAGCGGCCAATCTCCAAGGTTGAGGGCTAGGGATTTCAGGCTCTGGATCTTACTAGAGAAAAGAAACCTGGAGACAGCAGTTCGAATCTGCTCCGGGCTACCATTTTCTTTCTATGCTTTTGGGCCTGCCTCTACTATCTCTTTTGACACGCTGCCAAACTTTTCAAAGTTCTTGACAAAGAGTCCCGCTAGCCTCCTCGCGGACGCGTCGTATCTATCCGTGTCTGCCCAAGTGTTGCGCGGGTCTAACACTTCGTCGGGAACGCCTGCGCACGACGTCGGCATATCGACATTGAAGATGGCATGGTGCTTAACCGGGACTTTGTCTATCCCGCCGCTGAGCGCCGCCGTAACCATAGCCCTCGTGTAGACGAGGTTCATCCTCTTGCCGACACCATAGGGTCCGCCTGTCCAGCCGGTGTTTATCAGATACACGCGTGTTCCGTGCTCGGTTATTTTCTTGCCAAGCATTGCCGCATATTTCGACGCATGCAATGGCATGAACGGGGCGCCAAAGCAGTGCGAAAACGTTTCTTTGGGTTCTGTTATGCCCCGCTCGGTCCCGGCCAGCTTGCTCGTGTAACCGGCCATAAAGTGGTACATCGTACCTTCCTTTGTCAACTTGGCAATTGGGGGCATCACGCCAAATGCGTCGGCAGTCAGGAAAACAATAACTTTAGGGTGGCCGGCGACACTCGGGATCACTGCACCGTCGATGTAGTCCAGAGGATACGCGACGCGGGTATTTTCAGTCAGACTGCCGTCGTCAAAGTCTGGCTCTCTAGTATCTTCGCGCATTACCACGTTTTCCATTACAGCACCAAAGCGGATCGCGTTCCAGATCTGCGGCTCCTTTTCCTTTTTCAGGTTGATGCACTTTGCGTAGCAGCCGCCTTCAAAGTTAAATACGCCGCTGTCAGACCAGCCGTGCTCGTCGTCGCCTACCAGCCGGCGGGCGGGGTCTGCCGACAGGGTGGTCTTTCCCGTGCCGGACAGACCAAAGAACAACGCAGTGTCACCGTCCTTGCCCACGTTGGCGGAACAGTGCATCGGGAACACGTTCTTTCGTGGCAGGACAAAGTTCATTATTGAAAACATGGCTTTCTTGATCTCGCCAGCGTATGATGTTGAGCCTATCAACACCAGCTTTTTCTTGAAGCTGATTATGATGAAAGTCTCGGTTCTAATCCCAACCTCCTCAGCGATGGCAGCAAAATCGTCGCATGAGAGGAGTGTGAATTCGGGCCTAAAGTTTTCGAGCTCTTCCTGAACGGGCCTTATGAACAGCTGTCTGGCAAAGAGGTTGTGCCATGCTCTGTTGTTGAGCACCCTTATCGACAGCTTGTTGTCAGAATCCGCCCCTACAAAGCCATCAAAGATAAAGAACTCTTTTTTTTCGATATGGCTCTTCATCCTGCGAAATATCTTATCAAAGTTCTCCTCTGAGATGGCATGGTTGACCTTGCCCCAGTCGACTGAGTTGTGGGTGACTTCGTCGTCGACAATAAATTTGTCGTCAGGCGATCTGCCGGTGAACTTGCCGGTCTTGACAGAGAGGGCGCCGGTGGAAGATAGGAGGCCTTCATTTCGATTGATAATTAGCTCGATCAACGACGGAACTGGCAGGTTGCGATGAACTCTGTCGAGCTTTATATCCATCTCTGCGAGCTGTATAGAGTTTGTAGTTATAATCTTTGGGT
Organism: Nitrososphaera sp.; assembly: GCA_025450475.1. Lineage (GTDB taxonomy): Archaea > Thermoproteota > Nitrososphaeria > Nitrososphaerales > Nitrososphaeraceae > Nitrososphaera. The sequence goes on from JANWHJ010000009.1 coordinate 27,690, forward strand.
TGTTTTCTACGAGCAACTATCCTCACCATTTACATTCAGATCTAATTGGCCTAGTACGAAATTCATGGAACAAAAACCGATATGGGTTCTATGATAAAAATTTCCCCTCCATAGCGCGAATGATAGTCGCTGACTTTAACCAAATCTCGCTGTTGTTGTGGTTAGCTACGGTTGGGAGCATCATATTCACTGGCCAATGTTTTGCCACATGTTGCACTCCATATTCCGATGTGGACGCACTCCTTAGTCTGCATACCGTGAACAATAGATAGAGGATAGCGATTAGGCATGAGCTCACTTCTACAAACGTATAGACTATCTTGCTATCCTGACAGAGCTTCGCTTGACATCAGAGCTTTGAGGATAGCGTGATTTGAGTTTAGAAATGAACTGATTAATTTCATCCGGCGTCAACATTACCATTTCAACATCTGGACACAAGCTTTGTGTGACTGAAGATCGGTAGCATAAAGGATTTTCGGATGGGTTCACGTTCCACCTGCTTTTCAGACAACGTTTTGGCTGCCAACTGCCGGGAATATGGTCGGGCGCAGCTATTGCTGCTTTATCGCCTTTCTCATCTCGCCGGCTCTTATTGCCAGAATGTTGAGGAACTCGGCAAACTCTTCCTCGGTGGCATTGCGCTTTAGCGCACGCCTTGTCTGGTAATGGAACGAGTTGTATACCCTCCCAATGGCAAGACCAAGTGCAAAGTCGTTTATGCTTTCGAAGGGGATGTGGCCAAGGCTCTGGACGATTTCTGAAATCTCGTCAACTTTTGACACTGCCTCGTCTATCTTCTCAAACACTGCCGTCCTTACTCGATCGTCCACTGACGTAGTATCGTGTCTCCGCTATTAAGATAATCGGTAACGTCACAACTACCAAGACTGACAGCAAGTTGAAATGTACCTTGTTGCCGGCATTCTAGCTTTCTCTTGGCTGATTAGCTCCAGCTCAACAAAATCGTGTTAGATAGGCGGTCTACTGTGCTTCTATCATGCTGCTCAGGTCTATGCTAAAGAAAGTTTTTAGTATACCGACATAGGTCTGAACAGGCGGCGGGACCTCCTCTTCGCAGGCAACCCCCATATTCCACGCATTTATCCATATAACCATACCCTGCAGCATGTTGACAAAACGTCGGTACTCGCCCGGCACTACTTCCAGCGCGTCGATGTACCGCTCTGCAAGTAGCCACGCTGCCGTAAAGTCGATACAGTCTGTTTTGTAGATTGCCTTTATCTGCTGCCGTATTGATCTCGCACGCTTGAACGGTTTCTTGCTCACGAAAAATGGAAAGTCGATCTTGTCAGGAAGCGTCATACCAAGCGGCGCCCATATTGTTATCACCCGAGCTCCATCCGTCAGCTTCTTGAACCTCCTTATCATTGCGTCGACCATATCCGGGTTGTTGAACCAGAAGAGCACGATCGTCGCGTTTGATATGTCGGCCTTTCGGATGTCGGCGGTGACTATTTCCGCATTCTTTATCTGAGTGATTTGTTTTCGGGCCTTGGCGGCCGTCGCCTTGTCAAGCTCGACGCCAATTGATTTTTTTGCACCAAACTCTTTTGCCGCAATCGCGACTGCGTTACCCTTCCCGCAACCTAGGTGGTAGAACACGTCACCCTTTTTCAGCTTTGCGAATCTGAATATCTTGCGAACAACGCCGTCAGGGAGTGAGACAGCCTCTCCCGTGACTATGGATTGAGGCAGTGACGCGAGGAATTCGTCCAGTTCCAAACGTATGTTGGATTCCTGCCCGATAATAAAAAGTAAGGTTTGCACCAATTAGTTCAACGGGTTCGTAACATAGCAAAATGACGACCGCTGCATAGATTGACATCTAGAGACTCGTACTTCTCAGATAAAACAGAAAACACGATAGAGCTTGTGATCCGTGGGATTATTAACGGCAAAGGTATGATGCGTCATTGACTTCAAGGTTTTTGATACCAATCTTCGATCATAATGATACTTCAAATGCATTGATTATGTCACATAATGCAATGGAAAATCATGCCTATCATTGGCATCAAAGGGATTGAGTTGAGATCAAAGCGTTTTCGGAACAACCAACACTATTATGAACAACTAGCACCACATAATATGTTGTTCTCGAAGATTCTTGTTGCGGTAGACGGTTCAGAGCCTGCAAAAAGAGCGTTTGAAAAATCAATGTATTTGGCACAACGATGTAATTCACAACTGGACATCATTCATGTTGTAGTTGACTCTGTATATGGTGGAGATAGTGCTGCCACATTTCAGCTAATTGAAGAGCTTAAGGCACGCGGAATGAACCTATTGGATGAATGTAAGAATGAGGCGACGATAAATGGTATCCAAGTAGAAACATTGCTGAAAGTGGGAGATCATGCTCAAGTACTTATCGAAACTGCAAATAAAGGTGATTACGAATTGATTATGATGGGGAGCAGAGGGTTAAGTCCTTTCAAGGAATTACTCCTAGGGAGTGTTTCATTTAAGGTCATGCATCATGCCAGATGTCCAGTTATGGTTGTGAGATAGAAAGATCTTTGTAACACAATA
>JANWHJ010000010.1 GCA_025450475.1 Nitrososphaera sp.
CAAGATAATGTACAAGGCTTATCTTTCGTACGCGCAGTTAAAGGAGTACGTGTCGGTGTTGTTGGAAAACAGATTGCTCGAATTTGAAAAGGGAACGCAGACTTACAAGACCACTTCAAAGTGCCTCCGGTTTCTAAAGACATACATGCAGATGGGCGGCCTCATTCTATAAGACGGCAACTGAGGTTTAACTATTTTTTGTTGTCTTTTCGCCCAGATCGTCCAGCGTAAACACAAAGCGCGAACCTTCAAACTCTTCTGTGCCCAGTCGCTCCCAATTGATCTTGTATTCGCGCGTTAGCTGCTTGCCCACTACCTTGATCTTTTTAGGTAGGTCCGTCCACAGTTTTTCGACTTTTTCAGGGTTCTTTGTCATCAATAGAGACCGACGCCTCTTCATGAGATATTTGACGGCAACGTTCTTGTGCACCTGGCCTTCGACTGGGATTTGCTCCTTTCCTGTGTCTATTGTGAACTGACGCTTAGCCAATACAATTATTGCAAGATAATGCATAGAAAAGCTTTGTGGTAAAAAGAAAAAGAATGAGGGAGCTTATTGCTCCATCATTATTGACGGACCAGATCCATCTAGCTTCCGCGTGGTGGTACCCATGTTCCTTCAGGATGGTCGTCTGGAGTGGATGCATCATCTGCAACTACTGCAAACGCTCCTCCCTTGAGAACGTGGCTCATGTTGTGGTCGACGCCCACATAGACACCTGCCTCCGGGAAGACTGCTTCAATCACTGAAGCGGAGCCTGGTGGGATGGTCCATGTCTCGTCATTCTTCACTTGTGTTCCATACCTATTCTTGATTGAACCGTCTTTTACATCGATCATGCCAGATATGAAGTGGAACGCTACGTACTGGTTCGGACCTGCGTTGACTATGTACCATCTTGTCTGCTCTCCGGGTTTCACCTTGAATGGTGTTGCGTCAGGGTTAAGCGGGATATTTACTGCTTGTCCAATGCCTGGCACATATTTGTGAGCCATGCCGTTTGTCAGCTGTAGGTCTGGGGTGTCGCTCCAAAGTTTTACGAGGTCGAATGAGCCTGTGGTACCGTTGCTGCCAACGAATGGTCCTTTGTCTGCATTGTTGTAAATTTCACCAAAGACTACGTAGAACTCTTTTGCCGGCTTCTCATTTGCGGGGTGGACCACAATCCCACCGTACATGCCGTTGGCAATGTGCTCCCATACGCCATTGAGGCCATCAGCTCCACAGTGGTAAAAGAAGACGCCTGCATTCACCGCTTCGAGAGTCCATGTCTTGCTTTCGCCAGCTGCGACGTTGCCAGAAAGCGCCTTGGATGGACCGAAGCCTGCGTGGAAGTCTAGGCTGTGGATAACGCTGCCTTCATTTGTCAGTGTTATTTCTAGCGTATCTCCTTGATCGACGGATACTACCGGACCAGGGATTGTACCGTTGAATACCATTGCATTATACATTATTCCTCCCGGATGCAACGGGTTATCGGGGGCTACCTGAACCGCCATCTCGTCTGCTATGAGGGTGACATGTTTCGTAGTGCCGGTACCTTGTGCCTGTGCTGTTGATAGTGGGAATCCCGTAAAGATCGGACTGAAAATAAGTCCTACTACCAGAACACCTGCAGCCAAGCCTGCAACGATTGCCTTGTTCATTAGCTTAAGGCATACAGGCGTGACATATATAAGACTTCTCACTCACCTAGTTACTGTCGATTTATGCGTACTACATCTGAGAATTGCCGTTTAGGGTGCTTATGAGGCGTTGAAATCAGGATATTATCAGAATATCTTTAACCGGGCAACGACGAAACATGGTTGTTGCCGTTCTTAAGCTCCAAGGGAAAACCAAGATCTGCCCGAAGGGCCCGCAAACCGATGCAGGACAACTGGCAGAAGGTATCGAGGGGCAGATGGCTAAAATGCACATACGTAAGGTGCGGCTTTGAATGGATGTATTTTGGCGGCCGCAACTGGGCAGAGTGTCCCGCCTGTCACACAATCATAAAGGTTGCAGTCGCGCTCAGGAACTACAAATCTAACTGACAAAGAGTGAATTTTCGCCTTGCACAATAGACAGGTCTACCAAGTTCCGGTCTTTGTCATGGATTACCAGAAGCCCTTTTTCAAAGCCGCACTTTTTGGCGATGGTTTGCAGGTGGAAATTCAAAGCGGAAAGGTCGTAAAAGGATTCTGACTCTATCAGGCTTAGGTTGTCGCTGTACAGGCTCAGCTTCTGGCCGCAAAATGATTTTTCAATGAGCGCGACGTTCACAAGAATTTTGGAACTCATTGGGAGACTTTAAATGCTGCCTTGAGCCTTGTCATTGCAACGATTCCCGCGGTCACGGATGCGAGCACAAAGACAGTGAGTGGCAAGTCCGCCACATTCCTGACCCCTTGTATCTGCACTTGGTGGTCGCCTTTCGGAACAAAAAAGTCTATGTACATCGTCTTGCCATCACCCCTTACCAATGCATCGTGTGGCTTGCCATCCAAAATCACGGTCACGGATTGGCTCACCGAGAACTGAGGTATCCTCAACCCGAGATCTCCCCCGTTTGGAGCATATGGCCTGATCCTAAACGAAATGCTGTCGGTAGCGTTTTCATAACTCAGAGTGCTTACCTGCGCAGCTGCGCTCAGGCTGTACGCGATGAAGTTGCCGTCGCCAACCTCTAATGTGGTTATTGGTTCGTCATAATTGAGACCGGCGCAGCTGTAGTAATACACATCTGACCTCACGACAGGGTCGGGTACTGCCACGAACGGCTGCTCCTCGCCTGCCTTCAGGACAGGAATAACATCGCTCCTTACAGTGTCGATCTGCGTGGCGTTGTCGCTTCGCACAGATGCAAAAATGCTGACGTTGTGAATGTCAAACGGCGCAGTATTCTTGACGGTCCCAACAAAAGCCTTTTCCTCGCCAGCCGCCATACTGTTGTAGTTGAGCACTATCACGCCATAATTCGCGGCGCGTGTCTGGCGGACTTCCATTATGAAAGGCTCGCCGACGGTTCCCGATTCAACCACAAACTTGAAGGGTGAATCGTTTAGCGGCCAAATTACGCGACCATAGGTCGGCTCGTGCATAATCCTGCGCCCACTCTCATCTTCAACTGAAAGTCCCATAGTGACCATGACAGGCAGCGCGCCGGTGTTCCTAACAGTGCCCACCAAGTTGAGCCTACCTTCTGAATCAACAAAAGAAGTCTGGTCAATTATTTTCACGGCGTCTTCGGCATTTGCAATGGCAGGAAGCAACGACAGCGACGCAAGAAGTGCCACCACAGGCATGGAGAGCAGGTGCATGCTGGCTGCACGTATGCACCTCAGCAATTTAAATTTCCCTAGCCACCGGTGTTTTCGCCACTTAACCTGAAACTGTCTTGGTATACATCTATCAGTTCGTTAATGACATCATCATAGTTTACGTCGCGCCTTCTTCCGTGCATCATGTCGATCATTGTAGAAGTAAGCCGTTTATGTGTCTGGTCGTCAATGCTCAACGTCTTCATTCACCTTCTTGCGAATCCGGCAGGTATTTAATTTTTCAAATCAAAAGCGCGGTTTAGTACATTATCAAGATGCCCGGCTTTAGTAGGTCAAGGGAAGTTGCCTCCGCTGGAGCCGCTGCCAAATCTCACTCTTGACACTAGAACTTAGAATATCTCTCCCGCAGCCCGACGCAACGTAAGCTATCGATGCAATAAGCGATGAATGAACTCGCTTATACATAGGCTGGCGATCTTGCTGCGGGTGAGAGGTTTATTTTGGTTGTATTCTATTAGGTAGACATATGCAGCGCTATATGGTGCAACTCCAGAACAAGTCGCTCACACCCAAGGATGTCCGTGCCCTGCTTCGCAGAGCAAGGGAGCTTGTCGAACCTATAGTAACTATCCGCGATGCCAGAATATCAACGAGGTACATCGAGTTTGACATCAGCTTGCCTGATTCTATGGACATCAGTGGGCTAGCAAACAAGCTCAAGGCGATTGCGCCCCTGGTCAGTTACGAGCACATAGTGGAGCGCCACATGAGCAAGGACGAAGCGATCGAGCGGGCGGTAAAGTTGTTCAACGACGAAAAATATTGGGAGGCGCATGAAGCCCTCGAATCTGTATGGAAGAATTCAAGTGGAGCTGAGAAAAGCATCCTGAACGGCATCATTCTTGTTTCTGCAGCGTTTGTGCATGATGAAAAGGACGAGCAAGAAATCTGCCTTTCAATTCTGCAGCGTGCAAGAAAAAAACTTGATGGGTCCGGTGGCATATATCATGGGATTGATGTTGACAGGCTCGCCGACCTGATTGCAAGGATAATCAACTCCGGCAGTATAGAGCGCTTTACGATCTGATGGCGCGGGCTAATGAAATGATTGTTGTGCTTATCGCGGACAGCACAAGTAGGGAAGTGCCAAACATCATTGTGACTTCAGCCGCGGTTACCTCGGCAAGTACTATTGCGACAATGCTTGCAGCCCAAAAGCATCCCAGGATAGGCCCTGCCCTAGACATTTTCCATTGCATTTTCCTGCTGGTTATGCCCAGCGCGGCGCCTAGTGGGGCAAAGTAGATCAGCCCGACAAGCGAGCTGACCATAGTGCCGGCAGTCACAATGCCCATCTCGCTGTTGAATCCAATCGAGTCATAGACTGAAGTGCTGAGGGCGAGTATCCCAAGAAGCGGATAAATCATAGTTCTTATTGTACTCTGAAGCCATGGCGCGCGTCTCTCATAGTCAGCGACTGATGGACTAAAGAAGTAGTACCAACTATTGAAGACGTTCATGAAGCTGCGGCCTGCAAAAGTTTTAAGTGCAATGCCGTCTCGGAAAAGGCGTAGTTGTTGCACCTGCGGCGCCAGCTCGCTGCCAAACGCGGCCGTTGCGATAAGACACCCGCTCTGGTTCTGGCCACCGCTCAGGCCTGGGCCAGAGGTCTGGAGGATCACCACATCAGACATATACTGATCAGAATCTACAACAAGTGAATACCGGGCTGTCTTGTACGTCTGCAGTTTCTGCGTAATCGCGATGCCAAAGGGCGCTTGAGCTCCGGCGGTAATGTTTGAGCTCCCCCGCCCCGCTTCTGCCAGCGCCTTGCCTATTGCTATCACCCTGCCGTCAGTGTCGTACAGGGTCGCTATCATGATCGCGTTGTCGGCAGTATGCGTCCCATCGTTTCTTGCAGCCGCGTTGATGAAGTACGTGCCCAGAATGTCCAGCCTAGAGTTTGATGATACGACCCTCAATCCATTTTCCTTCGGTTCTGTCTCTTGGCCAATGGCCCTCATTGTAAAGTTTGCCACAATGTCGGCTGTCTGCTGATCAAGGTACAATATTTCAAACGGAGATGATCCGCGAGAGTTTATTACCTGTATTGAAGGAGCCCTCTGGAATTCTTCGAGCAAGTTGCCATCGCTGTCGTAAAATGAAGTCGTAATGAGGACGTTCCCCACTGCGATGTCTGATTCGTTCCTGATCTCGCCAAGGACGTGCAGGATTCTGGTTTCGTCCACGTATGAGAATTGGTTGTGGAACGAGAATTCCGCGTATGCCTGCTGCAGGACTGGAAGGATGAGGAGAACAGTGATGACTGCTGGCAGGAGCCGCATAGCTTGTTGGGACACTTATGGTTATTTAAGAACAACGGCAATCGGTCTTTTTACCATAACTACGAAGCCACAGAGTCAGGTTATGGTAGCTATTTTCTATTTTCATCGTGTTGTGCCGCGCAGGAAACAATCCGTGCCATGCTTCCATGACTCGACGCGGTTATTTGATTTGGCTGTAAATTCTCTGACAAATAGCACCCTCGTTCAAACAATACCTCGGATCCAAACGTTGCCGCAACATTTCCGGCACCGGGGAATTTGCATGTCCTCTGACTATGGTAATATTGCCTCATAGTCTACTCCAGGTCCATGGATGCCGCTTCGCCTAGAATCAGGAAATGGTTACGCCGCAATATCTTTGACTGTGCCATTATTATTGTCATCTTTGACATTACTTGACAGATAGAGCTCTTTCGAGCGTTATAGATATTAGGATGTTGTGCATCGTCAGAAGCATTGTCTGACACATCGGTGATAGCCGGGCCGGCTTCGTCTGAACTCGCAGAAAAAATAGCCAAGAGGCTTGGGGTGCAGCTGGTGGCGACAGACTTGAGGATTTTTTCAGACGGTGAAAGCAAGATCAGAATGATCAGGGCGGGCAAGAACTGCGTCATCGTCCAGTCCACCCACCCGCCGACCGACACCCATATCATGCAGGCCCTGATGATGGCAAGGAAATGCGCAGAGGACGGGGCTCATGACATATGCGTAGTTATTCCCTACCTTGCATACGCCCGACAGGATAGACCATTTCTCGACGGCGAAGTGGTGAGCATCGCTCTTGTGGCAAAGCTGCTGGAAGCGGCAGGCGTCCGGCACGTTGTGACAGTTGACATCCACAGCCAGCTGGCAATGTCACATTTTGCCAGCATACAAAACGTTTCTTCAATTCCGCTTCTAGCAGACTATGCCTCGAGGATGAAATTGCAAAGACCGGTCGCAGTATCGCCGGATTCAGGAGGGGCCGACAGGGCAAACGAGTTCGCAAAGCGCCTGAAGGCAGACGCGGTAGCGCTCAGGAAATCCCGCGATAAGACAACAGGCGAAGTGGCGGTAGACGAAAAGCTCGATATCAATGTTTCCGGCAGGGACGTGATATTGATTGATGACATTATAAGTAGCGGAGGAAGCATCATCAAGGCGGCAGAACTGCTGCGCAAAAAAGGTGCCAGCAAGGTTTACGCAATGTGTGCCCACGCGCTCTTGATAGGCGACGCGGCTCAGAGGGTCATGGCGGCAGGAGTGCAGGATATCATCTCTACCAATTCCATACCTGGCGATCATGCCAGAGTGGACCTGAGCCCAGTGATAGCAGAAGCGCTAGAGTCTCGCCATAGCTCAGCATAAATTTGGCAGGCATTACCATATTGATATGACGAATATGGAGCTCGTTTTCTTGGGGACTTCGTCTGCCACCCCAACGGTCCAGCGCGGACTGTCCTCAATCGCCCTCATGAGAGATGGGGAGTTGTTGCTCTTTGACGCTGGCGAAGGAATGC
>JANWHJ010000011.1 GCA_025450475.1 Nitrososphaera sp.
ATATGCATTTTGTAGGTATCGGCAATATTCACTGGAGGACGCGCAGTCGAGGCTGCAAAAGAAGCCAAAGATGTAGCTGTTCCGTGCAAGCGTGTAAAAGAAGGGATTGTTTACGAGTTGAAGATCGCAATTCATACACTTGAGAATATCTTGATGATTCAACTGTAGGTTCTCATTTTGTAATTGAGCTAATTGTGGCTTTACCAGATATTGAATTCTTGATGCACCTTGATGCTACGTTATTCTAAACGCAATGATGACGTCTCTTGGTTGGTTCTGTGGATAAACTGTTGTACGCTGCCGTACAGGGTTGAATCAGGTACGGTAAGATTTGGCCCTCCTGCCTTTGCGTGTCGATGTATCACAAGTAGACAAATGAGTATCGACTATCTGCATTGAAGCAATATCTTGCCCATATGCAGGCCAGCTTCCATCTTTTTGTGAGCCTCTTTAGCATCCTGTAATGGCAAAATAGAGTCTATGACTGGCCGGATCTTTTTCTGGATCACAAATCTAGTCAATTCTTGTAATTGCTTTTTTGTTCCCAAAAGCGCTCCAGTCATCGCTATTTGCTTGCTATAGAACATCCTCAGCGGGACCGTCGCATCGTTCCCAGACGTCATGCCGCAAACTGGCATCCTACCGCCCTGTTTGAGAACTGCGATGCTGGTGGGCAGGGTGGCTGCACCAACGTGGTCTACAACAATGTCTATTCCGGCAGGAACAATCTTTCTTACCTCTTCTGCAATATTATGGGTCGTCCTGTCTATGATATGTTGAGCACCGAGCCTTTCCGCAAATTCATTCTTGGCCTTCCCTGAGACTGTCGTAATCACTTTGGCTCCGAGAGCTTTTGCCAGCTGGATCGTTGCCATCCCGACACCACTTGCCGCGCCATAGACCAAGATCGTTTTTCCCTTGCCGACCCCATTTGTTCTAAGCATGTTCCACGACACTAGGTAAGATACTGCAAGGGTAGCAGCAGTCTCGCTCTTTGCCGCGGGCGGCAGCTTGATGATGTTTCCTGCAGGCACAGCAATCTTTTGCGCATAGCCGCCGTTCCAGTCGCTCATGCCGCCAATTATGGCAAACTCGCTGCACAGAGGTTCATTTCCTGCTTTACAGTGCTGGCATCTTCCGCAGGAAACGCCTGGGTAGACCATTACCCGCTGGCCCTTGACGGTGCCGACAATGTCGCAGCCGCAGACGTGCGGAAGCTTGATTTTTTTGCCGGCTATACCCATCCTAGTCCAAATATCAAGATGATTGACGCCGCAGTACTCAACATCGACAACAATGTTCTTTCCTGCCACAGGATCAGGAAAATCTTGATATCGCAAAACATCCAGTGGCCCATGGTCTGAAAACACTACTGCCTTCATACCAGGTTGTGCATTTCCTTCAAATCTTTTGCAAACAGCGCGAGCTCATCCGGTACCGGAATGCCTATCGGGTCCTTGAGCGAAAGCGGCTTGCCATCTTTTATCGTCGCCTTCTTTTTGTTCCAGACCATCGAGTTAAAGTCGATTATCTGCTTCGTGTATTTCCTCACGTCCGAGTCAGCTTTTTCTTCTCGGAACATCGGCTGGAGATGTATTGTTTCCTTGGAGTAGATCTTTGTCCATAGCTCCTCAGAGATAAAGGGCGCTATCGGTGCCATTAGGAGTAGGATCGTGGAGAGGCACCGATGTAGTGTATAGAGCGCGGACATTTTCGCCGAGTTATTTTCATTGGAGTATGCACGACCTTTCACCATCTCCACATAGTGGGCAGCAAAGAGGTTCCAAGTGAAGTCGCGAATTGCGTTTGCCGGGACAAAAAAATTGTACTCTTCATATCCTTTTCTGCACTCTTCGACGAGCCTGACGAGCTCTGCCATCATCCACCTGTCAGAGGCTTCCAGCTCGGGCCTCTCCTCCACCACTTCAAAAGAAGACAAAAACCTGCCGATATTCCACAGCTTTGAGAGGAACTTTTGCGAGCCGGCTATCTTCTGCTCCGAGCATCTAAAGTCGTATCCAAGGTTTGCCTGGCTCGCAGACCAGAACCTGAACGTGTCTGCGCCGTACTTTTGTATTACGGGGAATGGATCTACGACGTTGCCCTTGCTCTTGCTCATCTTTTCACCTTTTTCGTCGACTCCATAGCCCATTATCCAGGCTTCGTCCCATGGCATCTTTCCGGTCAGCTGAACGCATCGGAGCATTGTGTAGTGGAGCCAAGTTCGAATAATGTCCTTGGCCTGTGGCCTGATTGCTGTCGGATAAGCGTAACTAAACATTTTCTGATCATTGCCAAATTTTGTGATGAATAGGGGGCTGATGCTAGAGTCCATCCAAGTGTCAAAGGTACGGTCCTCACCCGTGAACTCTGAACCTCCACATTTTTCACATTTGTCAAATGGCGGCTTTTCCTTCCACGGTCTATGATATCTGCCGGGTACAGGCAGGTTTGGTGCTTTGCACGTATTGCAGTACCAAATCGGGATCTCTGTGCCGTAGAAGCGACGTCTTGAAACAGGCCAGTCAATTGCGATCGAGTCGAGCCAATTTAGTAGGATTTGTCTATGCATGTCAGGGTGGAACTTCAGTTTGAACGCGAGCTCTCGCAGCTGAGGCACAAAGTCCATCTGTTTTACATAGTAGTCATGAAGCGGAATAATTTCAATTGGAGTTTTGCTTCGCTCGCACAACGGCGTCCTATGCATGATGTTCTCCTCCTTTACTATCAGACCTGAAGTTACTAGCTCCTCTATGACCTTGGTCCTTGCCTGGTTTATGCGTAGGCCGGCATACTGGCCTGCGGCGTCTGTAGTAAGGCCGTTATCATTTAGCGCAACTATTTCCTTTAGGCCCAATTCTCTGAATACCTGCACGTCGTTCTGGTCGCCGTAACTGCAGACCATCACAGCACCGGAGCCAAATTCTGGCTTGGCAGAGCGGTGCGGCCGTATCTGCACTTCGCGGTTGAATAGTGGCAAAATAGCGTGCGAGCCCTGCAGGTTCTTGTAGCGTGCATCAGCAGGGTTGACGATAACCGCCTGGCATGCAAACAGTAGCTCCGGCCTAGTTGACGCGATAATGACTTCGTTGCCGGTTTCTTTTATCTTGAACTTCATGTAGACGAGCTTTGTTGGTATCTCGTTGTAGATGATTTCAGCATCTGCTATCGTGGTACCGCAGTCGGGGCAATAGTTGTTGGGTCTATTGGCCAGGTACACGAGTCCACGGTTCCAAAGCTCGATGAATGTTAACTGCGTGAGGGCGCGGTAATCATCTGAATCTGTCCTATAATGCTCTTTAAAATTGCCCGATACCCCCATGCCCTTCATTATCTGGATCATTTCGGCCTCCAGGTCGTCAAGGGCAACCTTGCATAGCTCTAGGAATTTTTCCCGGTCCATCTGGCGCATGCGCACTTTATGTTTTTTCTCTGTGTAAATCTCGACAGGGAGGCCGTTTCTGTCTATTCCAATCGGGAACAATACGTTCTTGCCGTTCATTCTAGCAGTGCGTGCAATCATGTCGATCTGTGCATAATGCGCGGCCGCGCCAATGTGCCAGGGGCGCCCAGAAGGATATGGAGGTGGAGTATCAATCACAAACGCAGGTTTATTGCTTATTGTAAATCGATAGATATCTTGCTCTTCCCATTGTTTGAGGATCGCTTTCTCTATCTCTGGATTCCACGACGTTGATTGGATCTTGGGTTCCATTGCTCTACTTTCGTCATGTCTAGCCGACATACCGTTATTAACGTTAACGCGCAGTTACTTTGCCCTGCCGGCACCAAACATGCCAAGCACGCTGCTCACCATCATGCCAAGTGTGTACGAGGATCCGTATTGTTGAAATGCCGGGACAAAGTGTGCTGTTAGCAAGGCCCCAAGGGCAACCAGCGAGCCATATTCTGTCACCTTTTTCAAAAGCGTCATCTCTTTGTTGAAAGGTGCGAGTAGCATGCCAAGTATCCAGATTCCAAAGAGCCAGATCATGACCTTGCCTGCGATAAACTCTGGTGCAGAAAACGCTACTCCGAAATACATGGCAGTCGTTATGAAATCTGCCTTCATCATCCTGGCAAATATCATCTCAAACGACTTGAGCCTAATTATGTAATTGCCGAAGAGTGCGCCCATTATAGCCACTGCAGCCACACTGCCACCAATGTAAATAATATTAGATGTTCCGCATTGTAGAAAAATTGTGTTAGGTTCGATGCTTCCGCAAAAGACATAGCTCGAAGCTATGGCCATCAAGAACGTCTTTACGATAACACTCGCAACAAGAAGGAGGGCTTTATGTTGGAGTTCGACGTGCTCATAAGTCCTCAAACAAGGGTATCCTCTGGACTTGCTGCTCGTACGTATTCCATGTCCTACGCATGTCGCGTGATGTAATTAAAGGTAATCCACCCCCTCACGACAGAAGATATTAATAGCAACACCCACGCTCCTTCTCACGTGAAGTTCGCCGACTGGTTCCCGTATTATCAGGGAATCCGCTCAGAATTTGGATACAACTCTGAAAAGGATCAGGAAGCTTCCATGATTCTGTCTGACATGATAAGGAAGAAGGCACTCAACCCAAAGGTCCTCCAGAAAAAGATCAAGGGCAAGAACGTTATTGTGATCGGGGCCGGCCCGAGCCTGGAGGATGAAAAGGCGCTGAAATTCATCAAAAAGAACAAGAAGTTTGTCAAGATAGTGGCGGATGGCGCCACGCAGTTTTTGATTGAAAACAAGGTAAAGCCAGACATCGTTGTGACCGATCTTGATGGCAATCCTGCGGCACTCCAGAAAGCCGAGAAAAACGGTGCAATAATGGTGGTGCACGCCCACGGCGACAACGCTACCATGCTCAAAAAGCTCGTCCCGAAATTCAAAAATGTTGTAGGTTCGACGCAGGTCATGCCAGTAGAAAACGTGCACAACTTTGGCGGTTTCACCGACGGCGATAGGAGCGTGTTCCTGGCAGAAGAGTTTGGTGCCAAGAAAATAGTGCTAGTAGGCATGGACTTTGGCAAGATCGTCGGCAAGTATTCAAAGAAAAAGATGAAAGACGCAGAGCTGAAGAAGCAGAAGATGGAAGCAGGTAAGCGCCTGCTTGAGATGCTTGCCAAGCAGTCCCGCTCTAAGCTTGCGGACACGGCCAAAAAGCCGGTCAAGGGATTTGCCAGCATCAAGGCATGACCTTTGGGCGTAGGCAAGTTAGGGGTATCGCCGGCATGGCGCTGGCAGTGCTCGGAGGAGTAGCCTGGTTCTACCAACTCTATGTCCCGGCGGCAATCGCATGGGGCGGCGCAGTAATTATTGTGATGAGCCTGAACAGGCCTCGCAAGCGGTAAAGGCTATTATATGTTCCATGTTTTAGATGGCTTGCGCATGTCAGGCTATTCTGAGGACGACATCAGACGCGCCGCTGAAATACGCGAGTGGCTAATGAAACTGATATCAGACAAGCAGGAAGAGGTCGAGCACTTGCGCACGACCCTGACCATTATTGATAATTTATTGAAGCAGGGGAGCTTTAAGGCTGCGGCCAACATTGGCTTTTCCAAAGGCGTAATTACTGCACAGGTGCAAGCAGCCCTCCCGGCGCCACCTGCTAGGCAGCAACCAGCGCCAACGTTCAGGTCCTCGGAGGGTGATGTCAGGCCACTAAGGCGCGCCAAGGACGATTTCTTGCTTGCAAATGCCGAGGTGTCACCAATCGCGGTCGTGTTAGTGCCAGCGCCTGGCGTCAGCCTTAATCCCAACACCCCCCCTTTCAGGTCGTTCTTTTTGAACAGGATACTGGATGGCATGAAAAACAAGGACGCCGGCCAAGGTCTTAAGGAAACCGACGCTCTGAATTACACAATTGAAGAAGATAATGGCGCGATAAGACGCGTTGTGATAAACAATTACCGCGACAAGGACCGCCTACAAGAGATTTTCAACACTTCTGCGTGGGTCTTCACGAGAATGTTGGAAAAGAGCGGGTAGACCGATGGACAAGATCGTGGTTCTGGATTTTGGATCCCAGTACAGTCACCTTATCTGCCGGCGGATCCGCGAAACCAATGTTTATTGCGAACTGTTGCCGTACAACACGCCGGCCAAAGTAATCAAGGAAATCAATCCGAAAGGGATCATTTTTTCCGGCGGCCCTGCAAGCGTCTACGCAAAGGACGCACCCAAACCTGACAGGCAAGTATTCCAGATGGGCAAGCCCATACTGGGAATATGCTACGGCCACCAAGTGTTGGTTGATAATTTTGGAGGCAAGGTCAAGAAGGCTAATAGCCGCGAATACGGCCGTGCAGGGCTCGTGATTGACGACAAGACAGACCTGTTCACGAATTTGGGGCAGGGCATAAACTGCTGGATGAGCCACGGCGATGCAGCCGAGAAACTGCCGAAAGGCTTCAAGGTCCTTGCGCACACCGAAAATTCGCCTTCTGCTGCAATCGGCAACAAGGAAAGACAGCTCTATGGTATCCAGTTCCATCCCGAAGTAGTCCATACCGAGCGGGGCGTGCAAATACTCAAGAACTTTGCACAAGAGATAAGCGGAGCCAAGCCGGAATGGGACATGGAGAGTTTTATCGAGTCTACCATCAAGGATATCCGCAAGCAAGTGGGCAAGGAGAAAGTTCTTGCTGCTGTCAGCGGCGGTATTGACTCGACTGTGGTGGCCGCGCTGATGCACAAGGCAATAGGCGACCAGCTGCGCTGCGTGTTCATCAACCACGGACTATTGCGTCAGGATGAGGAAAAGGACGTGGTCAAGCTGTTCAAGGACCAGATGAATATCGATCTTATCTATGTCAACGCGGAAAAACAATTCCTTAGAAAATTGAAAGATATCGCAGACCCAGAGAAAAAGCGCAAGATAATTGGCGAAGAGTTTGCCAACGTGTTTGTCGACGTAGTCAAGAAGAATGGGCCGTTCCACTGGCTTGCGCAGGGCACGCTTTACCCGGACGTCATTGAAAGCGGCGTTTCAAAGGGGCCAGCGGCTGTCATCAAGACGCACCATAACGTGGGAGGCCTTCCAAAGTGGCTCAAACTCAAGGTGATCGAGCCGTTACGCTATCTATACAAGGACGAAGTGAGGAGGGCGGCAAAGCTGCTCGGTGTGCCCGATGCATTGTTGATGAGGCACCCATTCCCTGGACCTGGCCTCGCAGTCAGGATAATTGGTAACATTACCCCAGAGAAGATCCGGGTTTGCAAGCATGCAAGCAAGATCGTGGAAGATGAATTGAGGGCTGCAGGCTGGTATGACAAGGTGTGGCAGGCTTATGCCGCTGTGGGCGACGACAGGGCTGTCGGAGTACTTGGCGATGAGCGAGTCTATGGAAATATCGTCATGGTAAGGGTCGTCGAGTCGATAGACGCAATGACTGCCGACTGGTCGCGGTTGCCCTACGAATTGATCGAGAGGATAAGCAACAGGATAACGAATGAGATTGAGGGAGCGACGTGGGTCACGTACGCCGTTTCAAGCAAGCCGCCGGCGACGATAGAGCCACAGTAAAAATAGATGCCCCTTATTACACTTTGAAACACGCGCTGCTGACGTTGGCGGGAAAAGGTACACTACTTTTAGATAGACTTAGTGCGTTCTGGAGAGACCTGCGGAAGGAATATGTGGATGACCAACTTCATCCTATCGCATTAAGAGCAATCTTCAATTATTTGCCACATTGACGATTATAGGAATTGCTACAATCATTCTCTTTGGCGGATATTATCTTTACATCCATCCGGAAATTCTGAACCCCCCATATTCATGTCCATTGGGACAGCACCTCGTTGGAAGTGCGTGTAAACCGGATTTCGAGACCAACAACGATGCTCAGTCAATGTATTCGAAAACATCCTATATAGTTCCAAGGAGTATAAAGATTTGGGTAGCGCTTATTCCAAACGAGTCCCATGAAGATTATCCTGATGAATCAAACAAATTCGTCTCTGACAAGAATCCGCAGATGCTTCCCCAAAACTTGATACTTCATTATGGGCAGGGAGTAGCATTCTATCATGCTGACGCTCCTTGGGATTCGCATCATACACATGTGGTGATAATGAGGAACGGCACCGGTCAGGAAGTGTGGCGCAAAGAACCACTCGGTTATCCGTTCTATAACAAAGGGCCAAGCCTCTCGTCAATCAAGATTCTAGAGCCCGGCGATTATACGCTATCACAACTTGCCGACGGTCACAAAATCAAGATAAAGGCAACTACAATAAAGGTGTTAAACGAGCCGATGGAAAAGGGGGCGAGTATGATTTCTGGCGCATTTTATACACCAACTAATCCGGTGTATGATCCAAAGGATAACGATGGCGGCATTCATTACGGCAATCTTGCATTCTATCAACAGCAGTTGGCAGCCCATCAGTGGACGATTACGTCGACCTATGACTTCACTTATGCCGCTAATAATGGCTCTTACTGGCCTGATAACAAGACAACTCAACACACGCTTGTCATTTGGCAGGCCAACAAGGAAGTTGATAAGGTTAAGGCCGACCTTGATGCTTTTACTAGAGAAAATACATACATATAGTTTTGAAAGTAGAGCACGGGTGTTGGGGGAATCTATTCATATGCAGCAGTAGGACTAGAAACGGAAGCCATGATAACTTGGTAATGGTTCTAAATCTTGCAGCATTCGTATTTATTTTCACACTTGCAATAATCAGGTTCTTTCAGACAAGATGAGCATATTCTAACACCGCAACCCACACATGTATTGTCTGATACATTGCAGGCCCAGTGTTTGCATTCCGGCAATAGTATACACACAGTAATCGACGATTAGATCTTTTGGTATAACCACATATCGATACTTTGAAGTAGGTGTTAACTTGCAATGAAATTTGGCGTCATGTCAAGCAGGCAAGTCTGGAAAAAATGCACGTTCTGCAACAATGGTAGGAGGACTTGTTTTAATTGTGGCGGTAACGGCAAGGTTTCGCCGGGCTGGCAGACGTGCTACGACTGCAAGGGATTTGGAACGGTGATGTGCACCGATTGTGGCGGTAACGGCGGCCGGCGAGAGACAATCTGGTCGCCACAATAAGGTTATTTTCAATCCACTTAATGGCGAACTGAAAAGACCTCTCACGAAAACCAAAGTCACTTCTTTCCTATGTTTGTCTATATTCGTCGCCGCAGTCGCCGATCATCTCAAACAGATTGTTTGACTTTTTGCAGATGTCTTCGATACTTCCGTTGTCATCCTTGTCCAGCATGAAATTGAACGCTCGCGCATTGTCGTCCCTGTGGTTGGTTATGCCGAGCCGCGCGCCAATGATGACTCCTGCCACCGATGGCTTGTCAAGGATATAGCGCGTCGCCACGTTTGCAATACTCCCACCGTGCTTTTTCGCTATTGCATCCAGAGTCGACAGCAATTCCTGGAACAACGTCCAGCCGCCCCAGGTGTCGATCATGCGTTTGTATTTCTTCAGGCTTGCGGTGTCGAGTTCTAGATAGGGCTCAGTTCTGCCGAGGTAGCGCTCCGACATCAGGCCGCCGCAAATAGTGCCGTATGCAAGCAGGCTGGATTTGGAGTCGCGGCAAAACTGCTCCATCTTTACCTCCGGCCTGCGGTCAACTATTGAATACTGCACTTGGTTTGACACTATTTGCAGGTTGGCGTCCTTCATCACCTGCATCCGCTCGGTGTCAAAGTTTGTAAGGCCAACGTTTTTTATCTTGCCCTCGTCCCGTAGATCCGACAGGTACTTTAGTGCGTCGATGTAGTAGGGGTTATTGTAATCCCACCAATGGAATTGCACAAGATCGAGTGAGCTCACGCCCATCCGCTTTAACGACCTCTCGATGCCTGCCTGCACCATTTGCTTTGTGATCCTCTGGGGCTCGGGCACCCACTTTGTAAGCCCCTGGACCTTTTGCCGCTCTTGCTCCGGCAGCCTACGCCGGAAATCCCCGATAAAATCTTCTGCCGGGCCGTAAATGTCTGCGAGATCCCATGTGGTAAAGCCCGCGTAGTGATATTTGATCATCTCTTCCAACGCCGCCTGCGGGTTTATGCGGCCGTGCTCCCCGGCTACCTGCCACATGCCGTTGAGAACCCTGCAGATTTTCAGGGTCGGCGTTAGATCATAATGCTCCATACCAGCTCTCTCTGCTGATTCCGTCTTAAATCTTACCAATCTTATTGTAAGCTAACACTGGACGCCAAAAATATTGACTTGCCCATTTTTCAAACTTTCATCCTAGCTGATGTTGCGCAAAACGAAGGCAGTGCGCAACAATCACCTACAGGCAGTATTGAAAGACAGACTAGCAAACACAAGCACGGAACTGATGTACGCAGGTATTGCAGGAATAGCCGTAATCGCTGAGGTCAAACTAAAACCGGATAACAGAGAAAACGCGAACCGGAAGCCGCCGTCATAGGATGGCAGCGCTCGTCGGTTAGTTGCAACCGCGCAATCTCGAAAACGCTGTGGTGATGTATGCGCAGGCCTAGTCGTGCTAAAAGTACGTGACGCAACCAAGCGAGAAAAAACACAAGAAAAGAGAGATGCTCTGGTCCGCGATGAGGTGCATTGGGCGGGCCAGTAATGCATCCTCACAATTTTTTTTAGTGGCTATGACCGCAGCCGCATCCGCCCATGTCATGGTGATCGTCGCCGCCGTGCGATGACGCGCATGATGGGCATTTACTTGCGCCGCTGTCAGACATGAACATAACGCCACATGAGGCGCATTTTGCTTTTTGGATTCCTTGCATACTTGCAAACATGCAATCGTAGATATATTAAGGCAGTGCTGTTCACTTTTTCCGCTCTATCGCAAGCAGGCTTCGCCTCATCAGCGAGACAAGCAGCATGACATCCTTGGCCGTTGGTGCACTTTTTGCCAGCAGCTTTTTGATTGCCGCCTCGAGCAGCGGTTTTTTGTGCGAGTTAAAGTTGCCGGCATCAGCCACCCTGCTGATATACTTAAGCAGGAGGTCGGTGTCCTGATGGGACGCATGGTCGATCTTTTTCTTGCTCTTCCTAGCCGGCAACTCCGGTTTGTTTTTTGAAATCTCGTAGAGCAGCACCGCAAGCGCGTGGGAGATATTCATTGTCATGTACTTTGTCTTTGTGTCAACTACAGTCACGAGGTCGCACAGGGCAAGTTCCCTGTTGTTAAGCCCTGACGACTCTCGGCCGAGTACGATGCAAAAATCCTTGCCGGCTCCCTCATGGATTATCCGGGCCAGCAGTTCAGCGCTGATCGATTCGCGCACAATGTTCAGCTTGCTCATCCCTGGGATCGCAGTGGTGCCGACCAAGACGTCGAATTTTTTTCTCAGCTGCCTCAGTGTCGCAGTCTTGGCAGCCGAAAGCACGTCCTTGCCGTGAGTTGAATACTTTATCGCCTCTGATCTATCAAACTGCGGCTTTACAAGATACAATTTTCTTAGGCCGAAATTCTTCATCAGCCTTGCAACGTGG
>JANWHJ010000012.1 GCA_025450475.1 Nitrososphaera sp.
CAAGGTCCTTGGGCAGGCAATGGTCGAGACTCTGGAGCTTGAAGAAGAAGTGCAGGGGTATGAGATGGTGGAAGTGAAAGAGCGCGTGAGGACTATTCACAAGCAAGACGATAAACGCGAGCCCAAGGGACACTCTCGTCAAGTGGAAGAATATGAGGAGATTAAGACGCTACCCCTGGGAAGCTCAGGCACGTCAAGGGTGGAATCTGCGCGGCATCACACTGTCAGCGAGTCAGGCATTTACGATGAAGGTGCCGCTCCTGAGGTTTCCGGCGAAATAGTCGGGATGATGGACGAGCCACAGGATGACGGCACAGTCATCAGGACTAGGACGGTCAGGAAGCCTATTCTGAAAAAGACATTTGCGCTAAAGAGGATCGGCTACAAGGTCATACCGTACGAAGACGAGACTGACTCGCGCTATAGCTTCACTACTGAAAACATTGTGTTTGTGAATAAGGCTAACCCAACTTATAAGGCAGAGTCGACAAGGGGAGACGAATTCCTGATGCGGCACGTGATCAGCATCGTCGCTGAAGCGGTCGCGCAGGAAAAGCATCCAGAGGGCAAGGACGCACTCGAGTTGCAAAACAGACTCGTCGCCGAGGCAATACGCATACATGATACCAACGTGCTAAAACGCTAGCCTGATGAGTTTTTGCAAGCATTTTTCTTCTTGAAATAGAAACGACTAAATCTAACTAGCGCCTCGGTTTACGTATATGGCTTTTGAATTCATGCCAGGCGCGACGGTAGTCGGCATATCGTACAATAATGGCGTTATCCTGGCTGCAGAAAAGAGAGTTTCCTTTGGCAACTTTGTGGTGAACAAGAGCATCAAGAAGACCTTTCCAATCACCGACCACGTCGGCGCGGCGTGCGCGGGTATGGTTGCCGACATGCAGGTCCTTGTAAGGCAGGTCGAGGCCCTAGCCAAGATCCGTAAGCTTGAGACTAGGCGCGAAGTACCACCAAACTCTGTGGCAAAGCTAATGTCAGTAATCATGTTTGAGCGAAGATATTTCCCTCTCTTGACGCAGGTTATCGTGGGGGGGATTAACCACAAACCCGAGATCTATACCCTTGACCCGCTCGGCTCAGTCCTTCCAGACGACTATGCAGCTGTGGGTACAGGCGCGGAAATGGCGCTTGGCGTCATGGACGCGGAGTTCAAGCCCAGCATGACAGAAGAGAAGGCGAAAGAGCTTGCGATTAGGGCGATAAAGTCTGCGATCCAGCGCGATTCGTCAAGCGGCGACGGTATTGACGTCTTGATCATGTCAAAGACTGGCCGCAAGGAAGAATCGATTGCTATGCATACCGCCTAGATTTCTTTGTAAGCTTCCCACATTTTGTCGCTTATGTGGTGAAGGTTGTCGACGACGTAGCCCTTCGTCATGGCCTTTGCTACCGTGCTGTCCTCTAAGGCAATTCCTGCCGCAAGTGCTTTGCCGTGCTTTTGGTCCTTTACAACTATGATGTTCCCCTTCATGAAAGAATCAAAATCGGTAATGCCAGGGCGCATCACCTTGGCCCCGTTACACACAAATTTCACCGCACCCATGTCAACGGTGACTGACGGAAAGAGCTGCAACAAATCTGGCTTGTTCCCACCAAGAAATGGAACGATGTTGCTCTGCACCTGCACTGCCAATGTTTCGTCTGCAACCAAGAGGCGTTTCCCATCATCGATCTCGTAGACCTTGATGCTCTTGACCTTTGGCACGGCATCCCGAGGCCACGCAGAGCCCATCTTATCCAAGAGGTCGTTAGTTTCGCTTTTTGATAGCACGAATATCTTCAAGATAGATCAAGGATAGCAATTTGCATGAAGGTATTAATCTGTTCCACCGTGGTACTAACCTTTATTACGATTCCATGCAACGAAGCTTTATGCAATACCAGATCCTGAAGGCGCCTATGGCGATACTTGACGTGCAGATGAGCCCTGGTGAAAAGATTACCGCAGAATCCGGAGCTATGGTCTACATGAAGGGCGACTTCGAAATCAAAACCAGAACGCGTGAAGGAGGGTTTTTCAAAAAGATCAAGGTGACCGCGCTTGGTGGCGAATCCTTCTACGTCAACGACTACATCGCGCATGGCGATTGCTCGATCGGCCTGACTGGGCCTCCGCTCGGGGACATTATGCACATCGAGGTCAAGCCGGGCAGTGGCTTTATCGTGCAATCAGGATCGTACGTGGCATCCACTCCTGGCGTACTTCTTGACACGCAGTGGCAGGGATTTACAAAAGGGTTGTTTGGAAGTGAGTTTTTCATGCTCAAGGCCGCAGGCGAGGGCGACCTGTTCCTGAACGCATATGGTGGCATTATTCAAAAGCAAGTTACCTCTGGCGAAAAAATAATTATCGACAATTACCATCTGGTCGCGCTGAGCGATCAGGCGGAATACCGCGTAACCAAAGTCGGAGGGATGAAAACTACGATCCTTGGAGGCGAAGCTCTGGTGACGGAAATCACAGGACCGGGATCGCTTTACTTCCAGACAAAGAACCTCCGCGAGCTGATTAACCTACTTGGAATTAACCAGAGGTCAGAAACAACATCTGGCTCCGGTGTGTCTTTTGGTGGTTTCAAAATCGGCTAGGCGTTTGTATGGGTAATTGTTTGCCAACAATCTAGGCAGTACTCGCCGTTAATCTGAAATATCTCTGCAGGCCTGCTCTTGCACTGGTTGCACACCTGACTATCGTGACCTGCTATTCCTTCCTTTTTTTCTGTTACTTTTGCTAAAAACTGCATTCCTTTTCTATAGGAATTTGATAGTACTTTACAATATTTATATCTTTTCTTGTTCTTCACTCTTCAGAGATTTAACCGACCATTTCTCCATTCCATTGGACCGATACCTGGATCTGTTCATAGTTCAGTTAAAAGTCGTGTCTCGTATTTCAATGAGGTCACGCAACACAGCGCTTGCGGTCTCCATCCCACCTGCGCCCCGCCCAATTATGGTCTGCTGCCCAGAATGCTCCGATGAAAAAGTCACCGCATTAAGAGTACCTTTGACGCAAATAGGGTCCGTCTTAGCAATTTCAGTCGGTGCCACCACCAGCTGTCTACTGTCGCAAGCCGCTATCAGCTTGATGGCGTTTCCACGCAGAGCTGCCTTTTTCACGTCAGAAACTGTCACTTTTGTGATCCCGATGCGCTTGACATCCTTCATCGTCACCTTCATGTTCATCACCCAGTTTGCCATTATGACGAGCTTCGCAGCCGCGTCAAGGCCGTCGACGTCAAGCGAAGGATTCGCCTCCGCATAACCCTTTTTCGCAGCGTCCTCTAACGCGCTTTCATAAGTGAGCCCTTCTTCCATCTTGCTCAGGATATAATTCGTGGTCCCGTTCAGTATGCCCTTGAAAGAGGTTATCCTGTCGCCCTTGAGGCAGCGCTTTGCAAATTCCAGTATCGGAGTCCCGCCGCCGACGGTTCCACTGAACCTAAACATTACCCCGTTATAGTTTGCAAGCTCGATTAGTGAGGGAAACGACAGCGCAAGTGGCCCCTTGTTTACGCTGATGACATGCTTGCCAGTCTTCATCGCAGTTATCACGTGGGAGGTCCCTGGCTCGCCGCCAACAAGATCGGTCGGCGTGCATTCTAGCACAACTTCTGCATCGACATTTTCAATGACCTGCAGCGGGTCAAATTTGATTCCCCGCTCATACGCGCCGACGGTTCCTTTAGACTTTTTTGCGTAAAGCAGCCGCTTGAGGTCTAGTCCGGCCGGTGCCACCGCAGACCCGTTGTTGTCGACGCAGGCCACGATGCGAGGTTTGATGCCGTGCTGACTGTATAGGTCAGCAGACCTGGAGAGGAGGAGTTTGGCGAAGCTCTGGCCAACTATCCCGAAACCGACAACGATTACTCGCAATTCAGATATTCCTAAAAGCCTGTGGGCTTAATAAAACTATAAAACTCCTCTTAATACTGACGCCGTTAGATCAACGGGACTGCCAACTGCGACGTACTGAATAGAGATAACGGACAGAGTAGCGCTGGCAAACGAATTTTACCCTCCCCAGTTATAACACTTAATCCACAAAGGATGAAGTAACTTTGCTCGACCCAATCACTAACACAGTAATTCTCGTTGGAGTTGGCCTCGGGGCCGGAACCCTCGGTTCCATGCTTGGCGTAGGTGGTGGCATCATGATGGTACCGGCTCTGACGTTCCTGGGCCTTCCCCCAGTGCAGGCGACTAGCACAAGCCTCATGGCGGTAGCCTCTACCAGCGTGTCTTCGACCATAGAGTATTCTAGGCAAAAGAGGATAGACTACGGCCTAGGGCTGGAGATGGTTGCCTTTGCAATTCCGGGGGCGATTCTGGGAGCGCTCCTGTCTGACTCCATGTCTAAAGGGTCGTTTAGCTTGTACTTTGGCATACTATTGATATTCACTGGAGTCTACATTCTTTACAAGAACTCGATTTTGGGGGACGCGGCGGCAAGAAAGCGCTCGACTCCGATGCGTGTGGCAGTGTTTGCTGCGACTTTTGGGGCAGGCATGATATCAAGCTTGTTCGGCGTGGGCGGTGGCGTAATATTCGTGCCGGCAATGCTGCTCGTACTTGGTCTTACCATGCAGCGCGCAGCACCGACGTCGCAGTTCATACTAATGATGACGTCTGTTGCCGGTGTGCTAGTGCACGCGTTCCTGCTCCATCCTGACTATCTGCAAGCACTTGCGTTGTCGGTAGGCGCGTTTGCTGGTGCTCAGATTGGGGCAAGGGCATCGCGCGCGGCAAAAGAGGTGCTATTACAGCGGCTATTGGGAATGGTGCTGATAGCGGTGGCTGCAAAATTCATCTTTGACTGGTTAATCTCAAGGTAGCTAGGCAAGCTAGTCAATACACGGCGTTTCTACTGACCTTTCGCAGCAACTTTTCAAAATTAAATTCAATTGTTTTTGCATTGTCCTTGCCGCCCGTTTGCAAACCGCAAGTATCTTGTTTTTCATGTTGCCCAACTTTTTCCAAGGCCTTTCTTGCCTTTCTTTTCCATAGCGGTACTTTCGGCTCTTGTCTTCGGCAGCCCTGCATTCAATTGCTCAGGATACTCCTTATTGCTCACGCTACTTTCTTGTTTCGTTTACGTAGAATATCGATTCGTTTCTCCTGAGCGCGACGCCGGCGGCAAGGTTGAGTATCGAGCTGCACAACCTAGCTGCATCAGGCTCTTCACCTTCGCTGTTGCCTGCGAGCACTAAATGTAGCTTAATGCAAGAGCCAAGTACGTCGCCAAGTTCTTGGTTCACAGTCGCAGTGTATGGCCGCAGCGCACCCCGGAATACATCGGCCCTGGCCCTAATCATGCCAGAAATCTTTTTGCCGACCGGCGAGTCAGGCCCAACAATGACGATCGTGCCCTTGGAATCTTTGTACTTTGTAGGTTCTCTACTCGCGCCTTGGGGAGCCATAGCGTTCACCGCTTCTTTTGTAATTAGGCCAGGCGTGTAGATGAAATTGTCAACTAGCGCGTCCCACTGCTTCCTTGAAAGTGAGTTGAACGCGGCGTTATAGTCGTAATCGCCTGTGAAATGAATGATAGAGTCAATCCCGCCGAACTTTGATCGTGCGATGTCGAATATTTTCCTAACACTTTCTTCGTCTAGCATATTGATGACGTGGCTGTGGAACTCGTTATACTCAACCATGTCGCGAGGGTTGTTTGTAAGAACTATTGTCTGCTTTGCTCCCGCGCCCTGTGCAAGCTTTGCGACCTGTTTGACCCTTTCAACGTCCTTCTTTGCAGACGAGCTATTTGTGATCACTACGACTTTGTCCTTCATGTCAGGTTGTGCAGGACCGTCGACTGCCGTCCCGACAGTTGGCTTGACAGGATAGAACACGCGGTCGTTTGGGATGACCCTGCCGTTGATGAGCTTACTAATCTTCTCGTCGCACAGATTCATGATCATTTCCGCCACGTCCTCCTGCCTCAGGAACTCTCCGTCTACTATCATTTTGCTAGTATTGTTCTGTATCTTTTCGGCAATTTCCTGCATCTTGGCTAGCGCGCCTGCAACGGTCTGTGAAAGGCTCTTGACATTTTCTTCAGATTCCTGCTCACGTGCCTTTGTGATTTCTACTGCGACCTGCCGGCAGCCTCTAGCGACGACATCGTCTGCCTCGCCTAATAAGGGAAGCGCGCCGGCGGTGACCCTCTCAACCTCCACAGAGCTGAGACCTGGGTAGCCTCCTACTCTCAGAAACTCTGCAGCCGCCTTCGGATAGA
This sequence comes from Nitrososphaera sp., assembly GCA_025450475.1. Taxonomy (GTDB): domain Archaea; phylum Thermoproteota; class Nitrososphaeria; order Nitrososphaerales; family Nitrososphaeraceae; genus Nitrososphaera. The sequence goes on from JANWHJ010000012.1 coordinate 6,260, forward strand.
CCGTCTTGTAGATTCTGTCAGAGTGGACAGGCCCGGGGTTTGTAGAGATCGAGCAAATGTCCCTCTCTGCCAACTCCCACGCAAGTGCTTCTGCAAGCCGGTTCTTGGCTCCCTGCGCTGCAGTGTAGGGTGTCCTGAACCTGTAAGGCCTCTGCTCGTAGCGGTTCTCCTCGGTGAAAAAGGTCGAAATCGTGATAATCCTGCCGCCTTTTTCCATCGCGCTTAGGCCTCTAGCAGAAGTCCAGAATGTGCCAGTTAGGTGGATTCCTACTGCATCGCGAAATTCTTTTACATCTGCGTTTGTAAAAGTCTTTACCGGCCCGGAGACGCCGGCGTTGTTGACGATGATGTCGACCCTACCAAACTGCTTTTTCAGGCTTTCAAACATTGAGTTGACGCCTACTTCGTCAGCGACATCGATTCCGGAGAAAACCGCGATATTGCCGGAGGAACCTGCCGAAGCAATTATCTCTTTTAGAATGTCAGCTGTCTGGTCGAGAGGTTCTTTCCTCCTGCCCATTATGACAATATTTGCACCGGCTTCGGCAAACTTTTTTGCTATCGCCTGTCCTATTCCGGTCCCGCTGCCGGTAATAACGACGGTTTTACCACCAAATTTTAAGCCTGACTTGAGAGATGGCTGTTTTTCCACAAAGTTGCCACTTTTCTACGACTATTAAAGTTAACTTCACCATGGACAATAGTCATGAACAACGTTGTAGAAAGATCACGACTGGTTGCCAGGTCCGCGATTTCTTGCCTTGATGTGCCACGCTATCCTGTCGGCGATCTCCAGCATCGTCTGGTTGAAAAAGGCATCTTCGTGGACCCACTTGCCATAGATCCGGATGTGGTCAGTCAGCGGGTCTACCCTGATCTCGCCTTCGCGCAGCATGACTTCTTTCAGCATCTCGGTCAGCTTCGCATCTGCCTGCAATGCTTCGGCAAACTTGTCGGCACTAGTCCATCTGACCCCGACTATGCGCTTGCTACCAAAGCGGCCTCTAGTAACGGGCTTGCATCTTGCAAGGAATCTGTCGTTTTCATTGCCCTCGCTTTTCAGGATATAGTGTGCCTGGTAATATTGTAATGAGCCATAGGGTAGTGGGACTGGGTCTTGCTTTGGCATTTCAATTCCTCTGCAATATCTGGACAAAGTCGATGTTTTTGCCCCTGATTTCGATCACCCCCTTATTTGTCACGAGCCTTGAGGACAACGCAAAGTTATGGCTATAGTAAGCTTCTTCACGTTCTAGCTTGTGTGATCCGTACGGAAGCGCTTCGCAGTCAACTCCTTCTTTCTTTATTTCCTGCTCCAGCTTTTCGCGCACGTCTACCCTATTTGTCATGATGGGCTCAGCGTCGCCGTCACCGTGTTCCTCTTCGTGTGAATCAATATGGGAAGAGTTACGTGTGTGTTTCACTGCAACTCGTAAAATTGCCGCCCACAATTAAATTCTACTGCTTTGTTCTTTTCAAGTAGTTCTCTACACCTGATTTTTCCAGCCTGCCGACCTTTTTCAGCACTCCCAACTCTAGGTCGCGCTTATATTCTTCGACCTTTTTTGCAATTTCGAGGTGCTTAACCGCCAAGATCTGGCAGGCAAGTATGCCTGCATTCTTGGCGCCGTTTATTGACATCGTCGCGACCGGCACGCCAGGCGGCATTTGCCAAATCGACAGAAGTGAATCGAGCCCTTCGAGGCTCTTTGTCTTGATCGGTACGCCAATTACCGGCAACGGAGTCAGCGACGCTACCATGCCCGGAAGGTGAGCGGCCCCTCCCGCTCCTGCAATGATCACCTTGATGCCCTTCTTCTTGGCGCATGAAGCATAGTCCACCATCCTCTTTGCTGTCCTATGCGCCGACACTATTGTAATCTCATTGGGGACGCAAAACGAGTCTAATACCTCCTTCGCTTCCTTCATTACCTGCAGGTCCGAGTCGCTTCCCATTAGGATGCCAACTAGAGCTTTTTTCATTCTCCGCCCTCCATCGGAACAATCTCGACCGCCTTTCTAGCCTTTGTAGCGCGTGCGTTGGCCTCCTTCAAGGTCCTGCCCGTGGCGACAATATGACCCAACTTGCGCCGTGGCTTGCTAGTTTTCTTCCCATATATGTAAAGTTTGATTCCCGGGACGCCTAGCAGCCGCATTAGCCCTCTCACTGCGTAAGGCCCATTTGAATTTTCGGCACCCAGTATGTTGACCATAACTGCCGGCGATAGCAGTTCCGGCTTTGACAATGGGAGGTCAAGCACTGCACGCAGGTGTTGCTCAAACTGAGAGACAGAACATGCCTCATTTGTGTAATGGCCAGAGTTGTGAGGCCGCGGGGCGATCTCGTTTACCAGTACTTCGCCCTTTTTCGTGACAAACATTTCTATTCCGAAAATCCCTGCGCCGTGCAGCACCCCCATCGTCTTTTCTGCCACCTTTTTCGCTCTCAACTCTACTTTGCGGCTAATTCGCGCAGGCACTATAGTGGTATCAAGTATTCCATATTTGTGAATGTTTTCGGCCGCTGGGAATGCCTCTATCTGGCCGGTCGGATTGCGGGCGACCATGATAGATATTTCTTTTGTGAACGGCACGAATTTTTCCAGCATGCATTCCCTGCCCCCAAAATACTGATATGCTTCGTGAACCTTGTTCTTCGAGGTTATCAAGAAGTTCCCCTTCCCGTCGTACGAGTCTTCACAGGCCTTGAGTATGGCTGGAAAGCCGAACTTGTGGCACAATTCACTTAGATGCTCTTCCGAGCGCACAAGCTCAAATTGGGGCACAGCGATCCTGTGATCTTGGAGGAATACCTTTTGCCGGTGCTTGTTTTGGATTATCCGCAGAGTCTCCGGAGCCGGCCTCACCGGGAACCTCCTTGCTTCTAGCTTTTGTAGAGCCACGGAATTTGCCAGCTCGATTTCGTAGGTTAAGACATCACATTTTTCTGCGAGTTTCATTATCGCGTTTTCGTCTTTAAAGTCAGCCACTATTTGCTCATCTGCTATCCTTGAAGCCGGGCACCCCACTGTAGGGTCTAAGATAATGACTTTTAAAGACATGCGGCTTGCCTCATGAGCGATCATCTTGCCCAGCTGTCCCCCGCCAATAATGCCGACACAGATTGGACTGTCCATGGCAAGGAGGTCGCTACCAAACATTGGCTTGGTCTAGCTGGTTCTTAGCGGCGTTAAAAATCTTTCAGATAGATTTTTTATTGCATGCAAAGTATTCACAGCGATGAGGCTCCTTCGCAAGGGTAAGGTCAAGGACATCTATGAGATTGGCGACGAGGACATACTCTTCCACTTCTCCGATCGCGTTTCCGCCTTTGACGTTCAGATGGCTACGCCGGTCCCGCGGAAGGGCGAGGTACTCTGCAAATTCGGGGAGTTCTGGTTCGACGTGCTTCGGACGCCTCACCATATGGTAAGGGTGATCGACAAAGACAAGATGCAGGTCAGGAGGCTCGAAATGATACCTATCGAATGCGTGGTAAGAGGATACTATTACGGTAGCTTTGTAGAACGTTACAAGGAACGCAAGGACTTGCCAAACTTCAAGCCTATTCTGGCGTCAAAACTGCCGAGGCCTATTTTCGACCCTTCGACAAAGTCAGAGGAGCACGATATGCCAATAGGGAAAGAGCAGGCAGTATCTTCCGGCATAGTGTCAAGCGGGGACTATGACTACCTCGAAAAGACCTCGATATCTCTTTTTGAAAAGATGAGCGGAATAGTAGAGAAGGCCGGATTCATGATAGCAGACGTCAAGTTCGAGTTCGGCAGAAACGAGCAAGGCAACATCTTGCTTGGCGACTCGCTTGGACCTGACGAATACCGGCTTTGGCTCAAGACCGACTACCAGCCCGGCAAGGTCCAAGAAAGCTATGACAAGCAGCTACTACGGGACTGGCTCATCAAGACGGGGTTCAAAGACAAAGTGGACAAGCTGGCCAAAGAGGGCAAGAAACCAGAATCGCCGCAAGTCAGCTCAGAAATCGCAAACGAGCTGAGCCGGAGGTACATCCTGGCATACGAGCGCATCAGTGGTCGCAAGTCATAGCTCAATTTCAGAACCAATTTGACCACCTTCTGTCGGCGTACACGCTCAAGCTGGCACCATGACTTGCCACCGGACGCTGCAGACCAGGCAATTGCAACAGCTGTCAGATTGTTATTATATTTACCATATTGCTCTTAATATTAGCCCAATGATACAATTGACATAGCTATTCTAAGATATGCGATACAACGACATAACGATGGCTATAACATTTAACAACTAGGACAAAACTAACTGATGTCCACCTTTACTATACAAAGCTAGTTTTAACGTCACGATGGCTGATACCCTTTTCCAGAAGGAAGTCAAGATAAGAAGAGTGACCACACTTGGATATTCGGAAGCGCAGGCGCTAAACGATCCTGTCAGAATAAGAATCCTTGAAATCCTAAACCACCAGCAAATGTCTGCGGACGAAATCGCCAAAGCGCTTGGCAGCTCCGGCTACAAGAAGGCGACAACCACGATTCGGCACCATCTGGATACACTGAAAGGGGCCGGCCTGATCGAAGCCACTAGGATGGTCGAAGTGAGAGGTGCGGTGATGAAATACTATGCGCCCACCATCCGCGCGTTCAGCTATGACGCGCCGGATCTTGAAAAGCACACAAGACTGATAGACGATGCCGGCAAGAAGTTACTCAAGGTCATGAAAAGCATAATTGAAGACAAGAAGTTTGCCGCGGCATTTACTGGGAAGAAGGTCTGCGGCCAGTGCGAGAGTGACCACTATGAGCAATATGTCGCACTCGTAATATTGAACTCAGCCCTTGCAAAGGCAATGGAAAGAATAGAACATGGAGAAATGGCTGCTGTTAAGGAGCGGCCTAGAAAACAGCTTATTCTACGGTAATTCGAAATATCCCCTTTGTGTCCTTGTCCTGTAGCATCAGGACCATATTTCTCGGCACGTCGGAAGAAGCTTTGTCGCACCTGACCGACATTGTGCGAGGGCAGACAAAGCTAGTCTTGCGTATTACGATGTCGTGGGGATTTTGTAGGGTGAACCGGTCATTTCCCCTGCCGTGTGTGACGAAAGACTCGTTTCCGACCATTATCTCTACTCTTACCGTAGAGTCGCTGGAGACCAGCCTGCGCCTTAGAGTTTCATCAAGGGTGGAACACGCCTTGTTCGCCCGAACCCCAATGATGCAGTCACCCCTGAGAGTCAGGCGTTCTTCCTTAGTGATCTCAATTGTCTTGCCATGGAGCGACTGGACGTTAGGATGGCCATAGAACGTCACTTCATCCTGAACCATATAGAAATCCCTGAATTGAACGATATTAAATACCAAGCTTGCATTTACTTTTGACCAGGGTGCTCATAGTTAGGCTTAAATTGAACGATAGAAAAAAAAGATTGAATTGTTACCAGCAGCAGCGGGCTATGACCGAGCCATCACTGTATTTTCGCCAGACGGCAGGCTTTACCAGGTAGAGTATGCAATTGAAACTGTCAGAAGGGG
>JANWHJ010000013.1 GCA_025450475.1 Nitrososphaera sp.
TAGAGTGCGGAAAGTAGCTATCTCTTCTTGGGCAACCTCAAAGTTCGCCAAGGATTCAAAGATGCTGCTCGATTTGGCCTGCGAGCCCTGCGTAGAGGTGCTGAAGCATTCAGGAAAAGAAATTGAAGCAGTCCTGTTTTCCAGCTGCGCTACTGACCAGTACAGCTCGGCGATAGTTTCTGAGATGCTTGGAATCAGACCAAAAGTTTCTCACAGGATAGATAATCTTTGCAACTCTGGCACGAACGCAGTATCATCAGCTTTTTCAATGATTGCGTCAGGACTATGCGACAACGCACTGGTGATTGGCGCAGAAAAGGCAGACAGCCCAGGAAGTAGGCTGCTCTGGGATATGACGCGCGGTTCGTTCATGTTCCCTGTGCACTGGGCCGCAATATTTGCAAAGGCTCACATGAGAAGGCATGGTACCACTGAGGAACAGATGGCCCGCGTGTCTGTCAAGAACCATAAAAACGCGGCGAAAAACCCATTGGCGTTCTTCAGAAAGGAGGTGAGCTTTGAAGAAGTAATGAACTCAAGAAAAATTGCAGATCCTATCAAGCTGCTTGACTGCTCTTCACCTTGCGACGGCGCGTCGGCCGTGTTGCTGGTTTCCGAAGAAAAAGCAAAAAAGCTGGACGACCCCGTTTGGATAAGAGGGATAGGGCAGCAGACAAACTCGGCCAGCTTTGCAAATACCACAGGTGATCTCACGACGATCGAAGCCGCTAAACGCGCTGCGCGTGACGCATTTGAAATGGCCCGGACAAAGCCGTCGAATATCGACATCGCAGAGCTGCATGATGCGTTCACGATCCTGGAGATTCTGGCGTACGAAGATCTAGGGTTTACAAAAAAGGGCGAAGGCGGGAAGTTCGTCGACCAGCAGGAAATAGCGGTAAACACTAGGGGCGGGATAATCGGCTGCGGCCATCCAGTCGGGACGACAGGCGTAGCGCAGGTGGCCGAAATCGCGTCTCAGCTTGCAGGAAAAGCAGGAAAAAGGCAGATACGGGGATGCAAGACCGGCCTGGTACACAACCTTGCCGCGGCAGGCTCTTCAGCCACCGTAATCATAATGGGGGCTTGAGGTCTTGGAGGAATTCATCAATAGTTTGAAAAAGGGCAAGTTCAGGATGCCCGTGTGCTTATCATGCGGCAGAAAGGCATGGCCACCATCTCGCCGCTGCCCGCACTGCCTATGCAAGACGTCACTGAAGACGATAAAGACGATAGGAACACTAATTGAATTTTCAAGCTCGCACATCAAGGGCAGGGAAGGTGCCTTCGGCCTGGTTGAAATGGCAGGCATAAGACTGATCGCCTCGTTTGGCGATCTTCCGCTAAAGGAAGGTATGAAGGTAAAAATGAGTAGCTGCGGAATAAAGCCTGACGGCACCGCCTTTTACTTTTTCGCGCCAGCAGGGCTTGACATTAATATACGTCGGAATAAGGATAAGCGTACATGAGCTATGACAGGTTCATTGATGAGAGGCTTCTAACAAGCCGCGATGCACTCAACAGGCTGCAGATCAAGATAAAGTTGGCAGAAATCGACGAAAACGCCCGCGACTTTTCACAGCGTTTTGGCAGGAGGGTGCTTGTCAAGAAGGTTCTCCTAACGATAAAACACACTGAAACCGAAGAGGTTGAAGAAAGGGAGCTTGACGTTGAAGAAATTGAAAAGAGGATAAAAAAAGAGCGTCTGTTCAGCTCCTCAAACCGCTGGATCTCGTCAAGCGACATTAAGAATGGATATGTGGTTGCAAGCCATCATTTGGATTTGCTTGCTGATGCAATCGCCCTTGACATCATTGTAATTTGATATTTCAGAACTCGAGTTTTGCAATGTCATGTGATCGGCCTTTTGATCCAGACCCTTATCGTTTCGAACCAAAACGCGCTTGTCCCTGCGAGGGCAAAGCCGATCGCATAGACGTTCAAATCTACAAAGTTCAAAATAACATACACAATTAACATCGTGGTGAAAAACGCCGCAAAAAACGACAGCCGCGGCACTGTCAAGCCGCCGATGTTGACAAAGGCCTGCAGTACGCCAACCTGCACTTTCTGAACTACGTAATAGCGGCCGTACTCGTCTTGGCTGACGAGCACAAGTTCGACCAACTTGTCGATGTGATAATTTGCCACGCTTGGGCTTGAAAATCCTAGATCGCGCTGAACCTCCCTGACACCCACAGGCTCTTTCTTCTTCACCATGTACATATAGACCTGCAGCGTCTTCCCTTTCAATTGGTCTTCTATGGGCAGCTTCTTGCTGTCACTTGGAGGCGTCTCAATATCTTTTGTCAAGCCTGCTGGTCACCCAATGTCGGATTTTACTATAAAACATATCGCAACTTGTCTCCATAAAAGTTGTAGCGCCGCTGACCAGACTCGAACTGGTGACCCACTGGTTAACAGCCAGTTGAGCTTCAAAGCACAATGTTGCGCTAGGAATTTGCTCTACCATGCTGAGCTACAGCGGCGCAATACTACAGCAAATCCGAGCACAAAATAAATCTTTGGTCTTACTGGATGCCTACTTCCCGAGAGTAGACGTACAGCCCATCCAGAAACACACGCTGGTCCTTGTTCTTTATCTTGGTAGATAATTCAATGTTGGCCGCAGTCTGTGAGACGTCTTCAAGGCTCGGACCTTGGACCACGACGTCCTCGCCCACAACATTGACCTTAGTAGCGTCGCCTACAATCCGAGAAACCCTCGCGGCTCTTTCGCCAAAAAAGTTCTCCACGCTGACGTCCTTGCCCTTTATCTTTACAGAGATTGGAAAATGCGCGAATATGATCTTGAGCTTGTACGTGTAGCCCTTTTCAACGCCTTTTATCATGCTCTCAATTATGCTGCGCGCCGTGTGAGTCACCGCGAGATCTTGCTTGCGCTTGCCGTAAGGCTTGATCGTTAACTTGTTGCCTTCAACTGTAATTGTGGCCGGCAGTTTTGTAAAGTCTTTCTTTACTATGCCAAGCTTCCCCTTTACTGAAAGGGTATTATCTTCCTTTGTTATCTTTACGCTGGCCGGCGCTTCCACTTCTGCCATTATGGCATGATCAGTAGACGAAGCCAACCAAGACTCCTCCGAGACCTTCTTCTTGCGCATCGTGATGAGACATTATTCCCTTGCTAGTTGAAACGAGCAGAATGCCCATACTATAAGCCGGAAGGAACTGCCGCTCCCACCCAAAATAGGCGTCCTTTTTCACTGAAAAGCGCGGCGTGATGATGCCGCATTTATTTATCTTCGCCAATAGCTGGATCCTGAACTTGCCCGATCTGCCGTCATCCACTTGCTCAAATTCACCCACGTATCGGTGCTTTTGCAGCACACGCAGAACTTCGCTGGAGAACTTGCTTGCAGGGACCACTACGCATTCTCTTTTCCTTCGGGATTCGTTGTTGTAAATGGTCGTAAAAAGGTTTGATAGGACATTTAGCGCAGGCATTCTCATTCACTTATTCGTATTTTGCGAATCCTATGCTGTTGGCCACTTCTCTGAAACATTGCCTGCAAAGCATCAAGTTATAACTGCGGATGAGACCGTTATATGAACCGCACCTTTTGCACCATCTTGTGCCCCTGCCATGCGCGAGTTTCTTTCTTCCGGTTACTTCATATTCTCTTGGCTTTGGCATTTATTCCACTCCTGCTCCATATTCCTGCTTGAAGAACTCGATCGCGTCGTCCCGATTTATCCTGTGAGTTTTGCCAATTCTTCCGCTCTTCCTGCTCTTTCGGGCGATCCTGTATCCGGGCCTGCTCAGCACCACGTTGACATCCATCCCAAAGATCCCAATGTCCGGGTTGTACTTTGTCCCCGGAATGTCTATGTGCTCATGTATTCCAACCGAAATATTACCGAAATTGTCAAAGGATGATGCCTTGAGGACGTTCTTTTTGGCTGCAATCACCCGTTTCAAGAAATCGATCGCTGGATCCCTTCTAAGGGTTACCACTGCGCCTATAGGTTCACCCTTGTGGATGCCAAAGTCCCTGACAGTCTTTTTGGCGCCGCGAACCGCCGGCTGCTGTCCCGTCAGTTCAAGCAACGCCTTCTTTGCCTTTTCAATCGGATCGCCTGACTTGCCGACCCCGATGTTTATCACTACCTTGTCAACGCTTATTCTTTTCATGCCTTGTAGTTGTTGACTCAAATCTAATTCACCTTTATCACTGGTTTGTCCTTTCCGACAACCATAACCATCTCAACTGGGAGTTCCACCGACTTGTCGTCAAATGAGACAAGTGCCCTCTTTGGAAGAGAGAATATGCCGTCCTGAATGTTTCCTATCTTTCCCACTGTGCCTGCATTTTCCCCGGTGATGATGAGCGCGGTTGAGCCCTTTTCAAAGGCAACATGATTTTTTACTTGGATTTTTGGCAGATTGATCAAGCACGTGTCACCCACCTTGAGCTCGTTGTCGCCTATCAGGGTCTTACCATCGTGGAATCCGTACTGGACCTTTTTGTCCTTGATAATCGTCTTGCTTGTAACCCTGACCAGCTTCAATTCTTTTTCAGAATCTTCAATGGCAACCGAAGTCAAAAGTGCAGAATTTTTTGGGATCATTCGGTAAGCCTGACCCGTTGCAAGCTCTATCACGTCCATGAGCCCTATTGCAAGGTTGGGGTCCCGCCTCACAACTCCGTCAACCTTGACCTTGCCTGCGTTCAGGATTTGTTCGGCCTCGTTCATCGTGTTTGCTATCCTGAGCACATCGCGGAGCACCATTCCAAGCGGGTACGCCCTGCGCTTTGGATGCGGCCCCGGCTTGACCCTCAAGACGAACTGGCTTTCCTTCCTCTTGATGGCCCAGAATGTCGGCGCCAGCTGCCTCTTTACCCGGGTGTCACCGCCTTTCTTGCCCATTACTTGCTAGGCTCCTTTTTCTCTATTGTTTTCTTTGTCATTTCCTTTTCTACTTTTTCTTCCTTCTTTTCGGCTTCCACTGGCTTGTCACCCTGAAGTCTACTTGACCTGTACTTGTCTTCAAGGTTCAGGCCGGTAATCTTTACATTTGAAGCGTGAATCGAGACCTTGACTTGCCCGCCGCGGATCTTTTCCCTCTGCATTCCCTCGATGTGCAGCGTTCCGCTTTCTGTGTCCACGTCTTCCACCTTGCCGCCGCGGCCTTTGTACTCGCCGCGGACTACCATGACGGAATCGCCCTTTACTACACGCAGGGTTTTCTTTTTGTACTGCTCTCGCAGCTCGTCTGCGATTCTGACGCCAAGCATCTTATCAAGCCGGTGCTTCGAGGCATGGATGAGTTTCGGATTAATACCTGCCAAATATATTCGCCTATACTATCATTCCCGCCAAGTTGGCTATTCTTGGCCATTTTTCGGCGGCTTCCGCCGCGACCGGGCCCTTAATGTCAGTGCCCTTGATCTCACCTTCGGGAGTCACGAGCACTGCAGCGTTGTCTTCAAACGACACTCTTACTCCGTTAAGCCTCCTTATAGGGTATTTCTGCCTTACAATGACTGCGCCGAAAACCTGCTTGCGCAGTTCCGCAGGGCCCTTCTTTACCGTGACTGTGACAAAATCCCCAACTGCGGCCGATGGCATCCTGGAGTGCCGGCCCTTCCATCTGTTCACCATGGCAATGCGTAGGACCTTGGCACCGGTATTGTCTGCGCAAACTAGTTCTGCGGTGACTGGAAGAACCCTTGTGATGTACGGGCGGAACTCTTCGACGCCCTTTGCAGAAACCGCTCTTGACTTAGTTCCCGCCGCCATCCTTTGTGTTCACCTCAATCACTACGAATGAAACTGTCTTTGAAAGTGGCCTGCATTCCGCGATTTTTACTTCCGCGCCTTCCTTGGCTTCTACGCATGGCGGCAGGTAGGCGTGCACCTTTGATCTGCTTCTTTGGTATCTCTTGTACTTTGGCGTTGGCTGCGGGTATTCCCTTGATACGACGACCATCTTTGGAGCTTTCGCGCTTGACACAATACCTGTCAGTAGCTTACCCCTTACAGAGAGCGTGCCGTGGAATGGACAGTGATCGTCCTCGCATGTTTTACGTGGAGAGACAACAGAAACGCCGATATTTCTAACCATGATTGATCACTAATTGTTTATCGCGATATACGATCCTCAGCTCTTCCTATCAACGATGAACCACTTATAAAGCAAACGCCAGAGAGAGTCTTCATCTCTATCTTTGTCGCCGCCTTTTTTGCTATTTGTTTTACTGAAGAATCTGTCCTTATCAAAATCGTGTTTCTAGTTTCAAATAATATCGAGCCGCTGACGCCAATTAGCGTTGGGTCTGTCGACTCCACTATTTTTGCACCAAGACCGATGATCTCATGCACAAGTATGTTTTCAGGGGTTGTCATTTCTTGACCTTCCTTTCGTTGAGAAGAGTCATCATGCGCGCAATGTCGCGCCTTAGCCACTTGATGTGGCCTGTCTGCTTCTTGAGGGTGCCTTTTGACTTTTCGAGCTTTAGCTTGGCAAGATCCGCCTTTAATTCTGCGAGCTTTTCAGTTAGGTCTTGATCATTCATTTCACGCAATGTCTTTAGCTTAAGCCGGGTCATCTTATTTTCCTCCAGGGGTTTGTTCAGTCGCTGCCTCTTGTGCCTTCGGTTCCTCTTCCGGAGCCGGTGTAGGTACTGCCGCGGCTTGAGTGCCTACAGATGAGTCCCTTAATTCAAACTCTTGCGGAACTGCGGCCTTTGAGGCTATTCTTAGCTGAATGCCCATGAGGCCCATCTTTGTTAAGACATTAGACATGCCGGTCGTTACTATGTGGCCAGCAAGGTTGCCGCTCTTTGGCACGATTCCGATCGTGTGCTTTTCAAAGTGGGCGCGCTCTGTACGGAGCTTGCCTGAAATTACGACTTCAACTCCCAACGCGCCTGAGTTCATTATGGTGTTGAGCGACCACATGGATGCACGCCTGAACGCGGTGCCACGCTCGATGAGTTGTGCAATTCTGTTTGACATGATGTGCGGGTTCAGCTCAGGTTGTGTAACTTCAAGAACTGAAATCTGGGGGTTCTGCAGACCGAACTTTTGTTCAAGCTTTGCCATCAAGTCTTTGATCCCAGTACCCTTTCTTCCTATGACAAGCCCTGGCCTTGTGACGTATACGGTTATCCTTGCCCCCACAGGTGTCTTTTGCACTTCAACTCCGCCATAGCCGGCGTCCTTAAGAGAGGTTGCAAGGAATTCGTTTAGCTCCATGTTGCGGAAATTATTCTTTATTACATTCTTGACTGCGCTCATCGCGTTTCTCCTCTTGACTCTTGTGCTACAAGCTCGACATGAATGAGCGTGTCAATCTTTGGGCTTGATCTGCCCATTGCGCGGGGTGTGAATCGTTGGAGCTTGGTGCCCTTGTGCACGGCGGCGCCTACTATGCGCAGGCGATCAAGGTCCATACCCTTGTATTCTGCGTTTGATTCAAGGTTGTCCAATAACTTCAAGAATTCGCCCGCCGCTTTTTCAGGATACCTTCCGGCGAAAAATCCGTCGCGTATATTAGACCTGTGCGCAACTTCCATGTTGTAGCGCCTGTATGGGACGGCTTCCTTGCGTGCAATGACATTCTCAAGGAACTCGCGGGCTTTTTCGATCGACATCCCCTTGATGGCGACAGCAATCTCTCGCGAGTGCTTGTGCGAAATATCCTTTTCCCGTATCGCAGCGCGCACGTGTTTTGTTTTGTCGTAATTTTGAAAAGCGTAACCAAATTGTGGCATACTAATCACTTCAATGGCACGTACAGGCTCGACCTGGAAGCGCCAACACCCGGAGCGCCATGCTGAACCCGCTTGTTGGTTATCGCGTATTCGCCGAGGTAGTGACCAATCATTTCCGGCTTGATGCCTACCAGTGCAAATTCCTTGCCGTTGTGGACGTGAATATTGAGACCTACCATATCTGGTAGGATGATCATATCGCGGGTGTGCGTCCTGATTTTGCCCTTGAGCTTGCCATCTCTGGCGAGCTTTACCTTTTCCCGCAGCTTTCTCTTGTCGTCATTCATATAAGTGCTGACGCGCTTGTCAAGCGACCTACGCTGCCGCGCATTGAGCAATGGCAACAGGTTCTCTATTGACAGAGATTGTAACTGTTCAGGAGTGTAACCTTTGAACTTGAATTCACGGACCAACTAGATCATTCACTCCTTGTTTTCCAGACCACTTTTAAATCTAGCGAGAAAACCATGCGGTTTAGACCAGTCCTAGCTTTGTTGCTAACTCTCTTGCACCCTCCGGCGACTTGAATCTTACAAATGCCTTCTTGCCGCGTATGGTCCTCGCGGTGTTGACCTCTGTCGTCTCAGTCTCGTAGAGTATGTGTATGGCTTCCATTATCTCCTTCTTGCTGGCTTTTTCCGCCACGATGAATGCCAGCTTGTTCTCCTTCTCTATCTGGGTGAACGTCTTTTCAGTTACATAAGGCGCGACAATCAGGTTTGCCGCTTGCGCTGCAGTCATGTCGCTTGCCGGCGCTGCTGCCGCAGATTCAGCCTTCTTTTGCGCTGGAGGTTTTGCTTTCTTGGTCTCCGCAGCGGCAGTTGTCTTTGATGTGTCATTGTTCACTTATTGATCAGCTCCATTACATTGTGAATCGGCGCCTGGAAGTTCTTCAGCTGCTCGATCGCATTTTGCGAAAATATCGTCAGCCGTATTGGCTTTGAGCCCGGTGCCAGATCAATTACGCTTACTTCCTTAGCTCGCTTTACGTCTACTCCCAATATCGATTGCGAGAGCGCGACCAGCTTTGAGTCATCTCCGACAACAATGAGGGCGCTAGTGCCAGACCTTGCCTGCCTGCCTCTGCGCCTTGCGGTGCCAGACTGTGCTTTTCTTGTCGCACTTGCCCGAGTAATGTCGTCTCCGAGGCCGAGGTTTACCAGCGCATTTTTCAGGTCTTTTGTCTTCGCGATTAGCTCAATATCGTTTGAAACGACTATCGGCAGGTTTAGTTTGTCACTTATCTTGTGACCGCGCCTCTGCACAAGCTCCTTGCTTGCAGTTGCAGCTATCGCGGAACAAAGCCCCAGCCGTCTTTCCTTGTGATTGATTTTCTTGTAAATTTTCTTCCACGACTCTGGTGGGTGCGCAACCCTGCCGTGTCTGACGCCTGCTACCTCTGCAGCTTGGCCTGCCCTCGGAAAACCTTCTCCCCGGGCCCTTGCAAGCCTAGCAATGCCAAGACCGGTGTTGCGCGATTCTGCGCTCACCATCTCACCTGCCGCAGGGTAGCGACCCTGCTTCTGGTAAGAGTGAGAGAGAAGGTTCACGTAGACTTTGTGTATGATTTCCGGTCGGTAAGGTGTGTCAAAAACGACAGGCAGTTCTATCTCGCCAGCGTCCTTGCCCGTTGGGGCGACAACTTTCGCCTTCATTACTCAACGACGACCTCCAGAACTTTTGGTTCAAGTACTTTCTTTGGCACATTGCGTATCGGGTGCCTCATCTTCACCAGGCGCTTTGGAACACCCGGTACCGAGCCTCTGACGATAATATAATCGCCCCTGACAAGCCCAAAATGCTTGAATCCGCCAGAGGGGTTTATCGAATTCTGTCCGTCCTTTTCGGTGTTTGACACGACCAGTATCCGCTTGTTGTATTCGGTCCTCTGGTGGAATCCGTGTTGACCTTGCCTTGCGACTGTGTACATAACCACCGCGGGCGATATCGGGCCGAGAGTTCCGACAGCCCGAACGCTCTTTCTCGACTTGTGCTGCTTTCTCTTAATGCCGAACCTAGTGACGGGGCCTTCGATGCCCTTACCGCGTGTGATTCCAAAAACGTCAACATTCTGTCCAACCTGGAAAATGTCGGCTGCTTTGACTTCCCTGCCGAGGATACCTTTCAAATATTCATATTGCGACTTTACGTCCTTGCCTGAAACTGCCATTTCAAAAACATAAGGGGTTTTTTGAGAAAGGCCGACAGAGTTCGGCGAAACTGCAACTACTGCCATGATCGCGTTTGCGTTGCCGATCATGCCTTCCGCCTTTGCAGCAGCGTCCTCGGGTGTCTTGGCGTTGAACTTGCGCGGCAGTTCTTTTGGAAGGTCTTTTGCGTAAACGTCAAAGATCGCGTGCTGTCCGTAAAGATCCCTCCTGTAACCGCGGATGCCAATTATTCTGACAGGAGGAGTCACGATCACCGTCGCCGCGTTGAGCAATTGCTTGCCAAAGTTCGGAGTTTTTTCCCGGTCGTCGATTGTTAGCACATGAATACCGCCGGCTTTGAAACCTGCAAATCCCGAAAGAGAGCTTTTTTCTGCAGTGACATTAGGCCAGGTCCTAATCCTCGCTTCTAGGCTTCTGGCTCTCGCCCTTGGTCTGAAGGCAACACTACCCCTTCTCGGGGCACTATACTTGCGATGACCCATAGATACTGCATGACTCTGGCTGACCCTTTAATAAGTCATTTGAAGCGCGCAGCGCGATCGCTTTGCGACAGTGAATCATTGAGAATTGCCAGAGTTCCAAACACAGCTTCTTCAAGCCTGACTGTTTCCGTGCCTTGATTTGGAAACATGTTAGTCACAAATTCGTATTGCTTGACACTAGAACCTTCTTTCGCTACTATGTCGTGGATGCCATGTTTTGGCGAGCCGAAGACAACCACGATATTCTTCGCTTTTTTGGCGCGTTCGACAAACTTCGACTCTAAGTTCTTGAAGTGGCTGCCCTTCCTTGACGTGATAATGATTTCGGCATTTTCCGCGCCCGTGAGCAGTTTGCCAAGCGACGACACTTCCTTCACTTCGTACCCCCAGTACCCGAAAATGTCGTCCTCCCTTGCCTCTACGGCCTCAAGGTTGGGGTATGGCGCGATGAACTTTGCGTTCACTTTCTTACCTTCAAAGCCCTGACCTGTGAATAGCACGAGCGATTCGAGCCCCACTTCGACAAATAGCTGCCCCTTAATCTTAGCGATCACTCCAATTCTCACGTCGCCGGCCTTGACTTTCTTGATATCTTCTAGTGGTTTGTGATGTGGCGCTTTGATCGGGTGTAGCATCCCGGCATACTCGAGCTGGGGCATCCGGGGGTATAGGACCTTACGCAGGTACTGTGGGGTGTCAAGATAGCGCAAGATCGTCATGAGGAGATCGAGGTCGTCGCGCTCGAATTGCGACAACGAATCGTGATAGATGTAGATCCTCTTGACACGAAAGATCGAGCAGGCGCGAGCAAACTGGCCAATCTTGATGCTCTTGTCGCGCCTTGTCTGCTCGTCCGAAAGAGAGGAATCTGGTATTGCGACCGAGAGCTCATGCATTATTCCTTCAACAGCTCTTTGATCGCGCCTTCTAAGACACCATTTGATCCAAAGAACGTGGAGCGGAGCATTCCTTTCCTATCCACCAGGATGCTCGAGGGGGTCCCGCGCAAGGCGTACTCTTCAAAAGTCTTGGCAGAATATTCTTTTGATCTCAGGTATTCCTTTACGCGGTCAATCAGCACCTGTCTCTCCTTTTCAGAATATGATCTAAAGTCAGGGACGTTGGCCTCGATAAAGTCCATGGTTTTATTTTCTGAAAGCGAGTCTGACTCTTTCTTCAGCAGGTCCATTCCCACCGGGAATGGGATCTTGTACGACAGCTTATTGCCATCCGTTATCTGGCCGTACTGCACGAGTGCGCGGTACGTCTCGCCTACGACCTCGCCGGTCGAGACTAGCTTTTCCAAGTTCAGGAGATTGTTCTTGTCAAAATCCTCAAAAGCTGTAGCCATGCCAAGGACGGTGAGCCCCTTGTCCTTGTAATTTTCATAAATGTCTATTGCCTCCGGGATCCCATGGAGGAAGCAGCCGGGGCAGTTTACCTGGAAAACCTCTACTAGGACAACGTTGCCCGTTTCCTTGTCAATGTTGGTCGGCCTGCCCTGAACCCATTCTGAAATTTCCAGGTTCGGGGCTTTTGAGCCTATTCTTGCCACCATATTATAGAACCAGGATGGGATGTATCCTTAAATTAATTTATTGGATTATCAAAGGTGAAAAAGAGGAGTATCAGGCGCCCCGCTTTGACGTCTTTTCTTTGGCCAACCCTGCGTACCTGTCGATCTCTTCGTCCTCTATCTTTCGCATCGTTTTTGTTTTGTTGTCGATTATGGCCATCTTTACGTGCCTCGTACCCGTCTTTTCCTCGCTCACAAGGTATATCGATTCAATCGCAAGGGCGGCCGCTTCTTCAAGAGCAACTTCCGCCTTGTAGCTCTTTTCAAGGAATTCAGTCACCTGGTCGCTGCCAGCGCCGATTGCAACCGCGTCATAGCCGATATAGGTGCCGCTTGGGTCTGTAAGAAACAGCTCAGAACCGTTCTTGTCAACGCCTGCAAGAATAAGTGCAACGCCAAACGGTCTAACTCCTGCGTACTGTGTGAATTGCTGTGCCATATCTGCAAGGTTCTTGGCGACGCCTTCGACGTCAACGGGCTCGTCATAGATCAGCCTGTTGCTCTGAGCGAAAAAGCGAGCGTGGTCTACCTGCGTGCGCGCGTCAGGAATATATCCTGCGGCAGCAACGCCAATGTGATCATCGACTTGGAAGATCTTTTGTGTTACGTTTGATACCTGGAGCTTTCTTGCCTTTTCTTCTACCGCAAGGATTACTCCGTCTCTGCTCTTGATGCCGATAGCAAGTGTTCCCCTTCTGACAGTTTCAATTGCATACTCTACCTGGTAAAGCCTGCCGTCTGGCGAAAATACAGTGATGGCTCGGTCATAGCCCGCTGCTGCTGGTAACAATTCAATCTTTTTTTTCTATCGTTCAA
>JANWHJ010000014.1 GCA_025450475.1 Nitrososphaera sp.
GTCAAACGTTGTCGCTATGCTGCTTGCAAGTGAGCCGTCAACTAGTTCGGAAACCCTGAACCCTTCGCTTCCCCGCTTTATCGACCCGCCGGCTCCTACAAAGCTGGTGCAGTAGCACTCTATGCCTGCCAGCCTGTCGATCTTTGGGACAACAATGGGCATTTGCTAACGGCTATTCTTTCTTCTTGGCCGCCTTTTCTTTCTTTGGCTCGATCGTTTTGACGATCGACTTTAGCCGATCGGTGTTCTCATGGTGTTTTGTCTGCCTCCACACGTCCACCGGCACGCCGATCTTCCTCGCAGCCCGCGGGCCGATTCCGGCCTCTTTCAGCTCTTCAAACGAATAGCCCCTGCCCGTCCTGATAATGTACCCGTTCCTGACTGTTGCCCCTTGCATAGGTGGTCTATGCGCGGGCTAGAATAAAATCATGCCGCATAAGCTTTCCTGTGGGTACCCACGGACCTCGTGAGCCTTTTCTTCCTCGCCGGCCTTCCTCAGGAGAGATTCATCGGTGTTGTGCACCGAATATGAAGCCAATTCTGACAAGCTGTACTACACCCGCAGCCCAACGGAAGACCCGAATATAGACACAGAAAAAGGACAAGGAAAGGATCGCGGTCGTCGACGTCTTGCAGTATTATAGAACAATGGCACCGAAACTTTCACCGCTTTGCAATTAACCGGGAGCACGTTACTATTGTAGATGACAGAAAAGCTCAAGGACATCAAAGAGACTGCGTCAGACGCGGTGGAGATAATCCGGGAACTTGGCTCTCCTGACGTGCAAGAATCACTTGAAAAGATACGGGAAGTCGCAAAGACAGGCCGCGAGATTATTGAGTCCCTCAAGGACCCTGCCATGGTCACAAACATCGAGAACATGCGCAAGATGGTTGAATCGATCGACAGCACGAGCGCAAGGCTGGAAAAAATCACGATGGAGATGAAAAACTCTGGCATCCTTGACGAAGCGCGGGAGACAATCAAGTCTGCCAAAAACACCATAATCTCCGTGGGCGCTGGCGGCGGCAACATGGGCGAGACCGTTGACGTCATCAAGGAGATGCTGCGCTCCATTTCCGGGCTCGTTGACGAGCTGAAGCTCACTGTCGCGTCGTCAAAGAAGGACGGCGTGATCCACAACGCGGAGGAAGCGATACGCGAAACGAGGACCGCGCTTACAGAACTAAAATAGGATGATGGTTCCTCTTTTATAGGATGACATCATATTACTTTCAATGTCACCTACTGCAAATAATAAAAATGCAGGCAGCACCAGCATTAGGCAAATGACTCCAGAGCAGACCGCCGAAGCGATCAAGAACATTGCAAAAAGGATCAGGGAAGAATCTACGAAGATGCGCGAGTCGGTCATGATAATAAGACAGAGCGGCGCGATTGAAGAGCTGACGGAAGCGGTGCGCGAAGCCACACTGGCCGCGCGCGACAGCGCCAGAGAGATAAATGAAGTCGCAAACGAACTGAAGCAGCGCGGCGTCATTAGAGAAACGATAAACGCAGCCGAAGAAACCGGCACTGCGGCACGCGAGACCGCCCAGACTGTGAGGGACACGGTTCGCAGGAACGCCACAAAGGACAAGACGGCCCCGGCCTAATCCCTTCCCTTTCTTTTGCCTCGAGAATAATCTTCTACATGATTTGTTCAAGATGCTTTTATGAATGTCGGTACGTAGGATAGCTATGAAATATAGAAGCAGAACCGACATAACTGCTCAAATTCTAGAAGCTGCTAATGGCGGCGTCACAAAGACAAAGATAATGTACAAGGCGTTCCTATCTTATGCGCAGCTGAAAGAGTACCTGACCGTGCTCATTGAAAACGGACTGATCGAATATATCGAAGGTGAGCAGATCTACAAGACCACCGACAAGGGCAACCGCTTCCTGAAGATATACAACCAGATCGGCGAGTATGTCGCGCCGGGTATGGACAAATAAGTAAACCTATCCTTAAATAACCACGTACACTGGATCAGGACCGTGTCACCAAAGCGGAGAGTAGCGGTCATGACTGCAATTTTTGCTGCAATCGGCATAGGGGTGAGCGTAGGCATCATTGCAATTGGAGGGGGCTTCGGTGGCAAAGGGCCGGACATCTTTAACCCACCCACAAACGCGGACATCTGGGTGGTTGGAAATAACATCCGGGACGGAACGACGCTTGAATATTCTCTGACAGCCCGGACCGAAACAAGCTTGCTCATATCCGCGCAGGTGTCGATGGTCTTTGAAGATGCCGGCGACAACTGGGACGTGGAATTCACAGTTGCAAACGGAACGGCGGCAGTTGAAAACAATGTCAAGATGTCCAAGGAGCTTACGAGGGAGGGGCAGCTGGATAGCTCGTTCAGGCCATACTTTGATCCCATACAGCAGTCGATCTTTGCAGTCAGGGACATGGAGTACGGCCAAAGCCCCAAGTACCTTGTGGTGACTGCGCCGTGGGACCAGATATTTTACAAGTCGTCAGATGTCATAGTCAGGGTTACCGCTGAGGAGACGGTTGAGACGCAAGCGGGATCGTTTGACGCCTTTGTGCTAAGCTACAGGCTTGAAGAAAACACAAGCAAGATCTGGGTCGTCCGAGACATGCCGCTGCCAGTCAGGGCGGAGGTCTATGACTCTGAAGACCAGCTGCAGTACCAGTACGAACTTCTCAACACGACCTAAAGCAAATGGTGAACGCGCCATAGTAGCATTTTTGCGGCTGGGGCTAGAGAGTAATTTCCTTGACGCCGGACCTATCGACGTCGTGGCTGCTGGCCGTGACCGGGACCCAGCTGATCGTAAGAAGCAAGCTGGCGCATGCCAATGCTCAGAAACAATTTATGCGTCAAGTCTTCGCGTTTGGAAAATAGACATTTTCTGCAAGCCAGTCCGCATATGTCCTGACCCTTTCATCCATATTGCACCAGAAATGCACCGAGCCGGGCAGAACCTCGATCCTGCCGCTAGGCATGACCACCTTGACTCCCTCCTTGCCCTCGTACATGTATGCGTCCTGCGGCTGGGCATCGCTTCCAATAAGCTCGACCGCCTTTTGCTTCACCACTTCCCTCTGGACCGGGAACGTCTTTCGGAACTTGTCCACCACGATGCCGACGTTTTCTGTGCCGTACGAGCGTATGTCGGAAAGCTTGCCGGGCACGGGAAAGTGCAGCTGCAGGTTGACGCTATGGCGGGAGCCGACGAAGAGCGCCAGCTCGTTGACCTTCTGGTATGCCGCGTTGGGACTCCTCTTCAGAGCTGCTGTGAGCGCGTCGTGGTTGCTCGCGATGTTGTAGCGGAGCTCGTCCATGAGAGTAGAAAATGCGGGCAACACCTTTTTTTGCAGCCTGGTATTAATTAGCCTTACAATTACGAAAAGCGTATTAGTAAGAAAATGAAGTGCACCGGTCGAGCTAATCAACGAAAAGATTACTTACAACGCAAGAGATCTACTACCAGAAACATACAATTCTGTTATCAAGCGGTTTGGCTGTCGAGTCGATGGTCGCGACGGCTTGTTTCAAATACGCTGTGACCGGTTTTGCCTTTGTGATCTACGACCTCAAAATACGAGAATAACATTGCTTTGCATGTCTTGCAAAGGTAGCGCAGATTACTTTGATCTGCCATGATAACGTTATTTCACGACGCCGCTTATCCTAGCTGATGGCTTGTTATAGAACAGTGTATTTGTCATTAATTTTTACATATACGATATTAATGAGTAAGTTGGCGATTAACATAACATGAAGGGCAAAGGCTTAACCCAAGACAGCGCCATGGTTAGACAAGCGTTTGATGAAACGCTGGGCCTTCTCGGTGAGCGAACCAAACGAGCCATAATTATTGATCTTGAATGCGCCGGCGAATATGATCGCAATAGAGGAAATATCTCATTTGAAAAACTCGTTACTGGTCTGTATCGTATTTTGGGTGCTGAGGCAACCGAGCTGATAATAGAAAAGAGCTTTATCAAGTTAGAAGAGCTTGCAGTAATCGCAAAAAGGTAAACAGCCATTCTTGCAGATCGCCCACGCGTTTTAATGGTCGCGAGCATTAATGGAATAACTATTATCACGAATTAGGCTCTATGAAATTGTTAAAGAGAATTGAAATGTGTAGCTAGATTTTTCATGCACATTGCCTAATAACCGGGCTTGCAAAGTCTAGTCTAGAATGAACGGGGTATCCAATGAGGCTGTCGAAAAACTAGATAAGGTGTATTATTGCATTATCTGCAAACACGCATTCTTGTTTAAATTAGACGTTGATGATCACGAAAAAATGTATGGCCACAATGAAATTAGAACAATACCATTTTCTTAAAGACAAACCGAGCAAGAATGCTTCAAACATGTATTGCATGAGACATCAATCTTTTATCTCAACGCGCTTTGTTACCTGTAATTTCGCCAAAACCGACCATCAAATCTCGTAAGGGGCAAGGCTCGGCGCGTTAAAGTGGCTGTTTATTGACGGTTTCGAGCCATGCCCTTTATGTTCTCTACTTGAATTTGTCTAGCTTTTCGGCGTCACACGATAAGTCTTTTTCACTAATCTGAAGGTTTATTCACTGGTCAGATAAAGACCTCTAGTTCAATGGCAAGCTAAAACCAGTGTAACTGTCTTGTTACTGCTACGAATTTCAAGGCATTAATTAGCCTTACAATTATTATATCACTTGGTGGAGCTCTTACACAGTTGAACAAATCTGAACAGCTCTTTGGCAGGGCTAAAAAGGTCCTGCCCGGCGGCGTCAACAGTCCGGTGCGCTTTTACGATCCTTATCCATTCTTTGCCACATCTGCAAGAGGCAGCAAGCTCACAACTGCCGATCACAAGACGTACGTGGACTACTGCATGGGCTATGGTGCGATGGTCCTCGGCCACAGCTATTCTTCGGTAATCGACGCCGTCAGGTCGCAGCTTGACAACGGCACGTTATTCTGTGTCCCGACGGACAAGGAGATCAAGCTGGCGGAAATGATCTGCAAGGTGGTCCCGTGCGCAGAGATGGTCAGACTTGTCAACACCGGCTCGGAAGCCACGATGCACGCGATCAGGCTCGCCCGCGCCCACACAAAGAAAAAAGGCGTGATAAAATTTGAAGGCGGATATCATGGCGCGCACGACTATGTCCTTGCAAAAGCAGGATCAGGCGCGGCAAGCATGCCGACGTCCGAAGGAGTGCTTGAAGAAGCGGCGGCGCATACTGCAGTCGTGCCATACAACGACGCGGCGGCGCTCCAGCGTGCAATCGAAAAGGACCGAGGCACGGCCTGCGTCATAATGGAGCCGGTGCTCGCAAACATCGGGCTCGTGCTGCCGGAAAAGGGGTACCTCAACGAGGTAAGAAAGATCACCCAGCAGAACGACGTTGTCTTGATATTTGACGAAGTTGTGACCGGCTTTCGCCTTGCGCTTGGTGGCGCAAGTGGCTTTTTCGGGGTCAAGCCGGACTTGGCGACGTTTGCAAAGGCGCTTGGCAACGGCCTGCCAATAGCAGCTATTGCAGGTAGGAAAGAGATAATGGGTGAGCTGGCGCCTGCCGGCCGGGTGTACCAGGCAAGCACGTTTGCAGGCAACCCGGTGTCAGTGGCGGCCGCCACCGCTACGCTTGAAACGCTGATCGAAGCCAAGAACGCGATTTACCCAAAGATGGCGAAGACGTGCGACAGCATCGTCGACGGCATAAAGGACGCGATTTCCAGTGCACAGCTCGAATGCTCTGTGAACTCGATCGGCTCGATGTTCCAGTTATTCTTCACAGGCGAAAAGGTAAAGGACGAAGCAAGTGCCAGAAAGGCCAACGTGGCAATGTTCCGCAAGTTGTTCGACGAGTTGCTAAAGCGCGACATATTCATCCCACCCTCGCAGTTTGAAACCTGCTTTGTTTCATACGCTCACAACGAAGACGACTCAGACAAGACGGTTGAAGCATATGACGAAGCACTTCGTAGGGTAAAGAAATGAAGGCCATACGGGTCGGGACCAGGGGCAGCAGGCTTGCAATAGCCCAGACAGAGATCGCGCTTGCCGCGCTCCGCAGGGCCCACCCAAGCTCGCGCTTCGAAGTGGTGACAATAACCACCAAGGGCGACGTCGACAAGAGGCCGCTCTTCACGATGGACGAAAAGGGGATATTTGAAAAAGAGGTGAACGAGGCAGTCAAAAATGGTGAGGTCGACTTTGCAGTGCATAGCCTAAAGGATGTCCCGTCGGACCTGTCAGACGAACTGGTAGTGGCGTGCATACCAAAGAGGGCTAGCCCGAACGATGTGCTCGTCAACGAAAAGGGCCAAAAGCTGAAAGAGCTTGCACCCGGGTCTACCGTTGGCACGAGCAGTCTCCGGCGCGCTGTCCAGCTGGCAAAGCATAGGCCTGACCTGAACGTCAGGCCGATAAGAGGCAACGTAGAGAC
>JANWHJ010000015.1 GCA_025450475.1 Nitrososphaera sp.
ATACAGCTGCCGCAAGGAGCAGAGATAGGGGCCAATGAAACTTACGTGGTCGAGCTCATTAGGCAAATGCTGTCAAACACAGCGGAAAGCCTTGTTCTCGAAAATGAGCGAGAAGTCATAGACAGGAAAGCTTCGCTAGTGGACAGGAACGACAATGAGCGTACCTGGTAGAGAATTCCAGACGGCGACAACCAAGGGCAGTTTGCAGCAGATACAAAGAGGAGCTCAACGATCCTGATGAACAGGCCGGTGAGCCGCGAAGTGTTCGGTCGGGCTCTGCAGAGTGTCAGGTGCCGGCCGGCTGCGCCTATGGTATGGTGACAAGGATAGTCTATGGCGACACGATCTACGTAGAGGTGAATGGAACGACCTATCAGGTTGACCTCGCGCTTGTTAGTGCGCCATCAAGAACATAAAAGAGCTATGCAAAGTCTACATTTTTCACGAGGAATTTGTGCCTCGAGAGCAATGTGCTGGTGGACCATGACGACGATCAGCTGACTTCCGTCACGAGCATCATAGCAGTGGTATACAGCGAGTCAGCCAACCTCAACAGTGATCTCGTACATCAGCCACATTAACCTTGACAATGATCAGTGTCAAACAAGCGAGTTCGGGGGTCAGCTCTGGGCAAGATAACGGCTTATAGGCCTCATTCAATGCAGTTAACGGGTTTATCGATTGTATTATTTTTGAAAATTCTGTGATAATTGCACTGCATTTGCTGTTTATGGTTTTATTCAAATGTGGTAGATTTATTATTTGAAAACCTTATATCGCAACTTTCTTTACCACGAGCCATGAAGCGTGTAGAGGCTATAATAGCTGCCGAGAAGGTCAGCGCTGTTAACGAAGCTCTGAAAAAGGCCGGCGTTGGCGGAACGACAGTTCTTGATGCAAAGGGAAGAGGAAGAGGCGAAAAACCGCAGGTCCAGACTGGCAGGGGAACAAAGAGACTTGCCGCTGAATTCTCAGTTAGGGCTAACGTCATGACCGTGGTCGAGGATTCCGAAGTAGAGAAGGTGATCAAAGCTATACTCGATACCGCCAGCACGGGCTCGTCAGGAGACGGTAAGATATTCGTATCCTCAGTCACTGAAGCAATAGACATTGGGACGAAGAAGCGCGGCCAGACGGCCGTCGATTAACCTTTTTTGTTGAAGAATTTTTTGGTTTCTCCAAGAGTTAGCACTTCTGCTGCTGCCACTCTTACTACTATTGGCAGGTCGGACACCGCCTTGCCTATCGCCAGGCAGTGCCGTTGGGGCAGTGTCCTGACTATTGACCGGATAGTGTCATTGTCTGCGAGCGACACCTTGGATATCTTGTCAAGGTCGACATCGTTTGTAAAGTTGAATAGAAAAATATTGTCGACCTGCCTATAGATGCCATCACTTATCGCGTCTGGCTGGTTCGTGATGAACGTAGTGTAGATGCCAAAATGCCTCATGCGGGTGACAATGTCTTCCCAGTATGTGTCACGTATGTAGAGATGCGCCTCCTCTGCAAAGAGAAAGATGGGCGGGATAACCTTCCGCTCCAGGAGGTCAACGAGCTTGCTTAATACCATCTCGACTACCATCCTGCGCACGGTCGGCGAAACTTCGCCCATGTTGATCACCATGGCCGCTCCGCCGCCCATAGCAATTACATCTTCAAACTGGAATCCGCTGTCCGCGAATAGGCGCGATGACTGGATGACATGGATCCGGGAAATGAGCGCGTCGCGCACGAGCTCATTGATGTTCCACGTATTGACGGTGTTGCCTATAGTGTCTATTGAAAGCGACTGCTTGTTTTGAAGCCAGTCCCATATTCGGAAAAACTCGCGTAGCGACGCGGCCGGCATGTCCAGCGCATTCTTTAGCATGCCGGACACCGCTCCCTTGCCACAGTAGTTGAGACTGAACTTTAGTGTCTTGCCAGGCTCAAGTATCTTGACTTGCCTGTTTATTACAGATGGGGTACCGTCGCGGTTCCATCCTAAACCATTGTATTCATTGTTCAGATCAAAAATGACCACGAACGCGCCATGCTGCACCAGTGTTTTGACTAGCATTTTAGACAGATGCGACTTGCCAGACTCTTTCTTGCCGGTAATTATAGTTAGCTTGCCGTCAAGGTCTTCTGCGTAGATTTCAAAATCTTCGCTTTCGCCTGTCCTGCCGAGCGGGATCGGGAATACACCCCGCCTTCCAAGAAATGAGTCAAGCTCTTTCATCGCAAGCCGCCTTATCTTTGATTCGACCCTGGAGGGGAGCCACGTAATATCGCTTGAAACTTTTCCGTTGTTGATTGATGCCCTTATCTTTGCGCGAAATATCCTCGCGTCCCTCACCAAACGCGACAGGCTGCCAATGTTGAGCGGATCATGCGAATTCTCAACGCTTGAGGCGTTGACCACCTCCTCCCTGACAATGTCCTCGACGAGCGATTGTGACGATAGATATTCTTCGTCGTACACTTGCACCACCATGCTCCTTCTCCTGTCTTCAATCAGCATGTAGTCACCTTTGGCGGCCGAGTCCTCTTTCACCGCAAGCAATAGCAATTCGTTGCCGTTCTTTGATAGGATCTTCATACTGAGATCGACCCTAGCAGCATACTGCGGATGTCGTCAGCAACGAGCTCCTTCACGTCGTAGCTGTTTAGCACATGGCTCCTGAGGCAGGTCTTCTCGGTGCCAGTAAAAGTGGAGATGTAGTGTGCAAGTCTGAGGGTCTCGGGATAGCCGCCTGCCACTGGGTCGTTGCCTAGGAGCAAGCAGAGCGATTCGCCCCTTTCGCCCACAATGTCTGCCCGCAAGACCGGGCTGCTCCTTTCTAGCTTCACCATCACGTTGCTCCCGACCGTGTTCTTGATCAAGCTCTTGATTATCATGTCTACTTCGATGTACGCCGGCCCCGACATCTTTGCCAGCGGAGCTGCTGCCCTGTCG
Source organism: Nitrososphaera sp. (assembly GCA_025450475.1). Taxonomy (GTDB): domain Archaea; phylum Thermoproteota; class Nitrososphaeria; order Nitrososphaerales; family Nitrososphaeraceae; genus Nitrososphaera. Next base: position 2,939 of record JANWHJ010000015.1, read on the forward strand.
AGCACCTTGAGCTTTGTGCCCTTGCTTATGCCGATCATCCTATTCTTGCGGAGCACACAGCTCTCTACGATTCTGCCGATGCTGCGCAGCCTGTCTTCAAATACTGATGCCTTGAGAGAACCGTCGATGAGGATTATCGAATTCGTGAAGTGGCTCGCGAGCTCTTTCTGCACTGCTCTTTCTGCGCGCACTCTTATCAGCCGCTTTGCTAAATCATCGTCCATGAGCACAAGGCGCGCAAGCCGCTGGTCAAGCTCTGAATGCTGGATAGTTCTTTCGCTCAGATAAAACAAAACAGGGCCAATCTTGAAATGCATCAGTGCGCGGCCTGCATAGGCCGTCGCTATGCCGCATTTTATCCCATACAAGCTCCCTTCCTCTGTCTCTGCTATTTTGACGCTGCTTGAATCAATAGCAGCTACAAGCGCTTTTTCTTTTGCGGGGCGGATGGTGGTCACCGTGGTGGCGGTATATGGATTGCACCTTAGTCCCCAGCCATCGAGCGGGATCATTTTCTTGTCGTCGCAGCTGAACACTATTTCCTTGCCTTTCAGCTCATCAAGCTGGGGCGCGAGGCATTTGCTCACAGACTTTACAATGTCGAGGTCGTCGAGGCTCAAACTGGCGTACAAACTCGAATTTAGTTGCGTAGACATGTTGTTCAACAATAACTGCGGGCACAAATATATTAATATTGTGCAACATGACCAATATGGTCAGCAACAGGTTTATCAATAGCATCCTAAGGGGTATATTTAAGTATGAGCGACAGACCCACAGAGGAAGTCAAGATTAAACTAAAGCATGGAGAGTGGGAGGTCGAGATAACCTGCCTGGAAAATAGGGTTAAGCAGGTCGTGGAAAATGTCCTGTCAACCCTGGATATGGCCAAGATGGTGGGGCCTACGGTCCAAGGAGAGCTTGACGAATTTCGGCGGGAAATAGAATCGCTCAAGTCAAGGTCTGCTCTAGTAGGTAGGTCGCCTACCGATGACTCGCAAAAGAATATCAAAGGCGGAATGACTTGCCGGGGGCTTCTTGACACGCTCTGGCTTGAAGGATACTTCTCTACTGATAGGGCTCTTGGCGAGGTCCATGAAGAACTTGGCAGAAGAGGGTATAACTACGACAGGACCGCAGTCTCCCATTCTCTTGCAGACATGGTGAGGGAAACCATACTTACAAGGACCGGTACAATGCGAAACTTTAGGTATATACAGAAGAGGCCGGTTGGTGGCTAATACTTTAATTTTTTCGCTATCGTCGAGTTCAGCAAGTGTATACCTGCAGTCGTTATCCTGTATTTTCCCGGTTCCTTTTCGTCACGCGCGACTTGGCCGGTCTTGACCATTTCAGAAATCCTTGAGCTTATCGATTTCGGGTTTAGCGCAGTGGCCGCGTGAATTTCTGACACTTGCATCGCATCATCCTGGACCCTGCCAAGGCTTCTTGCAATCCGGGCAGCCACCAACTGCAGCGCAACCAGGTCCTTGTCGGACAGCTTGGCGCTGGGCTCAGGAATTACGCGGGGTCCTTCCGGTGTTATCTTGATGAGGTGGGAATATGAACCAATCAGCTCCTGTGCCGAATAGTCAAGCGAAATTTTTCTTGCAAGGTCCATCGAAGGCACCTGCTTTGAAAGAAAGCTCATGACTGAAGCCATGACCGACTCGGCAGAGCCGCTGAACTGAACCTTTACGTCGCCCACAGTCACTGCGACGTTAACGCTGTCGGACTGGTTCATTTTCATTTCTAAAAAAGTGGCGGCCTATATATTGAATTCGTTAGGCGGCAAGGCGTCTGCTCTCCTTGTTCTCCCTTCTCTTGTACAGAGCATAGGTCGCAGCAATCAGTACTGTGGAAAACGCGGCGCTTATCACAGTCGCGCTTATGTCCCTTTCAAATGCGGTACATGTGAATTCGCCAGTAGAGCAGCCGGCAGCAAAGAAAATCCCGTTCCATGCCGAGTGCGTGACTATTGAAAACCAGCCCTTTCCGCTGACCCAAGTTCTCAAGCTGAAGAAAAGTGATGGGAACACAAAAAGTAAATTGCCAAAAGCTAGGGCGTTAATATCATATGTGGTGGTATTGAATATGTGGGTGCCGGCCCATATTACACCCGTGGCAAGCACCACGTACACGTTGCCAAACGCGTAGAAGGGGATACCGAAGAATATCGTTTCTTCAAACGGACCTGCCGCAAGAACGCCAAAAAGCGAGTGGGTAATGCTTGGCTCCTGATGGTCCGGCAGGACATATTCAACAACCATGGAGCCCATAAGCAGCAGGCCAATTCCGATCCCGTGGTAAAAGAATAGCATTTTTGTAAGGTACCCGACTGTGTCATGCCTGTACCTCGACAACCACGATCTTGGGTGAAAGTCGATCTTTTCATCGGCGAACCTGTCCATCACAACCCGGTCTAGAATGCTGACAATAAAGAATGTTTCTGGATATCATCCAGTCTTTCCGCGCCAACGCGTATTGCTGCGCCAGCGCCACAATCGGCTGCGACAGTTTCATTGTTCTTTGCATGCTGGCAAGCCGTTCGACAGACAATATCAGCGTATTTTACCCGCTCAAACGCGATCATATCCCCGTCGCATTCTTCCACTATCATGTCTAAGTTTTCGCGGTACATCCTATAAACGGTGCCAATGTCCTCGTTTTCACAAGGCAGCACCGTATGCTCTGCAACCTGCTTCCTAAGACCTAGTAAATGTCTCAGGCGAATCGAGGCTTGTATATTATTTGACCAGATTTTGCAACTTATCCTTTAGGATCGCACTTATCTTTTGGCCGTCCACCTTGCCTCTATACTCCGCCATAGCCCTCCCCATTAGGGTGCTCAGCGCGCCAATGCCTTTCTCCTTTACGACTGCTATGTTGCCGTTAATAATCCTGTCCAGCCCCCTGCCAAGCTCTTCGTCGCTTACTGAAAAAACGCCTGCAGCCACTATTGCTTCGTCGACCGTCTTTGCTTCATTTTTCATCACCTTTCCAAATATGGTGATCACGGATTCTTTGGCTATTTTGCCGGCGTCAAGCCTAACGAACACGTCCTTGATCATGTCGTCTAGCAAAAGAGATGGATCGAGCCCAGTCCTCTGCAGGCTGGTAATGTCCTCAATCAGTTTCGACGCGACGAATGTTGGCTGTACTTTTGTTTTGCCCGCAATTTCCTCAAATACTCCGAGGTAGTCAGAGTCAAAGATCTGGCTAGCCAGCTTTTTGTTAAGGCCGTATTTCTTGGCGAGCGAGTCCACTATCTCGTCCCACGATCGCGGAACCTTGTCTTCCGCTGCCTTGAACATCGACTCAGTCACAGAGATGGTTGGAATGTCCGTTTCGGGGTACATCCTTGCGGCGCCAGGCCTGGGCCTCAAAAACACCGTTTTGCCCTCAGGAGTTGCCGCGCGTGTTTCAGCGGGCACGCCGTTGATTCCAGCCTGTAGCCTTCGTATTATTGCATCGGAAGCAAACCCTACATTATCCTTTGGACCTCCCACTATTACAAAGGCGTCACTTTCACCAACCTGCAGCCTCGACTTTATCGCTGCGATTTCGATCTCCGTAATGCCATAGTTTGGAAGCTCGTCTGAATGGAATACGCCCTCCAGGTTGTAGAATCTTACAAGCTTGCCAAGCTCTTTGCCGATTCTGATGTCAGGGTATGGCTCAAAGCCGATCATGCCAGCGAACCCCGGAATCCTTAGCGCTCTGAACAGGCCTCCATTATCAACGATCTTTTTCGCGACTTTTGATTGCGCCTTGCTCAGAATGTCAGTGACATCCTCAATTTTGTCGCCTATCTTGCTGACGTCGACTTTACTTTCCTTCAACTTTTCCGCGATCACTATGAGGCCGTGCTGCCTTCTAATCTCGTGCTCTATGACCTTTACCAGCAGATCAAGCCGCTGCACGCCCTTGATCTCTACCACGGCTCCGTTCTGAACAGAGACGTTGACGTCCTGCCTTATGCTGCCCAGCCCGCGCGCAACCCTCTTGCTTGCCCGAAGGAGCCTGCCGAGCGTGAGGGCAACCTGCATGATCTCGTCTGGCTTTCCTGAAATCGGGGCTAGCGCAACCTCTACGAGTGGAACACCCAGCCTGTCGAGACCGAACTTGCGAATTCCTCTTTCCTCACCCATCAATTTTGCGGCATCTTCTTCAAGGCAGATGCTCTGCACGCCTACCTTCTTGCCTGCAACTTCAAGGTGGCCGCCAGACGCGACTAGCATCGTGCGCTGAAAGCCGGTGGTGTTTGATCCGTCGATCACGAGCTTGCGCATGACGTGGATCTCGTCCATCACGTTGGAGTGGAGTGCAAGTGAAAATATCAGCGCGGTTTCAAGAGCCTCCGGGCTTACATCGTGCGGCGGCTCCTCGTCTGCCTCCACAAGACAACTTGATCTAAACGCGGTATGATATTCAACGGTGCGCATTTTGCTAAATTCAAACATTGCAGCAGGGTCGTACGCGCCAAGCTCGCTATGCGTAGGGCGCAACTTCCGTACAAACGACTGGTCATATTTCTGTGCCTCTTCGCAGCTGCAGTTGCAAAAAAGTTTGCTCTTTGTTGCTAACTGCTGGTGTATCTCCAGGCCGACCTTCAAATCCAGAGATGTTTGGTCGATTGTCACTGGAATAGAAAATCTTCGGACACACGTATTAAGCCTTGCTCACAGGGGAATGCTTGCAGAAATCTCGTTTGCGAGGTTTTCCTGCATCGACTTCTTAGCGTCATTGCTGTTTGCAAGCGTCCACATTGCCTTTACAGTTGCAGTTTCTGAAATCATGTCAGACAGCGGCACCACGCCAATGTCGAGCAGGTCCCTGCCGGTGTTATAGACTGTCATCCTGACCCTCCCCCAGATGCATTGCGATGTCATGCAGACCATCACGCCCGCTCCGACTGCCTCTTTGAGAGCGGGAAAGCATTCTTTGCTCACGTGGCCTAGGCCCGTTCCTTCAAGGATTATTGCCCTATGCGTTTTGGCAGCATGGGTGATCATCATAGGGTCAAAGCCGGGATGATACTTTAGCAGAACAACCCTATCGTCAAACTTTGGTTTGGCAACGAAATTGCGGCCGGATCTTTTTGCAAGCGTAATCTCGCTCTTCTGCATCTCTATCGAGTTGTTCCTGACAAGCGCAACGGGTCCGATGTCTATCGACTCGAACGCGTCGCGCCTGCTTGTGTGGTTTTTTCTTACGCGCGTCGCGACGTGGCAGGCTATCATGTCGTCCGACGTGCCGGCGTGCATCGCGACAAAGACGCCTGCATATTCTGCTTTTGCTGCAAATACAGTCGCCCCAAGCAAGTTCAAAGCAGCATCGGAAGACGGCCTATCAGAAGAGCGCTGCGCGCCGACGAGCACCACTGGTATTGGAAGTCCCTGGAGTGCAAAGGAAAGCGCGGCAGCGGTGTAATGCATCGTGTCAGTGCCATGTGAAACTACAATGCCGCGGTACTTCGCAAAGTTTACCTTCTCGGAGATTTTCTCTGCGATCATTGTCCAGTGTTCCGGCTTTAAGTTTTCGCTGTACTCGCTTAGCAAAACCTCGGGGTCAATTGAGGCATGGCTCGCGAGCTCTGGCACCGATTGGTAAAGTTCAGAAGCAGAGAGGGCCGAGTGGACACCACCTGTGCGGTAGTCTATCTTGCTCGCTATTGTCCCACCAGTGCTAATTAGCGCGACCTTTGGCAGGTTCTTGTTTTCCGCGAATTCATGCGGATTGGCAACCGAGGGTAGTTCCCTTTTCGGCAGCTTCGTCATCGACTTGATCTTGCCAGTATGTATGCCGGTGTTATAGCCACTCGTTAGCTTGATGACGATGTAATCTTCGCTGGCAGACTCATAGCGGGGCATCAACACACCGAACATTTCACCGTCTTCGGTGCTGACTGTGACGCTGTCGCCCACGGACACGTCATGTTTTGAAAGCAGCTTGGCACCTACTCCTTTGTAACCTCCGCTATCATGCGCCAACACCCTGGAAGGCAATTGCTGAATATATTAACAAATCTAGAAAGCCTCCCGGGGGCCGCTAAACCAAATAGAGGCATATCAATAACTAGAAGTTCTCGGCTATGGCGATGTTCCTTGATTCCAAAATCTTTAGGATTGCCCTTTCGATGTCCTTCTCAGTGATGTAGCCAAAGTCCCACGCGTCTATAAAGTGACGGTATTCGACTTCGAGCGTCCTGGCGATGTTCTCAAACGCGGCCATCCGATCAAGCGTATCCGGCGACCTGAAACCTTTGGCCACCATAATCGGGCAGCGCTGGTCCATGCCAATGGGCATATACCAGGCATTCTTTGCGAATCTGTAGTGGCCGTCAGAAATCAGGATGTACACGCGCATCAACTCTTCGTTGTTGAGCTTTTGCACCTCTATGTACCACGGTTCGCTAATAAAGCTCGACACCGGCCTACCAGTGTCCTTATCGCCGCTCCTACCGCCAAACAACGGTATTATAAGGCCAACCAGCTAGAAAAATGTTTTTTTCAATGGTAGGTACTTTCTGCTATTGTCTTAACCCTCTCGACACCGTTTATCTCCTTGATTATCTTGGCGACTGTGGCCGGCACCAGGACCTCCCACTTTTCGCCAATTATCATCTTCTTGCGGATCTCGGTCGCTTGCATCTCAATCCTGTCGATGAGCGGTGCCTCCACAGTCTTTACTCCACTCTCCCGGAAAAGCATCTGC
>JANWHJ010000016.1 GCA_025450475.1 Nitrososphaera sp.
GGCGTCCCACCGATAACCCCGATACCGCTTCAGCAGGCCTGACTACTTCGTATTGGTGTACTGGCGCTCGGCCCACTCGACTAAAGACAGGAGGTCCTTAGCGACGTGGTCAGAATTCTCCTCGGCCACCGCCTGCAACTCCTGAGTGGCTAAGACAGCGATTCTGAGCTCGCCCTTCAGCCTTCCCTTCATAGCTTTGGCAGTGGAGGAGAGGAACCTGAGCGACCCCTCGCCGGACGAAAATATGCAGACTAGCATCATGCCGTGTCTGTTGCTCCATACACGCGAGATGTAACGCTGGAAGTCAATGTCGAAAAATGGATCGATCTGCTCTTCAACATCGCCAATATAGATCGAATTCCATCCAAGCGCCAAGAAGGCCACGGCCGCGCTCTTGGCCACATGGACCTTGTCGTAGGAGCCGGCCACAATGAGCACACTGGCGTTTCTCTTTTGCTCTTCCGGCCGGACATTGAACTTTACCAGATCTATCAGCTCTAGCATCAGACTGAGCAGGAACGTCCTCTCTGATTTGTCTAGCCTGCCCCTGCTGTACAGCTCACCTATCGTGTTGACGGCCGGCACTATAACGTCTGTCAGCAACCTTACTTGGTCAACATCAGAATTGAGCACACTCAAAAGGATCCTGCGTGCTAGTTCCTCTTCACCTATCAAAATGGCGTCTATCAGCTTTTGTTGCACCTGAACATAGTTGACCGGGAACTCGATGTCGGCGACTCCGGATTGGAGGAACCAAACATTTACGTTGCCAGTCTTTTTCTTTTTCACGAGGCCCACCGCATGCATTACATCGAGGTATTTCGTTATCGTCATTCTGTTGATCCCGGTCATGCCCGCAAGCTCGATCCCAGACAGGCCGGTGCCCGCGCCTTGCAAAACGTCGACTATCTTGCGCTTGACCTCGTCGAGCGTGTAGCGCCGGTACACAACAGCTATCTCGACTTGCTTCAAATAAAACCTTTTTACCGGTGCTTTTTCTTCGGCATCTTCCGGGAGCCAGATATAAGATCCGTCAGCGCGTTGAACGCTTTGCCAACTTGGTCCATCCTAACAAGAACGATGGTGTCAGTGTAGCAGCTGACAGTGTCTTCGATGTTGATATGTCGTCTTGCAAGCTGGTTATAGAATGCGATGGCACACCCCGGAGTCTTGATTATCTCTTCGGGGCTATGGACTATTATTGCCGCCAGATCATCTTCAATCTCCAGTATGTCGCCGTGCGCAAACATCGCCTTGACTTCGTCGAGCAACGCCTCGTCAAAAACGAGGGTGAGCGACATGATACTTTCTGACATGCTGATAAAATTGCCGACGTTCTGCGTCATGGCTTTCGCGACTTTTTCGATTGTCTTCTTGCTCTTTTCCGCTGAGACCTTGGCCACATCGGTCCTAACGCTTATCGTGCTACCTGCTAGTATCGATGCTATCGGCTTTTCCGGTACGTTATAGTCTCGCCGTGATCTCTTGAGCGCGGTGATGATGCTCTCAATGCTCGTGTTCTTGCCCCCAAGCAGCTGATCTACCTGGTGCTTGATTATCCGAGCTAGGGCGCTGATGTTGCAGTAGTCACGCTGGATCGAGTCCTGAAACGACAAGTCGTTGTTGACTACTTCTTTTACAGCGTTGGTTATCGACCTTTCGTTATTGACCAGCATTGGCCAATATCACCCTGATTTAGGTCATTCCTGACCAAAAAATATAAATGTAGTGTTTGGACCGCATCGGTATATTCATGAGTAACGGCAAAGTAGTTCTGGCCTACTCGGGGGGTCTTGACACTTCTGTATGCGTAAGGTATCTCCAAATGCTGAACAAACTCGACGTGATAACTGTTACGGTCGACTGCGGCCAGGAAGACGACTTTAAGGAAATTGAAAAGAAATCGAAAGCCATGGGCGCGGTAAAGCATGTCTACATCGACGCCCGAGAAGAGTTTGCTCGTGACTATGTTGCGCCAAGCATCAAGGCCAATGGCTTGTACCAGAACAAGTACCCGCTTGCGACTGCGCTTGCGCGCCCGCTGATTGCTGCAAAGGCAGTCGAAATAGCAAATAATGAAGGCGCTACTTCAATCGCTCACGGCTGCACCGGCAAGGGCAATGATCAGATAAGGTTCGATGTGACAATGCACGCGCTCAATCCGAAGCTAAAGATAATCGCGCCGATCAGAGACATGAATCTTTCACGCGACGTCGAATTGAAGTTTGCGAAGGAACAAAACATACCGATAAGTGCAGAGGCCAAGAAATACAGCATTGACCTCAACCTCTGGGGCAGGGCAGTTGAGGGTGGCAACATAGAGGACGCTGACTCTGAGCCGCCGGAAGAGGCATTCCAGTTCATCAACTTCAAGAACGACAAGACTGGTTACATTGAAATTGAGTTCGAGGAGGGCGTACCAGTAGCTTCGGATGGCAGGCGCATGTCCCTAATTAGTCTTCTTCAATACGTCAACAACAAAGCTGGCGAGCACGGAGTGGGCATCGTCGACCACATAGAAGACCGCGTCGTGGGAATAAAGTCAAGGGAAGTATATGAAGCACCGGCAGCAGTCACGATAATCGAAGCGCATAGAGATCTCGAAAAGATGGTACTGACAAAGCATGAGCTCGCGTTTAAGCGGATAGTTGACGAGCAATGGAGCTGGCTCGTCTACTCCGGATTGTGGCAGGACCCGCTCCGCATAGCACTGGATAAGTTTATAGATGCTACTCAATCCCGAGTTTCAGGAAAAGTAAGACTGAGAATGCAAAAGGGATCTCTCCGCGTGGTTGGAAGGAAATCAGAATATTCCCTATATAAAAGCGATCTGGCGACTTATGCCGCGGGGTCGACCTTCGACCAAAAACAGGCGAAGGGATTCGTCGAGCTTTGGGGTCTTCAGTCCATCATCGCAAACTCGATGGCTGCAAACGCGACTTCAGACAAAAAACAAAAAGGGGTAACAAATGATATCAAAAGTTGAATGCAAAGAATGTGGCGCCGACATCAACGTTCCAGAAGACACGGTCGTTGGAGAAATAGTTACCTGTCCTGACTGTGGTGGCGATTATGAGGTTGCCTCAAAGAATGGCGATAAGGTAGAGCTGAAGACGGCTGAAACTGTAGGCGAAGACTGGGGACAATAATGGTAGAGCTTTCCATCATTTACGACAAGGTGCGCTTTGAAGAGAAGGTCCTATACGAAAAGGCGCAGAGCATGGGAATAAAGGCGCAGATTGTGGATGCTAAGACTGTCACGATAAGCACTGACAGTAAGAGGAAGGATTTTGCTTTTGGCGACGTGATAATGCAGAGGAGCGTGAGCCACTACCGCGGGCTCTACTTAACAGCCTGCCTCGAGCACCTCGGCTTTAAGGTGATTAACAAATTCAAAGTTGCCGAGACTTGCGGCAACAAGCTGATAACCTCACTTGCGCTGTCTGGGAGCAACGTTCCGACTCCAAGGACGCAGTTTGCGTTCAGCGCCGAGGGAGCGCTTGAAATAATACACAACACTGGCCTGCCGCTCGTCCTCAAGCCGATCGTGGGCTCATGGGGGAGAGGTGTGTTCCCGCTGCGCGACGAAGAGACCGCCGGGATGATCGTTGAGATGAGAGAAGAGGACGACAGCCCGTTTGCCCGCATATACTATGTGCAAGAGATGATCGACAGGCCACCGCGTGACCTCCGGTGCATCGTGGTCGGCAACAGGGTAGTCACAGCAATCTACCGTTATTCGGCAGAAAAAGAGTGGCGCACGAACGTCGCCCGCGGAGGCAAGGCAGAACTTGCGCCTATAACAAAAGAGCTGGAAGATCTGGCTATAAAAGCAGCCAAGGCCGTTGGCGGTGGAATCGTGGGCGTGGACATGATGGAAGACAAGAAACGCGGGCTCATTGTACATGAAGTCAACAATACCGTCGAATTCCACGGAGCAGCCAGCGTGTCAAAAACCGACATTCCCGCCGCAATGATAGACTATGCAGTCAGGATCGCAAAGAAGTAATGACCAGTTCTGGCCTTTATTGACCCGCAATAGGTTATATCTGACCAAAAAATATAAATGAGGATTTTTGACGCGGAAATTCTATAACATGCACAATCTTGACGTAACAATGGAGAACTGCTAGATGCTGAAGATTGGAGTAGTCGGTGCTTCCGGGTACGTGGGTGGCGAGCTGTTACGCCTACTGGTCACCCACCCAAAGATAGAGGTGAGTATGGTAACGTCACGGCAAAAGGCCGGCGACTATGTACACCGCGTCCATCCGAGCCTAAAGGGGTTCATTGACATCACATTCTCGCCGATGGACATGGACAAGCTATCAAGTACGTGTGACATCGTCTTCACGTCGGTGCCGCACGGCAAGGCTAACAAGATAGTCAAGGACCTATACGACAGAGGGATGAAGGTGATCGATCTATCCGCCGACTTTCGTCTCAAGAACCCGAAGGACTATGTCAAGTGGTACGGCTGGGAGCACCCGTTCCCGGACATGCTGAGCAAATCTGTCTATGGCGTGCCAGAACTCCACCGCGATGAGATAAAGAAGGCACAACTGGTGTCGTGTCCAGGCTGCATGGCAGTGACATCACTCCTTGCGATAAAGCCCCTGATTGAAAACAACCTGATCGACACAGAACACATAGTGGTGGACAGTAAGATCGGCTCGTCTGGCGCGGGCGCAAAGGCCACTGCCGGCACACATCACGCGATGCGCTACGGAGTGGTCAGGCCGTACAAGCCAGCAAAGCACAGGCACACCGGTGAAATCGAGCAAGAGCTTTCCGCGATAGCGAAAAAGCAAATCAAGGTTAGCATGAGTCCACATGCGGTCAACATCGTGAGGGGCATACTGACAACCAACCACACGTTCATGAAAAGGCCGGTTGAAGAGCTCGAGCTGTGGAAAATGTATCGCAATTCGTACAAGGGCGAGCCATTTATCAGACTCATACGCGACAAGAAGGGACTCTACAAGTTCCCAGACCCAAAGTTTGTTGTGGGATCGAACTTCTGCGATGTGGGCTTCGACATCGACGAATACAACCAGAGGATAGTGGCCCTTTCAGCATCTGACAACCTTATGAAGGGTGCAGCCGGCTCTGCCATACAGATCATGAATGTAATGTCCAACTACGAAGAGACAGAAGGGCTGAAATACACTCCGTTAACACCGGTATGATAGTCATAAAAATAGGCGGGAGTGTCGTCGATGGGCTACATCCCTCAACCCTTGCAGACATCAAGGCGATTGCTGACAAGAACAAGCTTGTATTCGTGCACGGCGGTGGAAAAGAAGTAACTGCGATTGCAACAAAGCTGGGCAAGGAGCAGAAATTCATAGTGTCGCCCGGGGGCGTGCGAAGCCGGTACACGGACAGAGAAACCGCGGACATTTACACGATGGTAATGTCAGGCAAGATTAACAAGGTGATTACTGGCATGTTCCTCAGGCAGGGAATAAGGGCCGTAGGAATCGCGGGGATTGACGGAGGCATGCTGAAGGCAGAGCGCAAGAAGAAACTATTGATAATAAATGAAAAGGGGAGAAAGATGATGATCGACGGCGGTTACACCGGCAAGATAAATGCGGTCGACCCCGGGCTATTGCACAATCTGGTTGACAACGGCTATGTACCAGTGGTGTCTCCGATCGCCCTGAGCGAAGAATACGATTCCCTGAACGTCGACGGCGACAGGGCGGCGGCGTACGTCGCTGGCGGTGTCAAGGCTGAGAAAGTGATATTTATCACAAACGTTAACGGGTTGATGCTCAACGAAAAGCTGGTCACAAGGATGACGCTCGAGCAGGCAAAAGAGGCGCTCCCAAAGATTGGGTTTGGCATGGAAAAGAAGGTTCTTGCTTGCACCGAGGCCCTTGAGATGGGGGTCGAGGAAGCGATTATCGCGTCAGGCCAGGTCGATAAGCCAGTCTCGTCAGCCATTGCACACACCAACTGCACGGTGATAACCCCGAAATGAGCGGGGAAGACCGGCACTTGGCAGCACTTTACCAAAGGTTTCCCGTGAACCTTGCAAGAGGCAAGGGCGCAAGGGTATGGGACACTAGTGGCAAGGAATACATTGACTGCATGGGAGGCTATGGCGTCGCCCTAGTCGGCCACTGCAACGACAGGGTGGTTGCCGCAATCAAAAAGCAGGTTGACATGCTGATCACGGCTCACATGTCGGTTTACAACGACACGCGGTTAAAGTTCATGGAGAAAATGTCGTCGATAACTCCGCCCGGTCTGAGCAAGATGTTCTTCACAAACAGCGGAGCCGAGTCTGTCGAAGGAGCACTAAAGTTTGCAAGAAAGTACTCCGGCAAGCATGGCGTGATAGCCATGAACGGTGGGTACCACGGCAAGACGTTTGGCGCGCTTTCTGTCACTTACAACGAAAAGTACCGCAAGTCGTTCATGCCGCTCTTGGAGGGGGTAAAGTTCGTCCCCTACAGCGACCCTTCAAAACTGGAAGAAGCAATCGACGCCACAACCGGCACTGTCATCTTGGAGCCTATACAGGGCGAGACAGGCATCATTGTGCCACCTGACAACCTCCTGCCAAAAATAAGGGAGATCTGCAACCGGCGCAATCTTGTTCTGGTGTTCGACGAGATTCAGGCAGGACTTGGCAGGACGGGCAAGATGTGGGCAGGGCAGAACTGGAACACCACGCCGGACATTATGTGCTTGGCAAAAGGAATTGCCGGTGGAATCCCAATGGGACTCATATCGGCAAAGCCAGAGATAATGGAAGCAACAAAGCTCGGAGAACACTCATCAACTTTTGGCGGAAGCCCAATAGCGTGCGCTGCAGGGGTTGCCACTCTTGAAGCGCTGACCGATGATAAGCTGGTTGAAAATGCAGCAAAGGTCGGAAAGCATTTTAAGGAGAATCTCAGCCGGTTGAAGGAGAAGCACAAGATAATCCGGGAGGTGAGAGGTCTTGGCATGATGCTTGCGGCAGAACTCCGCTTTGAGGTGAGGGACGTGCTCTTTGACGGAATTCGCAACGGGTTGCTGATGTTATATTCGGGAAGAAACATCATTAGACTTCTTCCGCCACTTGTGATGGATGAAACGACTGTTTCCCGCGCAGTTGATATATTGGACGGTGTATTGACTAGCGAGGAGAAGAGAAGGAATGTCAGCTAACATCGACTCGACCGACGAAAAGATAATCCGGATAATGCAGGCAGATTCTCGTAGGGCGTTTGTCGAGATCGCAAACGAGATCGGGCTGTCAGAGTCGGCTGTACGGCGAAGGGTAAAATACCTTGTCGACAGCGGCGCCATCAAGCGTTTTACTATCGAGCTTGGGGCGAGCGATAAGACGAGCGCGATAACGTTGATTTCAGTGGCTTCTACTGCGGACACGTCGGCCGTGTCAGCTAGGCTGATGAAGCTTGGCGGCGTAGAAGTGGTGTATGAAATAACCGGTCAGTACGACATTGCTGCGATAATTGCGGCGCCGGCGATAGCGGAGATAAACAAATGCATAGACGACATTCGCAAGATAGAGGGAGTGTCTGATACCAACACCGTCATCATACTGAAGACGATGCGCTAGCAGTAGTTCATATACTACTTGTCTCTAAAATTATCTAATGTCTAGGCCACAGGCAGACCCGGAGACCCGGAGATACCGGGAGAAATGCAGCAGCATACTTGCAATATCGCCACGCTTACGATACGCCGGCGTTATGAATAGGTTTGGCCGCACGCTGGCCGGGGGATTGCGCAAGGGAGTGGTGCCGCTGCTAAGACAAGATGAGGCCCGTAACGAATTCTTCATCGAGGCAACGAGGAACCAGCTGCGCAAGAATTTTGAAAATTCGATAGGCAGAACCGAATACACGTTCACTGAGAACGAGAAAGTCAAGATATTAACTATCACAAGCGAGGAACATTTCTACTACATCACGATGGACAAGGAGACGCCTGCAGCCGAGATGACCGAGATTGTTGAAGCCGCGAAAAAGCAGCTTGGCAAGTCATAGTTCTGGCTCTTTTCCCTGGAAATGCCGCTGCACTGGTCCGATAATCCTGTTGACGTAGGTCGCAGTGGCGAATTTTAGGTCCATTGGGTGTATCTTTTTTGCCACGAAATCGCCCTCGACATCCTTGTAGCTGGAGTACGTAGTACTGCCGCCATACTTTGCCGGCCGCTCTATCACAAACTCTTCAAATTGGTGGAAGATGACATAGCGCACAAGTTCAAGAATCGGGTTACCCTCTGTCACGCCCACAGGGCAGAATGCCTTTGAAATCTTCTCCGTGATCGCCTTTTCGTCATCATGGATTAGTATTCCACTTGCAGGTTTGCTCTTGCTCATCTTGCTCGATATCTTCGAATCTTCGGCCGCGTTTTCGCCAAGGTCAATGCTGACAGGTTCTGAGAGGCCCGGCAGCAGATGATGATGGACGACTACCGGCACCTTCCACCCGAGCTTTGGGAATATCTCCCTGACCAGCATGTGGATCTTGCGCTGGTCCATGCCAGCGTGCACGATGTCTAAATCGAGAGCCTTGATATCGACTGATTGCATTGGGGGATACAATAATTGTGAAAGGTCAAGGTTCTTTTCGGCCTCACTCCTGCCCATAATAGTGAGCGAGCGCATCGTCCTTGCAAGCGTCATGTGCTTTGAAAAGCGCACAAACTCCTCCCAGTAGCATTCGTGCTGCCGGTACAGGTCACTCCCAACGACAATATTGACGCCGGGGCAAAAGAACCTGAACGCCTCCGCGTAATACTGCGAGATTTTTTTTATCTTTTTCCAGTCGCCGCCTAGCTTGTCATTGATGAAGGTGTGCCAGTCGGCCAGAAAGACAGTTGTGTTGATGCCGGCCTTGATAAAGTCATTTATCTTGAAGCCTGTCAGGATCAGGCTGCCGAGGTGGAGTACGCCGGATATTTCCAGGCCAATATAGTGCCGCGGGTGAGCCTTTTCTTCCAAGAGCGCGCGAAGCTCGTTAGCGGTAACGACCTCTTCGGTCGGCTCCCGTGTCACGAGTGCAAACCGCTCCTCAACATCCATCTTGTATGAGAAATGCCGAGCCAACAGTTCTATAAACTTTGTACCGCCACTTCGAACCCAATCGCGGGTTCTAAGAATGTTCGCCAATCCAAATAAGCAAAGGCACCCTGATTGGATCATCTGGGCTGCTCCTTGTGCATAGATACCTCAGAGGGCTTAGGATGAAGGTAAACTACCCGCAGTCTTCTCTGCCAGGATGGCAGCCAAGTCTAGTTGGACAGGCCAATCAGCCCACCCTCAATTAGTATTTGAAGAGGTCAACCAATGGAAGAGCTGCAGGCTCTGGTCAACAATGTCTCGCGCGGCAGGCGGGCAGAGCCGGACAGAATAACGCTGGAACCAAAAATAGACCTGGAATAAATTAGAACATGAATCAGGGGCGTCTAGGCATATCCAATCTTGATCACCGGTGCAAAACTGACAAGCCACTCTTTGTGCCTCTTGTATTCCGGGTCTGCGTCTTTCACCAACTGCCAGAACCGTGATGAATGATTTAGTTCTACCAAATGCATGAGCTCATGAATAATCACATAGTCAATGACTTTAGGCGGTGCTGCCGCGAGAAGCAGGCTAAAGTTCAGATTGCCCTTCTTCGAGCAGCTGCCCCACCTGGACTTTTGGTTCTTTATCGACACCCTGTTGTATTTCAGTCCCAGTCTGACTGCGAGTACTGGGAGGCGCTGCGCTATTATCTTGCTAGTCAGTTCGCTGTACCACTTCTGGATCTCTTGCTTGCGTCTGCGCCTGTCAGCCGAGTGGAAAGTGATGATTTTCATTGCGTCAGAAACGACAGCCGACTGCTGCTTGTCCTTTACTACGTGGAAGCGGTACTTCCTGCCGAGGAAATAGATCGTGCCCGGCTGCCACCCCCCGCATCGTTCCTTCAACCTGCTGTAGTGCCGCGCCGTCTTAATTATCCAATCTCTCTTTGCAAAAATAAAATTTTCGAGCTCCTCAGCCCGGTAGTCGGGAGGTACGATCGCCTCAACGCCGTTGACCCCGGAAATGAGTCTGAGTCTCCTCGCCCTCTTACTCGTGCGGAGACCGATCTTAATGCCATTGCCAAGGTGAAACGACAGAGTCAAGCCTTGTATCCAGTTCTAGGAGCCGTTAAAGAATATTTTGCAACAAGAGATATACCCCCTCCGGGCGCTATTCTGAACATACTGCGGGGCACTGGGATAAAGGCAGGCAAGCTGACAAAGCTTGTCATCTATGAAGGCATACTGATAGAGAATGCCGGTAGCAAGATGTTTGTAAACAAGAACGCCTCCCGGAAAGAGTGTATTGGCTCGCTAAAGCAGATCTTCAGCCCATAAAACCAAGGTTTGGAAAAAAGCGTACCGCGGGGGATAATTGAATAGAAAATTCCACGCCAACATTCCAGGTAGATATCTTAATAAAATGAAGCCAAGTTCAAGGTGTCATGGCATCCGGCAAGTACTTTAACAAGGGGGTCAAAGCACTGGATTCCCCGCACGTAGGTCACGTAGTTAGGGAAACCGACGACAAGATAGTCGTTTTTGGCGGCGGCGATGACAGATATGACATCCCAAAATCAAAAATCAAGTTTGTCAGCGGCAACGTGCTTATCGACCTTCCAGTATACGAAATTGTAAAGAAATACAAAGTAGAGAGGAATGAGCCACTACCGGCGGGCAAGGAAGTGAAAGACCCATGGACAAGAACCGGCAACGTAGATCTCGCTACTTATGAGAGGGAATATCCAAAATCATTGTTCAATAAAGGTGTGAGGACGCAGGACGAAGAGCATGTAGGCCATGTGATGAAAGAGACCGACGACAAGATCGTTGTCTGGGGCCACTATGACTGGAGGTTTGACGTGCCGAAGTCAAAAATAATTGCGGTTGGGAGAAACGTGATCTTGGGCATGGATTACAAGGACGTATTCAAGTACAAAGTAGACAGGAACGAGCCGCTGCCAGAAGACTAGATAACGCCTGCTTCGCGAAGCTTCTCTGGCAGATAGACCTCAGCCAGGTACTTGAAGCCGTGCTTGAAGAACGCATCCAGCTCACATTTTTCATTGTGTTCCAGGAATATATTTAGCTCTTTCTGCCACTGCTTGTCTTGGAACCACGGCTTTTTCTTCATATCGTTTGCCCTGTTGACGTCTTCATCCGTTGCGGAGAGTCTTGCGACTTCTGGTATATTGTATTTGTAGATATCGGAGAACATCATGCCAAGGACCTTTGCGTCAGGAGTGACGAGTCGGTCGCTGTCGTAGCTTAGCGATTCGCTTCCGATCTTGTAGCGGAGAGCAATGCCGAGACCCCATGGGTCTGCGTCTGCAAACACCACTACAGGCTTTTTCCACTCTTCGTTGAGAGCTTTGACCATTATCCTGGTAGCCCTATCTGGCTCGCCCGAGCCTGTCATCAGGATCGCGTTGTATTTCTGGATAAACCCGGATTTGCGTATGTTGTTGAGCACTGTATCCTTTTCAACGACCATAACAAAGTCCGCCTTAACCTTAATTATCTCAACGTCGCGTATGTTGGTCGGTATCAGCTGCGAAGTCGCCCTACTGCCAAGGTTGCAGTCAATGATGTCGCCTCCAACCCGAAGCGTGATTGGCCCAGAGATCATGCCCTTTGGCTTTGAGGTGACCGAGAACTCTTCCCTTGGCACGCCTGTCAAAAGCTCGATTGCCTTGATAGCGTCGTCAGAATTTTCCTGCCCTGCCCAGAACTTCTGTTTGTTCTTTTCGTCGCCCACCGTGCTCAGGGTGGCGTAATACATGCCCCTTATCGTACTCTCCATCTCTTCGTCCAGCAGTCTGCGGACAGCATTAGCCATTACAAGGTATTGAGTAAAAGTTGGAATTTTCTTGGTGCTGTCCGGGCTTATCCCTACAGTCTTTTCGCCGATCGTAAGCATCCTCTTTTCGTCAGACCAGATCGTATTGTCGGAACCCACCTTCGGGACATTTAGAACGGGCATCGTCTTTTGCACCATCAAGTCCGTGCTGACATCCTTCATTATCTGCCTGATCTTTTTGACGACTTCCTGGTGGCGCTTGTCAGTTACCGGCATTAACTTTCCTCCTCAGCTTTGACTTCTCCTCAATCATTGCATCCAGAGTTGCCTGCTTGTCCACTTTCTGCAGTGTTCCCGGCACCTTTTCCTTCTTTGCCTTTGGTTTTGAAAGCTCACCCTTTTTCCTTGCGGCGTTGATCGCGATCTGTTCCCTGTCAGGTTTAATAACTTCACCGTCAATTTCTAATACCTCCTCTTCAACTTCTTCCTCGAGCCGCTCGCTGGTAATCTTATCTTCCTTCTCAACAGGAGCGGTTGCCTGCTGCTCTACTCTTACGTGCTTTTCCGCAAGCTCTGTAAATGCCTGCTCTAGCTTCGCCGAGTCGACCTTGATGGATTCAGATATCGCACTTATGACCAGCGGGATGTAAAATTTGTAGAGATTCAGCCTGCCGGCAGCCTCTTTCATTCGCAGCTCCTTTCTGATCTGCGCGCTCACTTTACGGTAGAGCTCCGATAGGCAGTATTTCATGTACTTTTTCAGCTCACCTTCCGACGCGATGCTCTCCTTTCCGGCTGTCTTGTACGGTATCTTGGTCGAGCAGATGTGGAAGAACACATGCAACGGCAAGAGCTCCACTGCCCTATCTGACTTCACTTCAGCATTTGCAAACTCCTTCGCCTCTTGTTTTGTAATGCCCATTCTGTTTATTGGTACCTCAGATACAACTTCTCTAGCTACGTCAGATCCTTCATCATATAGCAGCGGGATCTTGTTTGCAAACCTGTAGAGCTTGAACGAGGGTATGTCGCCGCCGTAAGCAATACCACACTCTACAATCGTGGGCCGGTTGTTAATGACGCAGGTACGGGATGCATAGGCAGTTAGCGACGGCTTTAGGATTCTTACTGAAATCTGCGGCCGTTGGACTTCTGGAGTGCTCGCGCCTTCTGCCGCAGGGACGGCTTCCTTCGTAGTGACTATGGTGTACTCAGAAGTCATGCCGGCAGTAAGGATCTGCTCACCAATCGGACTCAGGTGATCCGTGTTTGCCTGCTGGAAAGATGTATGCTTACACACCTTGACAATCTCGATAAGCTCGTTCTCGCCGTACTTGTCGGCGGGCTTGTTCTCTACTCCTGCCCTGGCAATGATGTCTTTTGCCTTTTCGCTTGACAACTTTTGGAACGACGCGGCGAGGACTCCCTGTAGTGTGGTCTTGTTGTTCATGAAGTTCATTATCGCTTTCTTAAGAGTCTGGAGGTCCATGTCTGCCGGGTGCGGAAGGACTTCCTTTGCAGGCTGGGGCATCACTTCCGTTCGTTTTTCAAAAGTAACCTTGCCTTCGTCTGTCTCATATTCGATGATTGCGTAAGGGTTCACGACGCTGGTTTGACTGATGTATTCGTTGATCTTGCTCTTCATGTTGTTCCTAGTGATTGGAGAAAGCTTCGCGTGGAGCACTGCTTCGACCCTGAAGCCCGAGTCGCCGGCGATTCTGCTCTCCTCCGCCTTTACAGTATTCTTAGCAAGAACGATCGGCTTGTTTGTGCTGATGTCTGTTCGTAGCTCAAAGTAGTACTCCATTGCCTCCTCGTGCGATTTTGACCAGACCTTGAGGGGATGAATTGTATCTTTCGTCGAAAAAGCGGCTATCATTTTCAGACCGACGCCGAATAGGCCGCGCTGCTGCTTTTCGACGTATTTGCCCGATGTCAGGAACGAGCAGACCGCGACGGGTACCTTGTCTGACGGCACACCGATACCGTTGTCTTCGCAGGTGATCGTCCACAGTTCATCTTCAGAATCGAGCATCTTAAGTGACAACGACAGCCTCGGGAGTATGTGCTCGGTCTCGCAAGAATCCAGCGAGTTTTCGATAAGCTCTCTTACTGCCATGTATAGGATTCGCTCTGTAGTAAAGCCTGCCAACGCAGAATTGTCCACAAAGAACTCAGATTCAGCCTTCTTGTCGTACCTGACCTTTCCTTTCGTCGGCTTTTGTTGAGCGGCTGCAACTTCGACAGTAGCCTTTTGAGTCAAAGACGTTGGAGCTAATTCGCTAACTCCATTTAACTTTTTATGATAATTTTTTTGACTCAATGGGTAAATCTAGTCTATCTGAGAGCC
>JANWHJ010000017.1 GCA_025450475.1 Nitrososphaera sp.
CCGTGCCGCCACACTCTACCACCATGATATCCAGTTTCTCTTCGCTTGCAATCTTGCGCAGGGCGTTCTTTATGGCATCGGTGACATGCGGGATGATCTGGACGCACTGGCCCAGGTACTTGCCTTCGCGCTCTGCCCTTATGACGTCATTGTAGACCCTGCCTGTCGTAATATTATGATCTTTGGTCATGGCGGTATCGATAAAGCGCTCATAGTTGCCAATGTCCATGTCGCATTCGCCACCGTCGTCCGTGACAAAGACTTCGCCGTGCGCAACAGGGTTCATCGTGCCGGCGTCGTAGTTGACGTACGGGTCTATCTTGACGCAGGAGACCTTGTAGCCCGCAAGTTGCAGTAGCTTTGCCGTTGAAGAAGTTGTGACGCCCTTGCCGAGGCCTGACATAACTCCGCCTGTCACAAAAATAAACTTGCTTCCATTCTGCGTCCTAGACTGCACATCAACGTTTAGAATGTCACCTTTTTATTCCTTTATGGGTTCGCCGGCGCTATGTTAATATGAAGAAAACGCGCTAACGATCTTGTTACCACACACAAGATGACTAAACAGGATTCAAACAAGCTCAAGGGCCGATCCGCGATAGAGGCCGCCCACGTCGGTGTCACCAACGAAGACGAATCAAGGCTTGACACAACCATATCGCAGCTTTACGGCGTTGAAAGCGACGAGGCTGTGGACATACACGCCAATTACCACATCGACAAAATCCTCGCGTCGTTAGCGAAAAGGGCAAGAGAAAATGGTATGAAAAGGGAGGTCCTCGCAGAGCGTATTCAATACCTCGACATTTCAGGCTCTGCATACCAGGTGGCAAAGGGCAAGTTGACAGAAGCGGCAGCAGTCGACGCGCTATTTCGCGGTCTTTCGGCAATAGAAAACAATGGCAAGGCGGACGACAGATTCAACGTTTACAGCTAGCTACGCCTTCGTCAGAAACCTCGTCGAAAAGTCTGCAAGATCGTATTCTTTGCGATCTAGACACTTTCTGGATGTTAAATTGCAGTATGCACTAAAAAGATACAGCGTTACGGTTGGCCGATATAGCCTGTGTCATTGAAGAATTCTATCAGCCTGCCAACATACTTGTTTTCGCGGTTTATCCCGTACATCACGTTGGCGTACTTGCTCTGGGTCACCCAGCCTATCCTCACGAGGTCGTCAAGGTTGTTCTTGATGTCTTCGCGCTTTAGGTTGGTCTTTTTGTGGAGCACGTAGACGGTCGCCAGCTTGTTCTCCTCCGCAAGCGTCCTGATTATCTTGATCTTGCCTATGCTGCCCAGCCCTGTCTCTATGATCTCCTTGATGCTGGCTTCTGACATTATTTTGCACCCTTGATCCTGCTCATGAGCACCGGCTCTAGCTCTGACAGTGACGCGCCGTGCAAGCCAATTTCTTTTAGCGACTTGATGTCTATCAGCCTCCTTGCCTTCAAGTCGTCAAGGTAGTCTTCGACGTCTAGTTTTTTTACGCCCAACAGTTCAACAAGCTCGGCAGTGTACAGCCGCACATCCTTTAGCTCGACGTACGGCTTTTTCTTGGCCTTTAGTGCTCGCACAAGGGCCATCATGCTGACAAGATGGTTCTTTGACAACTGATCGAGCTCCTCCGTGGTTATTGAAGGGTGTACCTGCCCGTGCACCTTGCGAACGTGATCAAGCGTGACCCTGCCAGTCCCCTGAGATTCTGCGAGGTTGCCTGCGTAAAGCAGCAGATCGAGGGCGTACCTCACATCTCCGTTTACCTCCCGCGAGGTCGTAATGCTTGAAACCTTGTCAATGACGTCCGAGCCTATCGCCTTTGGGTTGAAAGCTTGGCCGGCACGGCTCTCAAGTATGTCGCTCACCTGCTGTATCGTATACGGATGAAATTCCATCGGGACGTGTCCAAGAGTGCTCATCTCGGCAGGATCGAGTCTATTGTAAAATTCTGTGCTTCTTGCGATGAATATTACGCCCTTTACGTTGCATGGCTTGTCAGGCTCGAACTCGTTTAGCCTAGTAAGGTCGTAAATGATGCCGGTGTCCTTGCTCGTCTTTATCATGTAGTCAATTTCGTCCATAACAATGAGCGCGTACTGCTTGTTTTCGCGCAAGTAACGCAACAGGTAGCGCAGCATTTCTTCCGCGCTCAGGCCCTGCGCCGGCAGCTCAGGCGCTATTCGTTCAAGAAGGAACCGGTATATTGCGAATTTGTTCCCGCCCTGCAGCTTCAGGTTGATGTACGCCGTTTTCAAAGTCAGACGGCTTTTCGCAAACTGTTCCTCGATCATTTTTGAAGATCTGAGGACCGTTGACGTCTTGCCGATACCTGCTGCGCCTACCTCATGCAGGACCGTCAACGGAAACTTGTCGGGATCTCTGGCTGCGTCGGAAAACACGTGAACTATTTGCTGTATCTGGGCTTGGCGGTGGGGCAGCTCTTCCGGCACATACCGTGGCGATAGTTTAGACCTGTCGCGGAAGATTGCGCTTTCAGACATGGGGCTAGGTGGAATACGTGTCATTCGTCAATATATATCTGAATAGAATTAATATCTGGCAGGCTAACTTGCCTTGCACGCATGACCAAGTTTGTCAGGACCGACTTTAGCATAAAGCGCCTCGTGGACAATTCATTCAAGGCGATAGACGAGGGTGCATACGATACAAGACATTCGTTCACACACGACGTGATAAATATCAGAAAGGCAGTGATGTCGTGTTCTCATGCCCCGCTCATCACAGAGGTAAAGTTCTCGTCGCCTTCCAAGGGCAAGATAAGGAGCATGACACAGCCGGTCCAAATCGCGACCACCATGGTCAATGCTGGCGCCATCGGCCTGTCTGTTCTTACACAGCCTTACCTTTTCGATGGCTCTATAGAATACCTGGCAGTTATCAGAAAGGCAGTAAGAGTGCCCCTGCTAATGAAGGACATCACAGTCAGCACTGTCCAGATCGACGCCGGCAAAAAAGCCGGCGCGGACTGCATCCTGCTCATCAAGACGGTCTTTGACCAGGACCTGGCAGAGGATGGCATGGAAAAACTTGCAGAATACGCTGCAAAGAAGGGGCTGCAGGTGCTGGTTGAAGTCCACACAGAGCGGGAATTTGCCGAAGTGCTCAAGGAAAAGCACAATCTTGTTGGCATCAACAATCGCAACCTCAACAACCTCAAGGTAGACATTGAAAACACTGAGCGGCTGCTGAAAAAGCACGGCAAGGGCAAGGGCCTAGTAATAAGCGAGAGCGGCATTAGCAAGCCGGCAGATATACAGTATCTGAGAAAGGCCGGCGCGGACGCGTTCTTGGTCGGCACGAGCATAATGGAGACAGGCGACATCGGCGCCAAGGTGGCCGAGCTTTACAATTCCCTCTGATCATCCTAGCTCAAGGGTGGTCACGCCATAAATCTTGCCAAGCGGCAAGCGTGGAATGACTTTGTTGTATATGCGCGCCGTTTCGAAAATCTTTTTCCCTCATTTTTGCAAGATCCAGAACCTGCTGGTTTGACTCGGACACGCGATGAACACGATGTTTCCCAACAGCATCCCTTGCCAGCTCGGACAGCAGCTCTTGCGCAATTTCCTTGCTGTCTGCAGAGCGGTCATACCTTGAAACCAGTGACGCACGGGCGCGCCACTCCATACCATGCAACCTTCCGTCAGACAGGTAACCCAGTGCCTTGCCTTACTTCTGGGAAATCCATCTTGAGATGAAACTGTCGCGTCTTGCAGGAAACATCTGGTTGTCGTACTCGGAGACTTTGCTTGTTTTGACAATTTTCAGATCAACTATATTTCAGGAAGGCCTGCCAGACACAGCAGGGTTCCCGGCGAACCGCAAGTTCCTGCTCACAAATCCAAAGCCGTACCTTTCATTAGTCAGCCTGCATTGCAGAGACGCCGTCAAGCCAGACGTTTCTATCGCCAAGGTATTCAAGCACCTTTTCCCGGATCCTGATCCCAAAGCTACGGTTGTATTGTGGCTTGACAATGTATAGTCCGAGAAAGCCGAACGAGCTGCCGTATGTGACCGAAGAAATGCACGCGATCAAGGCCACGAAAATAAAGCCTGCAAAATATCATACTAGGTACACGTGGTAGAACACCACTGCATCGTTCAGATCGGGCCACCTCATTGTCATGATGACAAATTCTTTTGACGCTTCTGACAAATCATATGTGGTATTGCGAATCCCTTAATACCCCTTTTGGCTGCTAGAGCACTTGTTCTTGTTAGGCAATTACCCAGTAGGCGGCAAGTTCGGCAAGTACGGAGGCAAGTACATACCTGAGACGCTGGTTCCTGCAGTCGAAGAGCTGGAATCTGCCTATGAAAAGTACCGAAACGATTCTGATTTTCAAAAAGAACTGTCGTATTATTTGAGTGAAGACGCCGGCAGGCCGACTCCTCTCTATTTTGCAAAGAATCTGACAGAGCATGTCGGCGGCGCCCGGATTTACCTAAAGCGCGAGGACCTGCTGCACGGTGGCGCTCACAAGACAAACAACACACTCGGGCAGGCGCTTCTCGCAAAAAAGATGGGCAAAAAGAGGATAATCGCAGAGACCGGCGCGGGGCAGCACGGAGTTGGCACCGCGCTTGCCTGCGCCGTGCTCGGGCTTCCATCAGAAGTCTACATGGGAGTAAAGGATGTCGAGCGGCAAAAGTTGAACGTCTTTAGGATGAAACTTTTAGGTGCAACAGTGCATTCAGTCCAGTCGGGCAGCAAGACACTCAAGGATGCGATCAACGAAGCGATCCGCGACTGGATTGCGAACGTGAAAACGACTTACTATCTTATTGGCTCGGTGGTGGGCCCGCACCCATACCCAATGATGGTGAGGGACTTCCAGAGCGTCATTGGTCACGAAATAAAGCAACAGATGCAAGAGCTGGAAGGCAGGCTACCCAACGTGGTGGTGGCTTGCGTAGGCGGTGGAAGCAACGCCATGGGATCGTTCTACCCGTTTCTAGACGACTCGGATGTCGCGCTGTGCGGCGTGGAGGCAGGCGGTGAAGGGATCAAATCCGGCAAACACTCGGCCACGCTCGCCGCCGGCTCGGAAGGGGTTCTCCACGGCATGTACACCTACTTGCTGCAGGATGAATGTGGTCATATCATTGAAACCCATAGCATATCCGCAGGGCTTGACTACACCGGCA
>JANWHJ010000018.1 GCA_025450475.1 Nitrososphaera sp.
ATCTCGTTACGATAGGTTTGAGCTCAGGTCTGGGCTCTGGACTAGTGTCCTCGTGATAGATGGCCAATTGAAATCATAGTTCTTGCTACGAATAAGAGAATTCGGTGCATGTTTCTAAGATAGAGTGGAAATTGTAGCCGCAGATAGCATTCACGATGGACCTTTTCATTACAACGGAAGAGCGTTCGAAAGATATGCCCTGCCCGCGTGCAATTGAGAAATTTGCTAGAAGGGCGCGAGCTGGATGCATATTGGATGCATGATACCTCCTTGCTGTCATCTGAACATACTCTTATTCACCCGTAACAGATGAAATC
This sequence comes from Nitrososphaera sp., assembly GCA_025450475.1. Lineage (GTDB taxonomy): Archaea > Thermoproteota > Nitrososphaeria > Nitrososphaerales > Nitrososphaeraceae > Nitrososphaera. The sequence continues at coordinate 318 of JANWHJ010000018.1, forward strand.
AAGATAAGTATTATTAAGACACTATCACAAAACAAAGCGCGACGTCCGCGCTGGGAAAGCTGGATTGGCTTCACCTGGGCAGGATTGGCTCTACTTCGTGGCAGTCAGTCAACACTCGATTTCGATCTGACCAGCTCGACCTTTGAATCATGAAATTTAGTAATTGCCATATGGTTTGCCCCAATGGAACTAAGGTACACTGAAGGGAAGTCGAGCGACGAAAAGATAGGCACATGCGATGATATGATGCAAGACATCCAAAAAGTTTCAGGTAATCTGATTCCGTGGGAAAATTGAAGTTGCATATTACCCATAAAATACTCGTATTTGTTTCTCTGGCATGAAAAAACAATTGCCCTGCGCCAACACGACAATTCAACCAAATCCGCCAAAGCCGTACACCTCTACCAAGGCGTCGAGCTCGAGGGTGGTTATCGGCAGTTGGTCGTCCTCTTCCCAGAAGTCAAACTGGGGCGACATCAGGTACCCCTTTTCTAACCGCATGTGGCCAAGGCCGAGCACGTGACCGACTTCGTGGACAGCAGAGTTCCGAAAGGCGTATGTGGGCAGCTCGATCTCTGTACGGCCGTCCCCGTGAAGCACTAGGGGCGCAAGGTACACCCTCGCGTCCAGGTCGCCCCCACCTTCGCCATACTTTACAGATGCGTACGCGCCTGTCTGGGTCGGGTAGTCGGGGAAGTCCTTGTACGTGTCATAAATGTAGAACTTTACGTTGCAGGACTCGAGCTCCGCTTCAAACCTCGCGTAGTGGGCGGTAAAATTCCAGACTTCCTGGTTGCCAGTGTATTCACGCAGCGCCTGCCGCCACTTTTGCACAGCTATTTTTGTCCAGACATAGTACGAGTTTTCCACGCTGCCTTCCTTGTAAATGCAGCCCTGTATGTCGTCTTGATCCCAGCTGTACTTTGCCATTGGGACAGAAGCTTCTGTAAAGTCCATCTGTTTTTCATAATAGGTTGCAGCCATGCAAGGAGAGAAATTGGCGACGACAAGAAACGCCACTGCAAGTGCAAATAGTGTCAGTATCCCCTGCATTTTCAAACCATTACTTTCTCATGGTAGTCAAGACTGTCATGTTGAGGACCTGCTCAATAGTTGATACAAATATGCTAACGCGAATCATCACTTGCGCTTTTTTCATAGAGATGACATCGCGCAACATCGTCCTTAAATTGTTGTTGATTGTTTATCAAAAATGCTTTAAAACACCTATAGCTGAGGCAGTGTATACTTGAGTAACATGAAATTCGTCCTTGACACCAGCATCATCATCGACGGCGAAATAACAAAGATGATTGGAACCGGTGAGATAGCAGAAGGGAGCGAGATCATTATCCCGCTGGCGGTGCTGGATGAACTCCAGTCGCAGGCCTCGACCAACAAAGAGCATGGCTTTGTGGGGCTAGAAGAGATAAAGAAGATGAGAGAGATCGCAACCGCAAAAAAGATCGGCCTGAAGTTCGTGGGTCAGCGCCCTGACATTGACGACATCAGGCTTGCAAAACATGGCAGGATCGATGCAATAATCAAAGATGTCGCCATGAACGAATCGGCTACGCTCATCACAGCTGACTATGTGCAGGCGCTGGTAGCGGAGGCGCAGGGAATCAAAGCGATGCATATCCGGGCGCCGACCAAGACGACCGACCTTGAATTTGAAAAATACTTTGACGACACAACAATGAGCGTCCACCTGAAAGAGGGGACGATCGCAACTGCAAAGAGGGGAAAGCCCGGCGACTTTCAGCTAGTGAAGATAGGGAAGGAAAAATCCACATATGGACAGCTGACAAACATCATAAAGGAAGTATCCGAAGCAAGCAGGGTTGCACACACAGGCTCTGTCGAAATAAGCCGCAGCGGCGCCACTGTCATACAATTCGGCAACTTTCGAATTGCAATAACCAGACCGCCGTTTTCTGACGGGCTTGAAGTGACAATAGTTAAGCCGATAGTCCAGCTCGCACTTGCCGATTACAGTCCAAGCGAAAAGCTGATGGAAAGATTGTCAGGCAAGGCAGAAGGTGTCATAATAGCCGGGCCGCCGGGCTCCGGCAAGAGCACGCTTGCAAGCAGCCTCGCACGCTTTTATGTTGAAAAAAACAAGATAGTCAAGACGTTCGAGTCGCCTCGCGATCTGCAGGTGCCGAAAGAAGTGACCCAGTACGGTCCGCTTGAAGGCAGCTTCGAAAAGGCAGTCGATATACTGCTCCTGGTAAGGCCTGACTACACAATATTTGACGAAGTGAGAAGGAGGCAGGACTTTGAAGTATTTGCCGATATGCGGCTCGCCGGTGTTGGTATGGTCGGAGTCGTGCACGCTAGCAGCCCTCTTGACGCAATCCAACGTTTTATGGGAAGGGTGGAGCTGGGAATGATACCGCACATCTTGGACACGATAATCTTCGTCCGCGACGGCGGAATCAAGAAAGTATTCGAACTGAACCTGACAGTTAAGGTGCCGACAGGCATGACCGAAGAAGATTTGGCGAGGCCGCTCGTTGAAGTGCGCGATTTCGAGTCCGGTATGTTAGAGTATGAGATCTACACATACGGCGAAGAAAATGTCGTGGTGCCTGTGAAAAAGCTGGCAAAGAGCGGCCAGCCGGAGAGCGGTATGCGCAAGCTGGCACAGTCCCAGATACTGGACATTGTGCGTCGGTTCGACCCACATGCCGAAGTGATCGTCATTTCAGACAACAAGGTACAGGTTCGGGTCAGCAAGGAAGCCGCGCCCCGGATCATCGGCAAGGGCGGCGCCACCGTTTCAGAGTTGGAAAACATGCTTGGAGTAAAGATAGACATCGAGGCCAAGATCCCAACGCTTGGGAAAGAGATCGAGTTTGATATCAGCGAAAGCGGCTCCGCAGTGAACATCATTCTTGACGACAGCGTCATCGGCGGGACGATCGATGTCTACGTCGAAGAGGAGTACGTGCTGAGTAGCCAGGTGGGCAAGAAGGCGCGAGTTAAAATAGACAAGCGCAGCGACTCTGGTAGGAAAATAGTGAATGCGATAATTGCTGGGCAAGAGGTCAAGGTATTCCTTAACAGGCGTTAAGGGCCTCCCAGCCCCTTGCTTTTCGCGAGCTGCGTAAACTCTTCAAGCTTTTTGAGCGTCTCCGGATGCAAGTGATGCTCGATTCCCTCGGCATCGCGGTTGGCGGTATCCTCGTCGACACCTATTACCTTCAGAAACTCTGCCAAAACACCGTGCCTATCGTGCATGTTCTTAGCCACCACCATGCCTGACTCTGTGAGGCTTATGCCTCTATACTTTTCATAGTTTACATGACCACTCTCGTTCAGTCGCTGGAGCATCTTTGTAACGCTTGGCGAACTAACATTGAGGTAGTCGGAGATGTCAACGGTGGTGGCATATCCCTTTTGAGCTATCAACTCGTAAATGACCTCGAGGTAGTCTTCCATACGAGTCGTCCTTCCCATCTTTTGTGCATTGTGGGCATCGCGGATGGATTCGAGGCGGTTACCCCTTGTTGCATCGGGCTTGGCTTTCAATTTCCTTGCCAATCGCTATAGCTCCGTGTCAAAACAATAAATATCAACACCGTTAAAAAGTCTTGCAGCTGACCCTTGGATCTTTTGATTTCCGCCTCAAAATTGTACAAGATGCTGGGCATCAAGGGTGTCCTGATAGTCGACACGAGGTCGTTCTCCAGCTACTCTAAGTCACACATACCGGGCGCGGTCAACATCGACCTCATGCAATTCCACTGGATTGACACTACGAGGCAAGGAATAGCCCAGTTCAACAAGCAGGCAAAGCTCCTGCTCTCAAACATCGGGGTTTCAAAGAACAAGACTGTCGTGTTTTACGACGACGTTTCCGGCATGTCTGCCGCAAGAGGTGTGTGGCTCCTGCTGTATTTTTCGCACGACAAAGTGGTCATGCTCGATGGTGGGCTAAACAGGTGGAAGGCCCTGGGATTCACGACTGAAACCAAGACAAACCCGTTTGTGCGTTCAAATTTCAACGGTAGGCCAGATCCGCGGATTTTGGCCGATTTTTCACGAGTAAAGTCGGCGATAAGAAAGAAAAACGCCGTCATTATCGACGCGCGCTCAAAAGAAGAGTACATCGGCTCGGCAATCAGAGCGGCGAGCGCGGGCCACATCCCGACAGCAGTAAACATTGACTGGAACGACAACTTAGAGCAGGATATCTTCAAGAGCGCGGACAGTCTGGGGCAGATATACAAGATACCAAAGGACGTCCAAGTTATTACTTACTGTCAGGGTGGCTACCGAGCCGCCAACAGCTTTGTTGTTCTGAAGATGCTCGGATACAAGAAAGCAAGGATGTACCTTGGCTCATGGGGAGAATGGGGTAATAGGCCCGACTTGCCTGTAGAAAAAGCCTCATGAATAAGTATTTAGAATTTCTCCTTTGACACCTTTTTTGCCTTGATATAGTCGACGAAATAGAACAGGTATGCCCGCTCGTCCATCTTGAGGACCCACGGGATGAACGCCTCAACTTTACTGCTCTTCTCGCCTATTTCAAAACCGGAATCCTCCACAAGTTCGCGGAATGTCTGGCCGTCGTAAGTCTTTTTCGGAGGTGGGTCACGGTTATAGTCGTATGGGTCTGCGATTACCATGTCGCTGTGTGGTTTGAGCAGTCGGTGAATGGAGGAAAGCAGCTTATCGGCGTCGACAAGCTCAAGAAGGTTCAACGCGAGAATCAGGTCAAACTTGCTGAGACTGAAAGGCGCGTTGAGCGAGTCCGCCACACAGAACTCCATGTTTCCACGTTTGCCCGAGTACATCTTTTTCCTGGCTTCGCGGATGAATGAAAAAGAAAGGTCGATCCCGATTGAAAACGCATATTTTTGCGCGAGTAGCACTGTGCTATAGCCCATCGAGCAGGCCATGTCTAGCGCGACTCCGTCCATCTTTGGGGTGATGGCGTGTACGACACGGTTGTAAACTTCGTTTGGCTTTAACCGCCACCGGAGCGACTTTAGCAGCCTATCCTCGGCAGAATGGTCGTACTGCATCCACCTGTACGGCACGAACCAGCTACCTCCTTCTTCGTACCTATCGTTTGTGACTGTGCCGGGCAAGAGTTTGGAGCCGCTCACTTTCAGGAACTCTTTCATCTCTTTCGTCTTGCTGTCCAGCAGCCACCTGCCATACATCTGCGACCTTCCTGCAGCGTAGCCGATAAAGTCCTTAACCACTATGGCGACTCCTTGTATCACTGGATAGGCCGCGGCGCATTCCTTGCACCGCAAGAATCCTTCAGTACACTCGTTGGTGCCATCCATCGCAAGGCTGTCGAGGTTGAGGCGCAGCTGCTTATCAGCGTGCTGCAGGCAGACAAGGTGGTGGGCAAACTGAACCTTCATGGTGGAATATCACCTTAATAATCTCATATAAATGTCAGAGAAACCCGTCTTCCTGTAGCTTGTCCAGAAGGGGGTTGAGAAGGCCGCGGATCTCTTTTTCGCCCAGCATGATCGTTGCTTTGATGCCAAGCGCTATTGAAAGCATGTTGCGGTCTTCCCTCGCAGTGTGTACTGCCGCTCCGACTATATAGAACGATTTGGCGTTGTAATGCAGCCACTTTTTCCAGGCATCAGCCCGGTCGCCGCTTGCTTCCAGTGACGAAATGACATAGTCCAAGTCCATCCCTTCGTGATTGTCAAGTAGACCGAGCTTGAACATCGGGAGCAAGAGCGTCGCTTCGTTTACCTGCCCGTGCGTCTTGTTCAGCTCACCGATTATTTCATCTTCTTTCTCTTTTGGTTCGATGTCGCCGTACTCCGGGAATAGGTACCCTGCCAGATTGCCGCGCCGGTCGTAAACCTTGTAGATCGTGTCGTCATATTCTATCTTCCACTTACTACCGTCCTTGCCGAACAACTGATTTGAAAGTCATATCTTGCATATTTGTATGTAAGTATCATCGGGCCCAGTAAGTCTGCAAGCGTTTTTTCCAGAAGGTGCGTTTCGGCATTGATGTCTTAACGTAGAATTTGGATTCGCTGCAACACTCAGTCATTAGAAGTCTTGCCCGCGTGTAACCATAACTTAAATTATCCCCGAGGGCTTTGTTATGCTCATGTCAGAACCACAACCTTCACAAGAGCACACGCCCCATCAGGCACCGCAGCGCAGGGACGGTCCACACGACACAATATACATTGGCAAAAAGCCGCTGATGACGTACGTGACGTCAACGCTCATCCAGCTAGCCAACCAGCCGACGGTGACAATCAAGGCAAGGGGCCTGAGCATCGGACGCGCAGTTGACGTGTCTCAGATCACACTAAAGAGGATGGAAAGCGCAGGCTACACGATAGGCGATGTTAGGATCGGCTCCGAGACCGTGCAGTCGGAAGACGGTAGGACAAGGAACGTTTCCACTATTGAAATTGAGATAAAGAAGAATTAGGCCTAGATTCCACACTTTTTGTTATTATATCCCTCCCATTATTGTAGTGCTGGCTAATGGACGGCGCTGTGTACCTTGGGCATCTGAACCCAATGACAAAGGCTCACGAGTCGATAATCTCAACCCTCAAGCAGGGCTATCACGTCTACGTCTTTCCCGCGCGCTTTATCAAAGACGGGAAAGAAATAAACACAAAGAGCTTTCCTTTTTCGTACGAGCTCCGCAAGTCGATGATCGATTCCGTCTTCCGTGATTCTGTGTCAGTGCTCCCGGATTACACTTTTCATGCGCCATTCTCAAAGTACCTGCCGCCGCTGCTATCCTCGCGCTCTTGGAAGCTGCGCAACCAGATAATGGCGCAGGTAAAAGAGGAGAAATTCGTGTCATATACGGGGGACAAGGCCGAAAGGACAATGTTAAAAATATATGGTCTCCATCCGCTAAAGGCCTCCCGGCTTGAAATTTCTGCGTCAACTGTCAAGGAGGAGCTTTACAGGCAAGCTTTGGAAGGCGGCGATGAAGCGTGGCGCTCCAAGGTGCCGGAACAAGTGATCGATATCATAAAGAGTAACTGGAACGTCGTCGACAAGTTTGCAAAGATGGACGACAGTACCATAAAGGTGATGGGCATGAAGTTCCCAAGAGAAGGCTACAAGTAGTTCCCGCGTACACTATCATGATTGCATCGACAGGTACAGCTAACGGACCTGAGAATCATATTTCAACGTTTACATAGTCCCGTGGTACATGTGCTGGCTTTGCTCCCCGTAGCCATGCAAAACTATCTCGCATTAAGAACACCTTGTTGTAAGCAGACCCATCTCCTTAATCATCCCTATTTCGTCATGGCAGCACTTGCCAATTTCTAAGATAACATTCTCTGACATGTATTTCCATTATTCCTGCGTCATCGCTTATCCTGTCCCTGCTTGTCTGCATATGCAGGTCGTGCCAGTATTGATTGGGAGATTCATGCCCGCAAATAGGACAGGATAACTTCTCCATCTTCATTTCAAGCGACAATTCCCAAATATTCATGTTGAATTATAGGTTTTTCTAAGGATGGCCTCAAAATGGTCTTTCAGACCAATAATGTATCCCTTAATTGGAGTTGGGTGCATTGGGACAGGCTTTCCTAGGGCTATTGCATTTGTACAAGATTTCCTATCTCAAATTTTGAGATGCAAACGGGGCAGACAATCATGATTGTAGATGATGATCCTGACATTGCGTGTATTTTGAAAAAATTCCTTGAAATCAATGGAATGGAAGTAGATGCATTTAACGACGCGGAAGAAGCACTATCGCATTTCCAAGCGGGATTGTACGTGTTGTCAATACTCGATATAGGAATGCCAAAAATGAATG
>JANWHJ010000019.1 GCA_025450475.1 Nitrososphaera sp.
ATAGAAGCACCCCAGACCAGGGAATTCACATTGGGACAGTTCCTCGATATTTGGAAACAAACTAGTGATTCAGCAGGCTTGTTTGATTCTGTGGCAAGCATGAATGCAACAGCATACGTCGACGGCAACCAAGTTGAAGGCAGCTACAGAGATGTGCCATTGAAATCATTAGGTGAAATTGCCATCGTCTATGGGAAGCCTCCTCAAGATATCCCGGCTAAGTTTGACTTCCGCGACATCCGGAGCTAAAAGCACAAATATGATATAATGCGCAGGCGCCACTTAGTGCGAGTATGGCAAGGATTGTGATCATTGATTCACAGGTAGCCGGAATAGCCGGTGACATGCTGATGGCTAGCCTTGTGGATGCCGGGGCTAACAAGACCAAGGTCATAGACGGCATATTTGCCTGTCAAGACTTCCTCAAGGGGAGCAAGATAGCCAAAGCAGATTTCGTGAAGGTAGTGTCGCACGGCTTTGCAGCAATGCAGCTACGCATGAACCACACTGACAGCTTGCATGAGCGCAAGGGGAAAGATATGTATCGCTCGCTTTCCCGCTGCTGCGACTCGCTCGGGCTTGACGAGAGGACAAAGGCCTTTGCGCGTGAATCACTCAAGACAATAATCTCTGCTGAAGCCACTATCCACGGCGAAAGTCTTGACAGCGTCCATTTGCACGAGGCGTCTAGCATTGACACCCTTGCAGACCTGGTAGGATGTGCCATCGCGCTGCAGGATCTAAATCTGTTTGAAGGCAGAATATACTCTACAAAGGTGGCAGTAGGTGGCGGAGTGCTAAAGTTTTCACACGGCACCGTCCCGAACCCTACAAGCGCAATCCTTGAAATTTTTAGGAACAAGCAGTTCGTGCTGGCCGGAGGGCAGGCTGAAGAGGAATTGACTACTCCGACAGGCGCGGCGATGCTCGTAAATCTGGCGCAGGGCAGCATCAACTATTATCCCAACATTGCGCCTGAAAAAATTGGCTATGGCGCCGGCACGAAAAAGTTTGAAGGCTTTGCAAATGTAGTGCGGGTGATGTTGGGCACATCGAACATTGTTTTTGAATCCACCAAGGACACGGTGTGCATCGTGGAAACAAACGTCGACGACACGACGGGCGAGCTCGTCGGCAATCTGGTTGAGCAGCTGTCAGAAGTCTCCAAGGACGTAACGATCATCCCCGGCACTACGAAAAAGAGCCGACCGGCCTACCTCATTAGGATTATATCGGAAAGCGCGCAATTAAACAGCGTGCTTGAAGTCCTATTCAGCGAGTCGGGGACGCTTGGGGCAAGGGTGCAAGAAGTACAGCGCTATGTGCTTCCCAGGGCGGTGCTGACTGTTCCAGTTAACATTCGGGGCACGGCGTTTGGCGTGCACGTCAAGATAGCCAAGGACTCGGCAGGCAGGGTCACAAACGCCAAGCCCGAGTTTGAAGATGTCCGGATTATCGCATCACGGTGCCAGATTCCTGTAAGGAGGGCTATGGACCTTGTCAACGCAGAGGTCATGAAAAAAGTGGGCGGCGCGTGATGGACAGCTTCGACAAACTGGTAGAATGGTTCATCAAGAGCGGAGGAAATGCGGTAGTCGCGCTCTCCGGCGGAGTCGACAGCGCGGTAGTCGCGCTCGCTGCGAAAGAGGGGCTTGGCAAGAATGCGGTGGCGATAACAGCCAACTACAAGACGCTGTCGGAAGAAGAGCTTGCGACTGCGCGGCTGGTGGCAAAAGAGATCGGCATTGCTCACCGGGTGATAGAATATGATGAGCTTGAAAACCCCGATTTTGTGAAAAACGACAGGATGCGCTGCTACCACTGTAGAACAGAGCTCGGGCAGCACTTGGCAGAGGAGGCGAAAAAGGCCAACATCGAGCTCATTGTCGACGGCACAAACGCCGACGACCTAACCGACTACCGGCCCGGTATCAGGGCGCTGCGGGAGAACGGGGTCCGAAGCCCGATGGTAGAGCTTGGCATAACCAAGGCAGAGATACGTAAAATCGCGAAGAACTTCGGACTCTCCATATACGACAAGCCGTCGAACGCGTGCCTAGCATCAAGGATACCGACAGGGAGCGAAGTGACCTATGAAAAATTGCAGAGGATTGAAATCGCAGAAATTATCGTGAAGTCAATATTTGACGTCAAGATGGTGCGCGTCCGTGACCACGGTGAGCTTGCAAGGGTTGAAGTCGGCAAGGAGGAATTGCAGAGGATGTTTGATGTTGACAAGCTGGCCATTCTGGATCGCAAGCTCAAGGAGGTTGGCTTCAAGTTTGTCTCTGTAGACGCGGCTGGCTACATGATGGGCAAGCTGGCGATGATCGACAATGAATGACCACATTTACTTGGACAGCGCCGCGTCGACGCCAGTGGCAGACGAAGTGATCGATGAAATGCTGCCGTACTTCAAGCAGCAGTACGGCAACCCATCTTCGATGCACAAGTTTGGCAGGGAAACTGCAAGGGCCATTCAGCTTGCACGGAGAAGAGTTGCAAAGATGATTGACGCGTCTCCCCGCGAAATAACGTTCACTTCTGGCGGCACCGAGGCAGACAATCTCGCTATAAAGGGCGCGGCCATGCACGCCCGGATCAAGGCGTCTGAAAGAACCAGGATAATCACGAGCAGCATAGAGCACGATGCAGTGCTCGAGCCGTGTAGGTATCTGGAAAATTTGGGTCTTTCAGTTACTTACCTTCCGGTAGCTGGCGATGGCCTTGTCAGGTCGTCTGACCTAAAAAGCGCGATGTCAAATGACGTTTCGCTTGTCAGCATCATGCTAGCAAACAACGAAGTCGGTACGATCCAGCCGGTCAAAGAGCTTGCCGGGATCGCGCACCAGGCCGGCGCTCTTTTCCACACGGACGCGGTACAGGCCGTTGGCAAGATCCCGACTAGTGTCAAGCGCCTTGGAGTCGACATGATGTCAATGTCGTCACACAAGCTAAACGGGCCCAAAGGCGTGGGCGCGCTTTATGTTAGATCAGGGCTAGAAATAGCGCCGATTATCCACGGTGGCGGGCAGGAATCTGAACTTAGATCAGGCACGGAAAATGTTCCGAACATCGCCGGCTTTGGCAAGGCATGCGAGCTTGCTGCAAATAGGATGAGCCAGTACCAAGAGCAGGTTTCGGCGCTCCGAGACTACCTCATTGAGAAGGTGGCAAAAGAGATCCCACATTCCAGGCTCAACGGATCGCAAGATAGGATTCCAAATAACGCGCATTTCACATTCTTTGGCGTAAACGGCGAGGACCTGATAATCAAGATGGACGAACATGGGATTGCAACGTCCACGGGCTCTGCCTGCTCTGTCAAGAAGCAAAAGTCGTCGCATGTGCTAAAGGCGATGGGATTTTCCTACGAGGAAATCAGCGGCTCGCTCCGGCTCAGCCTCGGAATGCAGAATACAAAAGATGAAATAGACAGGACGGTCGGTGTGCTGTCGAGTGTCGTAAAAGAACTCCGTGAGCTTTCGCCCTTCAAGAGAAAGTACGCCTGAAATGTTTTTATTGCGATTTAGGCAGTTGCAAAGTCATGTCTAGCACATATCTCTCACCGGTACCAAACGTAGGCGACAAGGCCCCGGATTTTGAACTGACGGACCCTGACATGAAGCCGCACAAGCTGGGCGAATTTTACGGTAAGAATACAATACTCGCGTTCTTTCCGGCTGCAGAGTCGCCGGTGTGCACAGCAGAAATGTGTGCGCTGCGCGACTCACTTGACTCGATCCGCGAGCTTGGCGCGAACGTCGTCGGCATTTCAGTAGACGGGCCTTTTGCAAACAAGTTCTTTGTCCAGAACCGCCACCTGAACTTCCCCGTGCTATCAGACTATAGGCGCGAGGTCATTAGAAAATACGGCATCGTGATGAAAAAGCTGGGGTCGCTCGAAGGCTATGACGCGGCAAAGCGCTCCGTTTTCATCCTCGACGAAGGCGGCAAGGTGATCTACAGGTGGGTGTCCGACAACCCGCAAGTAGAGCCAAACTACGACGAGATCAAAGACACCCTAAAGAAGGCGAAAAAGTAACTATTCTATTACTGCCATTACGTCGTTTCTTGCGACGCTGGCGCCCTGTTTTACCTTTATTTCTTTCAGGTTGCCGTCCTTATGGGCCTTGACTGCAACCTGCATCTTCATAGACTCCAATACAACAATGACGTCGCCCTTTTTGACTTCTGCTCCTGCCTTTGCGACAATATTGACCACCCTGCCGGGGATCTGGCTTGTCAAGTTCCTATCTCCGCCGCCCTTGCCGACTAGAATGGACGCTTTCTCCAGCACTTCGGTCAGCTTGCTGTGTTTTTTCAGCGTCATCGGCTGGCCGTCGATAATCAGCTTTACCTCTGCGCTGCTAGAGTGCAGTATCTTAGCAAAGTGGAAAGTGTTGTCGAGCATGAACTCAAATTCGCTCGTACCGGTCTTGAGCAGGCGCAACGCGTGCTGCTTGGCGCCAATCTTGACCAGCACAGAGTTGTTGTCGGTAGTACGCAACACCTCGCCCTCTAACATCTCTGCAAGGTCGTCGACTTTGAACTCCACTCTATCCCCTCAATTTCCACGTTGACTTAGAAGCCGCTGATTGCACTGCACCAGCCTTTTTCACAAATTCTGAGTGGAGAAGCGCTGCCGCGACTGCAGCGTAGGCCCTTTCCTTGGCCTCTCTTTTTGCATCTCCGTTCATCTTGTCGAAGATCTTAAATCGATCGAGGTAGTCGGTAGAAAGTTCGCCCTTGATAAAGTTGGGATCGTCCATTATGGTCTTGTAGAGCGGGATTGTGGTGTTGATGCCTTCTATCGTAAACTCATCCAGTGCATTTCTCATCCTAATCCTAGCCTCGTTAAAGTCACGGCCCCAAGCAAGAAGCTTGGCGGTGAGCGAATCATAATAGCCTGACACATTGCATCCAGGATAGAGGTAGGTATCAACCCTGATGCCTGGCCCGTATGGGATGTTGCAGTTTGGTACTATTCCGGTCGACGGCGCAAACTCGTAGAACGGGTCTTCGGCATTGATCCTGCACTCGATTGCGCAACCATTCATTTTCAAGTCTTCCTGCTTGAATGGGATCACTTCGCCCTGCGCGACTGCTATTTGCAATTTCACCAGATCCAATCCTGTCACGAGCTCTGTCACTGGGTGCTCTACCTGGAGGCGAGAATTTATCTCAATAAAGTAAAAATTGCCCTCCGGGTCGCGAAGAAACTCAGCGGTCCCAGCGTTCAGATAATCGACCGCTGCCGCAGCCCTTACTGCAATTTCGCCGATCCTTTCTCGCGTCTTTTTATCCACTACAGGTGACGGCGACATTTCAATCAGCTTTTGGTGGCGTCTCTGGATAGAGCATTCGCGCTCAAAGAGATGCCGGCCATTTCCATGCGAGTCGCGGATGAGCTGGAACTCAATGTGCCTGATGCGCTGGAGATATTTTTCCACGAACAGTGCGGCCTTGCCAAAAGCCGCACGCGATTCGGCAGACGCCATTTCAAACTCTTGCCTTAGTTGCTTTTCGTCTCCCGCAAGCCTAATACCCCTGCCGCCTCCGCCAAAAGCGGATTTTAACAATACTGGGTAGCCCGCTTCGTGCGCGACGTTTGCTGCTTTTTCTACATCTTCGATGATGCCATCGCTTCCAGGCACCGTCTGAACATTGGCTTTTTTCATGACTGCCTTGCACTTCATCTTGTCGCCGGTGACTTCCATTGCCTTGGCAGTCGGCCCGATGAATATGATATCGTTCTTTTCGCACATTTCTGGGAAATTCTCATTTTCAGACAGAAAGCCATAGCCGGGGTGGATCGCATCTGCTCCCGCCGCCTTGGCGATTTCGATTATCTTGGCCATGTTGAGGTAGCTTTGCGCGGGCGCGGCTGGGCCGACGTGATAGGCCTCGTCAGCCCTCTTTACGTGGATCGCACGGACGTCCTCATCAGAATAGATCGCAATAGACCTTATGCCAATTTCCTTGCATGCCCTGATAATCCGGAGGGCTATCTCGCCCCTGTTTGCAATCAGTATGCTCGTAATTTTTTTCGACATAGCACCGTCACAAGTTAATGTTGCCGTGTTTCTTCCACGGCCTTGGCTCCTTCTTGTTGGCAAGAGCGTTGAGCGCCTGTATTATCATAGGCCTTGTCTCCATTGGATCAATCACGACGTCGATGATTCCCTTTTCGGCTGCAATGTAGGGGTTTGCGAATTTGTCGCGGTATTCCTTGGCGAGCTTTTTCTTTGTTTCAGCTGCATTTGGAGCGTTCTTTAGCTCCCTCCTGTGTATGATCGTGATTGCGGCCTCCGGTCCGAGCACTGCAATCTCGGCGCTTGGCCATGCATAGTTGACGTCGGCGCGCAGGTTCTTGCTACCCATGGCAATGTAAGCGCCACCATAAGCTTTTCCAATGATGCAAGTAATCTTCGGGACCGTTGCTTCGCAGTACGAAAACAAGAGTTTGCTCCCGTGCCTGATGATGCCGTTGTGCTCCTGATCCGAGCCTGGCAGGTAGCCTGGCGTGTCTACGAGCGTGACTATCGGGATGTTGAATGCGTCGCAGAACCGGATGAAGCGCGCGGCCTTATTAGATGAATGAATGTCGAGCGCGCCTGCAAGGAACTGCGGTTGGTTTGCAATTATGCCCACCGTCCTCCCGCCCATCCTTGCAAATCCGACCAGTATGTTCTCCGCGAAAAGCTCGTGAATCTCGAAAAAGTCGCCGTTGTCGACCACGGATTTTATGACATCTTTCATGTCGTACTGCTGGTAGGGGTTCTCGGGCAGCTTGTTGATAAGGTCGGAGTCGATCCTGTTCGGGTCGTCGTTAGTCTCTACTATCGCCGGCTCTTCCGTGTTGTTTTGCGGCAGGAACGACACGAGTTTCTTTATCTTGTCAAAGCAGTCGTACTCGTTCTTGGCAATAAAGTGCGCTACGCCGGACTTCGTCGCGTGAGCTCGCGCCCCGCCTAGCTCTTCAAACGAAACTTCTTGGCTGAGCACTTCTTTTACCACTTCTGGGCCGGTGACAAACATCTGGCCAATGTTTTCGACCATTATCACAAAGTCAGTCATTGCCGGAGAATATACCGCACCTCCCGCGCAGGGACCGATGCTTGCTGTAATCTGCGGAATTACGCCCGACGCCATCGCGTTGTGGAAAAATATGTCGCCGTAGGCATCTAGGCTGCTTACACCTTCCTGAATGCGGGCACCCCCCGAGTCGATTATTCCTATTATCGGGCAGCCGACTTTCATGGCGTGGTCCATAGCCTTTGATATTTTCCTGCCGGTCATTTCGCCAAGCGAGCCTCCAAGAACGGTGAAATCATAGGAGAAGACAAAAATCTGCCTGCCGGCGATAGTCCCAAAGCCCGTGACGGCACCGTCGCCATAGAATTTTGGCACTGATGGGTCGTCACCCCTGTGGGTGACGTACTTGTCCAGCTCCACAAATGTGCCCTCGTCTAGCAAAAGGGCGATTCTTTCTCTTGCGGTAAGCTTGCCTTTGGAATGTTGGGCTTCAATCTTATCGTTGCCGCCGCCACTCTCGGCAGACTTTTTCATTGTTGCAAGGCGCTTGATCTTCTCTTCGTGCATAGAGATGTAGGTAAAGCGAGCAAGTCGTCATATAAATTCATTATTGACTGCTCAGTCAGCCACTCAGAGTTTTGCAAGATACCGCAGGAGCTATTCCCTGAGGCCAGCGCGGCCCCCCTGCGCTCTGCGGAAGACGTTCATGCCAAGGTTATAGTTTTCATAGAGCGACTGGAGGGTTTCGACTTCAGCAGAAATCATTGCAATCTCGTTCTTATTCAGCTCGGGCTCCTTCATGAGCTCATCAAGCCTTGCCATCTTTTCGGCCAAAAGCTTGCTAACATTGTGCTCGTATTCGCTTGACACGCAGATTGTTTGCAAATCATTCAATTTTAACTTTTGCGACCTTGCGCGCCTTTTCGACAAACGCCCGTCGGTAGTTCGCATATGCCTGCCTATCATCCAGGCATTGGCTGCAGATGCATGCTTGCGAGACGACCTGCCTATTGCAGTTGGCCTCGAAGCCGCACTCGGCGCACCCGGCCTGCCTGCCGCAGATAAAGCACTCGAGCTCTTGCACTTCTTGTACTTCTGGTTTTTCCTCTTTCATTTCTGCAGATTGGGTTTTACACTTTACGTGTTTGATCGCCTTGCTGTCCTTTGACCACAATGCGTACTCGCCTGCAAGAATCTCCTTCTTGCACTCAATGCACTTGCCCTTGAACTTTACCAGAAGCCGGATCCAGTCGCTCATTTCTTTTTCACTTTCTCGATCTCCTTTGCTATTGACAAGCCAACTGACTCGTCGCCAAAATTGTCTGTCGCAAACTCTATTGGGTCCACCCTTTCGTCTATCATCAGCCTGATGAAATAGGGCAGTGCAAACGAGCCGGCAGAGCTCCTTGACGTGTGGAGCGCGGGCGCAAGTTCGCTCAGGACCTTCCGCGTCGACTGAGCGCGGGCAAATATCGGCCCCATGACTGGCCACGGCATCGCGTACTGGCTGTATTTGATTCCTTTCTGGCGCGATTTTTCGTACAGCTCTGCCGCAATAATCTTGCCTACGTATCCTAGCATGCTCCACTCCCGCATTGCGTTTGCGCGCCCGACCATCATGTCGGCCTTTGACAGGACGTCAAGCATGTAAGCAAGGTCGCCTTGCTCTACGCGCGAAGAGACGATGCTCGAGAATAGGGCTGCCATCATGTCTCTCCGCCTTTCCTCAGCTGACCCGCCGTACCTAGGATCGGGGTACGATGCGTCGGCCTTTGTAATGAACTTCGTCGCCTCCTCTACGCTGACGGCGTTAAAGTACCCGTTGACCGCGTCCGCGATATCAATGTTCACGATGTCCCTGTTTGAAACCGTTGCGTAGCCTGCTGCGCGGGACTGAGCGCTGTTCAGAAGCGAGCGAATATCGCCCCTGCTGTTATTCACTATTGAAATCTTGTCGCCGAGCTCGAGCTTTGTTCCCTCCCTCTGGAGCACGTGATCCAAGAATAACATCAGTAATCGCGGCGGCACAGGGGAAAACTCTACTGACTTGCAGGTCTTGCTGAGCTCTTTTATCTTGGTTGATTTTTCATTTGCTGCCAGCATGACCGGCACCGTCGGCTCTTTCATCAGGTAGACTAGGACGTCTAGGCCGCCCGAGTCCTCCCTCCCAGCGATGCCGTCCACCTCATCGAGAAACAGCATTATCTTTTTCCCGAAAAGGTTGGCGGTGTTTTGTAGAGCGGGGAGCAACGTCTCCTTTATGCTGTCCCTATTCCTTGTGTCGCTTGCGTTCATTTCAACTAGGTGGTAGTTGAACTGCCTTGCCAGCGCGTGTACGAGTGTGGTCTTACCCGTACCGGGTGGGCCGACGAATAGCAGTGGTTTGCTGCCACTCACCCACCCACCCAACCATTTCAGCGCGGCAAACCGTGCGTCTTCGTTGCCCACCATCTCCTGCACCGTCTTTGGCCTGTGCTTTTCGGACCACATCATTTGACAACAGCTTCTATCTTCTTCTGGAATTCAGAAAAAGGCGCACGCTTTACAAGCTCGTTGTACCAATGCTGGTTGTAGTGCCTGACTGTCAGGAAGAGGAATTCAAGGAACGGCTTTAATTGGAAACCGTCTGGTAGCATGTCAAGAGCAATTTTCGCCTCGTCGAGGTACAGCTCGCTCTTCGCCATCGTAAGCTCAAAGGCGCGCCTCACATCGCCTGTGTTTAGCGCATAGTAGAGCGGCCACGAGGGGATCTTGACTGCATTGTTCTTTATCGCGTCTTCAATTTCGTTGCCGCAGCCGACGCACTCGGCGGCCTTTGCCATGCCAAGATGGAAGACGTCAGACAGTGGCCGCCGGTTGAGCGCCATGTTCCTACCGGCTGTGCCCATCACCGCGCGGTACTTCTTGTAGCAGTCGGTCATGTTTTCGTCGCTGATTGAGGAAGGCTTTATCTTCAGCCTGCCGTCGATGTACTGACCGATCCTGGCTTCCCTGAAGCCCTCTTCAAACGCCTTGAGCACTGCGTCTCCTCCCTGCACGATTTTCTGGCGCGCTATTCCAAGGATGTACGGGTTCATGAACCTGTAGTCGTCAAGGTATTCGAGGTCCTCATCCTTGTCGATTATCCTGTCCATCGGTTCCGACAGGTCGATCGCAATGATGTGGCCGTCAATTACCGCGTTTTTCTTTTCCTCGGAAACGCCGTCGCCGAAATACTGGGAAGCGCCGTCGTAGAGGGCGTTGAAAACGGGAAAGGTCATCTTGACGAAGTTGGAGTTCAGTATGCGCATTACCCTGTCGCGAAGGACTTCGGGGTTTGACAACCGTGCCTTGACTTCTGCCATGCTGCTATCCGACAAGGCGAGCTCTTGGGAGCCGATGTAATCGGCAAAGTTGCGAATCGTACCAGCGGGATTGCCGTCGGCCGTTATCGCCCCATGCAATGACATGATGAACCGGTGCGCAAAGCCGGAAAATTCCGGCTCTGTCTTTTCTTTGTACTGGTTGAATTGCTTGTATCCCTTGCTCCTCAACAGCCCCTGCTTCAGGATTTCCTTGCCGGCCTGCGTGCTCATCAGGGCTTCCTTTGAAAAGATCGATTCGTCCTTACCGCTCATTTCTTTGCTTTCTGTTGTCTAGCTAGCCATTGATAAGAGTAGTGGGGCCTGGGGAGCTGTCGCACCGCGTCCGGCGGTACGCCCAGCGGGGTACTCGTTTTCAA
>JANWHJ010000020.1 GCA_025450475.1 Nitrososphaera sp.
AGCGCGATAGACCTTGGCTTTCGTTGCTCTATCAATTCAAACATTCTATTTTCGTCGATCCTGATCGTCATGGCTTGCTCACCCTTATCGCAAATTTCGGGCATACTGCTTCGCACCCAAAGCAGTAAATGCAGCCGTGCTCCCTTGACGGTAACGCCTTCCTCTCTGCGCCTTCGCCCTTCCAGTCAAACACGTTTGTAGGGCAAACTTCGATACACGCACCGTCGCCCACGCACAAGTCAAAGTCTACTGCAACCTCGGTGCCATAGATCCCGAGGGTGCTGGTCTTGTCCTTCCATACCTTGAGGTTGTCGTATTTTGTCGCGACCCTATTTGCATGGAAGTTGGGTTCAATAGGCAATACGAAAAATGACTGCCAAATTCAATTTAAATCATACTATGAAATGGAATGGAGGCAGCCTGCCGGTACCACCGTTGGCAAAAGGCCCCATTTCAAGCCCCGCAAGATCCACCACGTAGACGTGCTAGCATGGTTACGCCGCCTTAGGGCTGCTCCCTCCCGGACCTCACCCATTTCGACGATGCGCAGTCGAGACCGCGCCTTCGCGCAGTTCGCCGCTCATAACCATCCGACACGGCGTGATTTCATTTCAGCAAGGCAAGCGGGAACTTCCTACCAGCGGATTTACCCGGCCGTTACTGATCCTGGCATAAAGCCGATTTCCAGTGAGGGGCACGGCTGGCGCCCCGATCCTCCCTGCCTCCGCCCAATAATTTGCTGGATGGCTATATTTGCGTGTTGGATGTCAAAACGCTGACAGTCCTACATACCGAGCAGACATCGCCCATCGAGCCACGGCCGCATATTGAGCACTTTTTACCTTTGCTTGCGGGGGCATTGCGCAGTGACTTTGATATCTTCATCATAGAGTTGTACGCATTGTGCTTTATGCCGGGGTGGTCCTTCTCCAGCCTGTTGAAGAACTCGCGCAGATCTGTTCGTATACTCTCATTCATGTAAGGGCATTCCTCGGACTGGAACGGGATCTCGCGCTGGAGCGCATAGAATGCGATCTCGTATTCGTATATTTCAATGAACGGCTTGACCTTTTTCATGCCAGTTGCGTACTGCACCGGCTCGGGGCATATCCAGCCGATTCGCTCAATGTCACCGGCAAGGAGGTTGATCATGAATGTTTGCAATTGGTCGTCCATGTTGTGCGCGGTCGCGATGACGTCGGCATCAACGGCTTCTGCTGCAATGTCAATTGCTCGCCGCCGGAAAGTGCCACACATGGAGCACGACGACATTTTTTCTGACGGCCTCAGGACCATTGACTCGTCCATGTCTACCCCAAATAAGGACTTGTAGCTGAACACCTTGCTCTCCACTCTCAGCTGGGCGCAAAAGTCCTTCACTATCTGCAGCGACTCGTCGCGGTAGCCCTTGATGCCCTCGTCTATCGTGACTGCGACCAGCTCGTTGCCGTTGTTTGGGTGCTGGTCAAAAAGCATCCTTAGCACGTACAGCATGGACAGGCTGTCCTTGCCGCCAGACACGGCGACTGCGACCCTGTCACCGTATCCTATCATCGAATACTTTGAAATCGTCTTTGCAGCCTTGTCCTCGATCGACCGCATGAAGCATTTCCTGCACAGATGCTCGCCGGAATACGCCCTGTGGAATGCACTCGTTGTCTTTTCGCACTTGCTGCAAATCACGAAATGCTGGCGCACTGGAAGGGTTATTAACTATTCTAGGATAAACCGTTATCCTCTTAGGCGCTCATGAGGATCCTTGAGGAAATTAGGAACTTCTTGGTCAATATGATACTCAGGCTCTTAAAAGATGCCAAGTTGATGGCAGACCTGACAACGACAAGGGTAATCGGTGTCCTTGAAAAAGGGCATTTCGGACGTTACAGCGTCTCCAAGGTGATTATTTCTGCTGTTTGTCCTTCTTTGACGACTGCCACCAGTCAAGGTAGTCGTCGTGATGCGTTCTGCTTGGGTCGCTCCGGGAATTTTCAGCCTTGTCGCGCAGCTCATCTATCTTTTCGCGACTGGCAAAGAGGCCGCAGCTTTTGCAGATAAAATTCTTGCTAGAGAGGTCAAATTTCAGCTCGCCTCCGCATTCAGGACAAAAACTTGCCAATCATAATCATATTTACTTCCCGCTAATAAAAGGTTTTCAAGCGCGAATTTCTAGCAAATTTGTACGATATTCAGTTTTGGTGGTTAGCTCCGGCAGAGACACTGACATGAGCGGAGAAGAAAATAAGAATATTGATAGAGTACCCGCCAGAGCGCGGCAAGGCAAACAGGGAGCTGGTGAAAAAGCTAGCAGCAAATGTTGGGAGGAGCGAAGACTGAATTAGGACATTTCGGGCCAGGCATCACAGAAAAATGTAGTCGAAATACTCTAACAAAAAGAAAAGAGGAGTTAGTTCACAATGATCATTTCGTACATGGGTGAGTCAAAAGCGCAGAAATATTCATAGGTGCGGGCACTTCAAACGTCACAGTTAGCATATTTATGTTCAGGAAGATTCACACCTCGTACGCCTGGGTGGCGCTAACTTCTGTGACGGCCATGGTGTCGCAAATTAGGTTCGGTGCATGGACTTTGGTCGTCATTCCGCTCGTGCGGTCAGTTCGCCCGTCGAAGCACCATGCACCGAATGGCATGATATTGCATTTTTTTGAAATTAAACCTTTACGGTAATCCTGCCAATGTCTGCTTCAACCCTTGTAAGCACGCCTTGCCTTATCGCTGCCCCGCCCTTGGGCAGGTCGACTAGCGGAATGTTGGCTATTGCGCAGCCTGACGCCGTCGTGATGTCTGCCTTTGAGCACACGACCGCGCTTGGGGCTGATCCGAACTCTCTCAACGAATAGATTGTATAGGCGCCCACACTGCTTCCAACCGCGTACGGGAATACCAACACCGCATCCTTTAACGACTTTTCATGCAACTCGTGCTTTGGATCTGTTATCAACCCTGTCTTAGGATCAACCATCGCGAGAAAGTTTATCGGCTGCATCGTGACAAGGGCACATCCTTCTCCGGAGCCCCCCACAATTTTCTTGCAATTGTTGATCATCACTCTGCGTACTCCTTTGCTATTGTCCTGAAGTCCTTGAGCGCCACACTGACCTTGTTGGAGTAGTTTAGGTAATAAGCGCCCTTGACGCTGTTTGACACGACGGAATCGTATTTTTCCTTCGTGACGTAGGGGGTGAGGCATGTACACGAGTCGCACATGAATTCCGCGCCCGACCTTTCGAGACAGCCAGTCAGGCCCACCTTGGTCGCCTGGCCGTGAATCGCCCTTGAGCAGAATATCAGGCAACGCCTGGTGAATTTTTTGCCTTCAGTGAGCTTTGCCAAGAGATCGAGCTCGTTCAAGCCCAGCTGGGGGCTCCCAAGCGTAATGACGTCGCCGTCTTCGGCGGTACTCAGCTCCTCCATCACCGCTTTCGCTTCTTTCTTGGTAAAGGAAATTTTTTCTCCGCGACCTTGGCCAATAGTAAACATGCCGCAGGAGCCAGAAGTTCCCATGGCCGCGCACAGTGCCTTTGCCTCAATGGTTGACGGCTTGGCTATTCCGCTAAAGGCTACAGAGCTTTCCTTGACGGCCTTGCCGGCAAAGTATCCTAGAAGGCCGTAATCGAGCTCGCTTTTAAACTTGAAATCAGCCTCGATGCCTACCTTTGGTTTTCTCGCCTCTTCCAGCCGGAGGTCAGACAACGGCGCCTTGCCCGTGATAGAGCTGGCAAGCGCTGACAGCGCGCTTTCTTTGTTTGTCATCAGGCCTAGAACCGAATTTGTCAACACAGCCGCGTTGCTTTCCGCGAAGCTCACCGGCGCGCCCTTCTGCGGGATGTCGAAAACTTCATACGGCGTGCAGGTAAAGGATGGCGTGACACCCATTTGCTCGTACGACCGTACGATGCTCGTCTGTTCTTCCTGAAATTTTTCAGGGATGCCTTCGGGGTGGCTCCTGTCGTAGCCCATCGGGTTCACGGTCGTCATTATGGCGACTCTGGCCGTCTTGCTGAACTTGTCGAGGAACTGGACTCCTGCGTCCCCGATCGTGTTGTAGTTGACGCCGGAAACGTGGGCCCACTTGATCGGGAGAAGCTTCGTAGCATCAGTGGCCTCGCCTATGGCAACAAGAATCCTGTAAGCAGAAGCGAGTGCCGCTCCTTTCTTGCCTGCGAGTGCCTCTTCTTCGTCCCGTGCAAGCTCCAAATCAAGCTATAGTTTCAGTAGAGAGTATAAAATTATATGCTCTGCAAGTGCATTTTCTTGCAGTTGGCAAAGCACCGGATGGGTATCATAATAAAAAAGATGGAGCAGGCGCTCAACCGGGAAAAGCCACCGCGGCTTACCGCGCTCCGCGGGCTCCAGATGGAGGAGCAGGGAGATCCATTCAAGATCCTGATAGGCACGATACTGTCGGCGCGCACTAGGGACGAGAACACGACTAAGGTTGTGAGCAAGCTGTTTGCAAGGTTTAAGACTCCGAAAGATCTTGCCTCGGCAGACGTTGACGAGGTAAAAAAAATAATCCATAGTATTGGCTTTTACAACGTCAAGGCAGAACGCATAAAGAAGGTGTCGCAGACGCTGGTAGCCAAGTTCGGCGGCCAAGTGCCACGCGACATTGATCAGCTGTTGGAGCTTCCAGGCGTAGGCAGAAAGACCGCCAATTGCGTGCTTGTCTACGCGTTTGACATGCCGGCGATACCCGTCGATGTGCATGTGCACCGGATTTCAAACAGGCTTGGGCTAGTCAAAACCAAGATGCCCGAACAGACAGAGCTGGAACTGAGCAGGTTGGTTGACAAGAGGCTGTGGACAAGAGTGAATGACGTGTTCGTGATGTACGGCCAGAACATATGCCTGCCGACAAAGCCGAATTGCAATGCGTGCGACTTGAAAAAGATATGCCGATACTACTCTACACTGGTTTCCTCTTCTTGAAAATCAGCAGCCCTACTATTAGGCCGCCTACTCCAAGCGTAACCCCTAGGGGCACGTAGTAGACGGGCGACTCGCTGAAACTTCCAAAGAGTATTTCAAATCTGATGTCGCCTGCGTAGGCGTTAGCCATCGGCAATTCGCCGTCGCCGCCATAGACTGCAATCGAGCCCACAGCAAAACCATTAAGGTTGAGTCTGTCGAGTACGATCCTCTTGCCATTTGTGACCGTCAGTCCAGAGTTCTCGCCGTGCGTGACGGCTATCGGGCCCTCTGTACTCCAGCCATTCTGCTGATTGTCGTACATCTTGGCGTATCCTGCTTCTGGCGTGTTCACCGCGACCCAGTACCTTTTTGCCTCGCCCCCAAACATCATGATTTCAATGTATTTCTCGCTTGGAGCTGGCTCTTGTATCCTTATGACCGTTTTTGAGTCGTTGCTCGGAACGTACGAGATATTGTTCTCTACTAGAAGTATCCAGCTGGGCTGCTTCGGCTCGTCAAAAGTGTAGACAAGAGGGCTGCCGTCGTCATAGTTAGACGCAGTGTACGGGAGCCTGAAACTTTCGCTCCTCTCAGACTTGATTACGTCGTAATCCTGTGCGAAAGCGAGGGCAGGCAGAAGCAACAACGACGCCGCAATTACGGCAATCATCAGGCGCATATGGAGAATTGAGTCGTTTTAGTAATATATACGACTCGGGAAACGCACATTGCCCGCTCTCCCTCCGAATAGGCACTTCTTTCCGGCGCGTCTTCCATGACCTGCCTTGACCTATCAAGAAATGAGGCGACTAAGGTGTTGTCGGGCTAGATATCATGTCCGCGTAGTCTTTTGTATCCGAGGGGTTAACAATGCTTTATTGCTCTTCCATGATGAGCATCACGAATATCCGCCTGTCGCGTTTTAGGCGGCTTACGTTGTACTTCATGACCATGCCACGGCATAGCATTCCTTTTAAGTCTGATTAGAGCAACTACAGCGGCACGACGACAGATCTTCAGGCTTAAAGATGGAACAGTCGTTCCAAGTATTCCTGATATAATGGCGTCATAAGTAATAGATGGTAGTAACAGGTTGTACGCCCCTTCGGGTTCATTGGTTAATAAAAAAACGATTGTCGCGCTGCCCCTATTACTGATTCTGGTCCTGCCCATGTCGGCATATGCAGAATCCCTTACAGCGACCACTAACAAGGACATCTACACCCTCGATGAGAAGGCGAGAATTGTCGGGGTAATACCTGAGGGCGCGCCCGAGGGCTATGCCGTCCAGATAAGAGTGACCGGACCTTATGGAGATTGCGGTACCCAGCATATTCTGCCAGCTGTAGACAACTCGTTCATATCTAAGCCAGTCACGCTTGAATGTGGCTATGGCGAATTCACGGTTTCGGTTTCTTATGCCGACCTAAAGGCCAATTCTACGTTCGTGGTATCAAATAGCAGCCAGATAGACGCGGGAAGCAAACTAGAGCTGCGAACGCTAAAGAAGGTCATGCTCCAGGCACAGGAGTCGATCAACACCCGGGTGAAAGAGCTCATCGAAAACGGATACGTCTTACCTGAGAAGGTGGCGGGAAAATACAGCGACGGAGTCTCGGAAGCATCGCTTGCACTCCAGTCAATCGAATTTGGAGACGCCTCGGAGGCGAAGAAGAATATGATATTTGCGATTGGGGATTTCCGTGAGGTTCTCAAGGCGCTTTCTAGCAATAACATGGCAAGGTTTGGGCAGACCGCAGAGCAGCAGGCTGCAAACGACGGCAACTCGGGCATCGTTGGAACGTATAGGATACTGCAAGAATTTTACTATAGGCTCGAAGAGCTCGCCCAGAAGAATAACATTGACAAGGATGACCAGTTTGAAGTCGCGGCGCGGCTCTTGGCAAATGCAAAGCACCTGATAGACGAAGGCAACTTTGCAGGGGCAGAACGCTACCTTGAACGTGTGAATATACTGCTCGAGGCAATCAGGGCCGACCTACTTGAGAATAGAGGGGAACAGTTTGCTTCGTACGCAAACAACACTAGCTTGGAAGATGAAGAATCAACCAGGAAGCTGATCTACGCGGCAGACAGGTTCGAAAAGAACGCGTTTGAACTTCTAAATAAGACAGGCTCCGATGCCGAGGCACAAGCTGAGGTACAGGAGGCACTCTTGCATATTGCAGGAGCTAGGATGAGTATACAAGCGCACAACCTTGATTCGGCAAGAAATAGCCTGACAGCGGCATACTGGGTGCTTGAGGATGCAAAGCGTCTGATCGAGGACAAGACTTAAACATCCAGATCCGACGGGGGCTGAGGACGTCGACAACTATTAAGGCAAATAAGGCGGACGACAGGTAGGCAATTTCAAAAGCATGGTTTTGGAAAACCGCGACTGGCTACTGGGAAGCACATATTTTGGCGCGTTAAGCGTCAACTCAAGACAGGCATGCTACCAGCTAGAATTGGAACGACCGTTCCACCGTGGAAGTTCCGCCCTACCCCTAAAATAACTTGCAAGACTTCATGCGACTTATGTCTGAACGCAAGAACAACAGAGGCAAGATCGAGATAATGGCAGACGTTCTGGCTCTCTCAACTTCAGGGATAAAGAAGACCCATATCATGTACAGGGCAAACCTAAGCTACGAGCAGATACTATACTACCTGAACCAGCTGCTTAGCAAGGGACTCATAGCCCAAGACGTGTCAGACGGCGCGCTTGTGTACAGGACAACTGAGAAGGGGAGAGAATTCCTAGCCTGCTTCACGCGAATGTCAGAATTGATAACGGAGAGCTACGGAAACGACCAGAGTGTGCCGCTGCTAGCAACAACATAGATTATTTTCTGGTGATCCAAGGAAGCACAATGATGCCTCCTGGTTGGGCTATGTTTGCGAAATGGTACGGCGCGGCAGCATCTACTATGTTCTTTGTTGCCGACCCAGTCATGAACGGGACAACTGAGAAGACTATTCCTAGCCTGATACGCGCGAATGTCAGAATTGATAACGGAGAGCTATAGGAATTCGAAAATAACATACTCATAGTCTAAACAACTTGCTAGAGATACTTTCTAATGGTCTAGTGGAAGTATTGTAATGCTTTGGGAGACAATTATCAGACTAGCGTTTGCAATATAGCGTAGGATCTGTAGTTTCCTGAAAAAATTATTTTAGATGAACGGTTCATCAAATGAGACGATTATCCTTGCTACCTCTGGCCTCATGAGGTGCTCGGCAGGGAATTCCCCTGAGCTCACCATGTTCCTCATCTTAGTGCCGCTCATCTCTTCCCTGAACTCGAGTCCATGGGGGCAGTTCCTTTCATTGGCGTAGCTCAGGCACTTTTTACAGTAATAAAACGCAGGAAAGAACACAGGCTCTATCCCAAGGTCAGCATAGTCCTTGAATATCTCATGCGAAGCAAACGGGTGGTAGTAATTGCCGACTCCTGCGTGGTCGCGCCCGACTATGAAATGCGAACAGCCAAAGTTCTTCCTCATGATTGCGTGGTGGATAGCCTCCTTTGGGCCGGCGTAGCGCATCTCGGTGTGGAGCGTGACAAACATTGCCCTGTCTTTCGGGTAATAGTTGTCAATGAGCGCCAGGTAGGAAGCAATAATCAGCTCGTCCTTGAAATCACCCTGCTTTTTCTTGCCTATAAGGGGGTTGATGAACAGCCCATCGTATAGGTTGAGCGCAGCCTTTTGCAGCATTTCATGCGCAACATGTGGAACGTTTCTCGTCTGGAAGCCGACTACCGACTTCCACCCCTTACGTGAGATTTCTGCCCGCGTTTCTGCTGGTGTCATCCTGTACTTGCGCAGGGGCGATTGCTCTATTCTTTTCAGCACATCAATCCTGCCCCCGACCAGCTTGTTCTTCATGCTCACCATCTTTTCGACCCCGGGATGCTTTACGTCATTTGTTCGGTAGATCGCATTTGCGCATGCCAGCTTGTCAAAAGAATATTTTTCCTGCACGTGCAAAATCGCGAATTTGTCGGTACCTGTTGCCAGCGCGACCTGACCTGCGTCCTTCATCTCGTTCGCCGTTTGGTCTTCAACGTCAAGGACTATAGGCACTGTCCACGCAAGCCCGCTTTCCAGCCTGCCAGTTCTTACGATGCTCTGAAAGTCTTGCTCGCCAACAAACCCCTCAAGCGGGCTAAACACACCGTCTGCAATGTTCTCGATGTCGTTTCTGAGGTCGCCACCCACTTGTATTGCGAGCATGCCATCGGCCTTGCCGTCAGAAACGATAAACCTGTTTACTAGCTTGCCTCCATGAGGCTGCGGGATCGATCCTGCCAAAATCATCACTGGTGCTTCTTTTTCGTAGGGTCAAAATGCAGGCCGCATTCTTTTGTTGCCGCATTTTCCCACCACCACCTTCCGGCCCTCGGGTCCTCACCCGGTTGTACTGCCCTCGTGCATGGCTCGCAGCCGATGCTCGGGAGCCCCTTGTCATGTAGCGCGTTGTACGGGACGTTGTTCTCTTTGATATAGTCCCATACCCTGTCTGAGCTCCAGTCAGCTATCGGGTTTAATTTAATGATGCCGCCGTGGGCCGCGTCAAGTTCGATCTTTCTGGTAGTGGATCTCGTGACAACTTGATCCCGACGTAGACCAGTTATCCAGCCGTCGAGCGTGGCGAGCGCGCGGTTGAGCGGGTGGACCTTCCTTATCTCGCAACACAGCTTGCGGTTTTCAACACTTTCGTACATCAGATTCATGCCCTTTGGCCTGATCATGTCTTCGACTTCCTTCTGGTCTGGAAAATAGGCTTCGATTGGAATTTCATATCTTGCACGGATGGCGTCAATAACATCATAAGTTTCTTGGTTAAGGCGCCCGGTTTCAAGTGTGAAGACCTTGGTTCTGCTCTTGTCTATTCCTGCCATCATGTCGATAATGACGACATCCTCCGCGCCAAAACTGGACGCAAGTCCGATCTTTGTGCCAAAAGTGTCAATGGCCCACTTCAAAATTTCCTGTGGGGACTTTGTCTCAAATTCGTCTGCGAGCTTTTCAAGCTGAACCGCCGTAAGTCTCATGAGAAAATTGAGATCTTGACTCCTTATAATACTTGTTCTCAAAATTCACTGCATGAGGCAATAAAAGAAGTTGTTTATTAGGCAGTATTTTCTATGTAATGTGTAAATTACTCTATTTACCATAGTGATTGCTAGGAGAGATTGGGGTTGTCTGATAATTTTTGGGAACATGTCGATCAGTACAGGAAACTCGGTTTTGACCCGCTCCGGTGGATTCCGGCATGTTCCAACGAAGTCGATAGCCACATCTTGAAAAATGCTCTTGGGGACATAAAAAAGACTAGCATCAAGGTTTCACCCTCGTGGTTTGATTCGTTCTACCACATTGATGGTAAGATACCCGAGTTGACAAGGCGCGTGTACAGCCTCGCTGCCCCGTTGGTGGACAAGGAAGTCGAACTAAAAAGGGCGCTTGCAGTCTTCCGCGTACACACCGGCGCTGGAGAATATGCGCCGCTGCTGTCAGAAGCCTTGCAGAACTTTTTCAAGGTGTTCAACGCCAAGGTGTCGGTGTCCTGCGCGTCGGCAGCGCTCACCGAGCACCCGGACGCGCAGTTCGGGATGCTAGACTATATTGAGCTCCACCGTGGCGACAAGGTTGGCTACATGCCCGGTGTCACTTCTGTCACCCAAGTAACGGACGTGACAAGGGCTCCTGACGCTGATGTCCACAGCAATATTGGAATAACATCTGCGATCGAACTCTTGAACCTGCTCGGTTGTGGGGTTGCGTCGTCTTTCAAGCTGTTTCCCGTCTACGACGCGCCATCGGAAGAGATCCTTGACACGATAAGGTCGAACCTCGACGCGTTCACCTCGCGCTACAACCTTGCGATGGAAGATTACAGCTCACTCAAGATTGGCAAGCTGTTCTTCGGCACGAGCGCCATGGCAAGTACCATGAAGGAGCTGCCCACAAGGTACGATCAGATAGAAGAAGGAATGGAAATCATGATCACCAATCAGTTAGGAGGCCTACCTGCGTTGAGCCTCTACACACTTGCTCGCATGGACTCGGAAAATATTATCAAGTACGAGCAGAATGGAGTGTCCTTTCCCGGAATCACTGAAGCTCGAGATGAGGCAGTAAAGAACCTGAGCGAGCCCCACTTTGCACTTGGAAAGATAATTGCGAAATACTGCCCGGATTTTGGCGCTTCGTTTGACAAGAGCGCCCATGTCACGGCCGTCCACCCCGTCGGGCCGCGAGGAGTGTTTGCATTGGGCTTGCTGGCAGAGCTCGCAAACTCGCACCTGCTGATAAACGAGCTCCCTGTAAGGAACCCCGAGCTGGCAAGATTCGCGACCAAGGAATTCCTAGTCGATAACTCGACCGCATCGATGAACGGATGCCACATCATAGTCGCCACGAGCGATGTCCTCAATCTAATGACCGAGGATCTGAAAAAGCACAACTTTGCGCCCGAAAGGATAGGGATAGTGCTCAAGAAAGGCGCAGCGTCTACAACCTTTACCAAGGACCCTAGCCAGTTCGTGGCTTCAAAGGCGAAACTTGCGCGGCTTACAGCGCCAAGCCCCGACCAGCAGGCCACCGGCTAGCTGCTACGATAATATATCAAGATAAAGCAGGGCAGCCATGCAAGACGAAAACTGTGTCTTTTGCAAGATCGTTTCCGGCAAGATCCACGCAAGGGTGTTGATGCAAAACGACAGAGCAGTTGCGGTGCTCGACGCCTTCCCGCTAGCGCCGGGACACACACTTGTTATCCCAAAGTCGCACTATGCCAAAGTCCAGCACATGGATCAGCAGAGCGCGATGGCGGCGTTTGAAATCGCGTGGAAAATTGCTGGCGCCGTAGAAGCAGGCTCGCACGCGAGCGCCTCCACGATAGCGGTTCACAACGGGAGCGAGGCGGGGCAGGAAATACCTCACGTCCACGTGCACATTGTACCGAGGATAAAGGGCGATGGCGCAGGCCCCATCCACTCGATGTTTGGAAGCAGACCAAAATTAAGCGCGGAAGAAATGGACTCGCTGCGCGACAAAATTGTGGGCAACCTTTGACAACAGCCTGACGAGCAGCACCGGAGTCGTCGACCGGATGTTACCTTCTATCACATGGCCCACTACAAACAATGCTATAGCACCAATCCACATGGCAATGCCAGGAGCTAGTTCGGTTTGCATGCCTGCAAAATACCCGAGCGCCGTTGCAAGGCCGATTACATAAAACGGCGCGCCTATGCAGTGGAGTACCCTGTTGACGGGATGCCTGTGGGTATTTTTTATCATCTTTGTGACGGCGTGCACGAGATGGAATCGAGTCATGAATTGATAATTCTTTCTACTATCCTTGGGATTTCTGATAGGCGTGACACCGTGTATGCTGGGTGTTCGCACTCTTGTAATGTTGTTTGAAGCGCAAATAGTGAATTCGTTGTCCTAATGGTGATCATGCCAAGTGTATTGGCTGGGCAGATGTCTGTGTCAAGCCTGTCGCCTACCATTATGCAGTCACGCGGAGATCGCCCTGCCTGCTTTAGCGCGAGGTCGAAAATCCGAGGGTCGGGCTTTTTCAGCTTGACAATCGACGAGATTGTCTGCACTTTGAAGAACCTACAAAGCCCTGACTTTTCCAGAACGTGAAGCATTTCTTCTGACTGGTTGGCTATCAACCCAATTTCACAGTGCTTTGAGAGCGCCTGCAATGTGAATTCGGCGTCGTCAAAAAATCGGAAAAGGTCGCACCTGCTGGATTCAATCTGGGCCTCTAGCCTACTTGCAATGGCCTTCTCATAGCCTGGAGGCGATAATATCCTGCAAACCTCCGTTATCAGTTCTTTCACGCTGCCGTGACCTATCTTGCGGTCGCGAATAATGCTGTCGCGTACCGCGTGGTAGTTGCGCTGGTCTATCCTCGCCCCGAAGCCGTTTAGTAGCTCCAGAAATTCCTGGTCAAGATAGTCAATAAAGTCCCGCTCGTCGACGAGGGTTTGGCCGAGGTCGAAGAATATGAAAGGCGTGGGCATCTACAAATCTGAACTCGTGACTGTTATTCTGTCTTTCTGCCTAGGCAGGAACACTTTAAATATCGTACTTCGCCTTCGCGCGTTGTCTACCTGATGATAAGAGACTATGACATTATTGTGGCAGGCGGCGGCCTTGCAGGTCTTATCGTTGCGTCGTCGGCGATGTATTACTCAAAGCAATCGATGAAGATCTTGGTCATTGACCGGAACTCGGTACCACAACAGGGCAGGAAAACGGTTTCCGGCTGGGTTTGCGGCGACGCTGTTGGCAAGAACACGGTCGACTATATGACTGACAGGATCAGAATCAGCTGGGGTCATCCGGAAATAGAGCATCCGGTAAGGGGTGTGATCGCTTATTCGCCTGACCACGAAACAGGTATTTCGTTTGACGGCCCGGGCTATATTCTCAACAGGCGCTTGCTGCCGCAGAAGCAGCTGAAAGATGCGCAAAAAATGGGCGTCGAGATAAAAGAGCGCGTCGCCCTGCGCTCGCTAATAATTGAAAACAACTCAGTCATCGGTGTAGAAGGCGAAGACCTTGAGAGTAAGGCACCATATAAGAAAACAGCCAAGTTGGTGATCGACTGCACTGGCGTGACATCGGTGTTGAGGACGAATCTCCCAATCAAGTCGTTCATACAACGCAGGATCGATCGCGACGATCTTGAAGCCACCGGTAGGTACATCTACAATTTCGACATTGCGTACGACGACAAGACCTATTTCGATCCTGAGTATTGCATCATCCACCTTGAACAAAAACTTGCACCGGGCGGCTACGGTTGGGTCTTTCCAAAGGGCAAGAGCAAGGTGAACATCGGCCTTGGCGTACAGCAAAAGGCGTTTGACGCGCGCAACAAGGCTATGGGTACCCATACTGACCTCAAGACGCTAATAGACGAATACGTGAAAATAAACCCCGTGGTAAAGAGCCCGCGCCTGGCGGATGGCGAGAGTGACGACGGCAACGCGTGGGGCACGTGGCAGGTATCGGTAAGACGGCAAAACGACTGCCTTGTCGCAAATGGCTACATACTGGTAGGCGACTCGGCGTGGATGCCAAAGCCGCTCGATGCAGGTGGCATCGGGCCTGCGATAATCGCGGCCACGATAGCCGGGAAGGACGCCGTCGAAGCGGTCCAGGCCGGCAACACTTCTGAAAAAGGATTGTGGATGTACAATAAGCACTTCATCGACGACTATGGCTACAAGACTGCCGGCCTTGAAGTGTTCCGCAGAATGTTGCAGGGGCTGACAAACGATCAGATCAACTATGGAATGAAGCACTTTTTATCCAAGATGGATATTGACAAGATAACAAAAGGCGAGCACCCGGAATTCAGCACGGTCGACAAGTTAGGAATGATGATCAGAGGAGCAATGAATAAGAAACTTGCAGAAGACCTGAAGTATACTGCCAGTATAGATAAGGTACTGGTGGACCACTACTACAACTACCCTGACGCGCCAGAAGGCTTCCCCGAGTGGCACAAGATCCTGCTAGGGCATCTTGGGGAAGCTTTTGCAAAATACAAGTAGGGACATTCGTAGTCCCGACCCAGTATGATACCGCGTAAGTTTCAAGTCTTCAAAATAGTATGAATTTTATCTGACTGCGCTTTTTTTCTGCACATGCCCTCTCACTATGCGAAGTTTCCGGTGCTTGAAACAATCGACATAAAAGAAGCGTCGGACATACGATGGGCAGTCGACAGGATGGTCGAAGCCTACGTCGCGCAGGTGTCGCAGGATAGTTTCAGCTACCGCATACTTCTGCCGAGGGACCAGAAATCGACTGCAAAGGCAAAGCGGATGGGGCTTGCGTTCCAGGGTGAGTTTGTGCTCGAACTGCGTAAGCATAACGTCGTACCGCGTGTGCGCGAGGTGCGGTACGTCCACGACGAAAGCCATTACGGCTGGCTGCTGGCCAGCTCAGAAGTGTATGACCGTTTTGAAAAAGAGGACTAAAAATACCTGGCAAGAATTTCGACCATCTCTTTCTGGAACTTGACGCATCGCTGCCTGTCATCTCTATCTCCGAGATCCGCATTCTTGATGTTGTCTATCACCCTGTCAAACTCTGCGAGCCCTTGGTTTGCCTTTTACAGCCGGTTTGCAAGGAAGAACACCGACGATACCATATCGTTCACCTTGTCACTTTCAAGCTCAACCCTCGAGTCTAGGAATGCGGCGTCAAGGCACCCCTCAGCTGCCTTGCAGAGCGTTCAAGGCACTCAGCGCTGCCGTTACACGCTCCTGCCTCCTTGCGCCAGTCGGCAATGAAAACGGCCATTGCCTTTGAAAACTCCATCACTGTTGACGGATCGCGCGTCTAAACATAAGAGTCTCAGCCGCGCTTTTTCTCCAGACTATCGATTGCAGTCATGAACGCTTTTCTCCTGCTCTCTTCGGTGACCACTGCTCTGATGTCTTCAATGAGCATTCTTGCCACGTCAAGCTTTTTGCGTAAGCCAGGCACGATGTTGTCGTAGACAGCAAAAGGGTAGATCGCGTTATAGATCTCTTCCATCGTTACAAACAGCTTCTCGGCGTCCTTTTCGTTGCCCGAGCGCATCCTGTCGTACACAAGGCGTTTTATCTCGCCGACGCAGTCAAGCAGACCTGTGAGGTATGACGGCCCCGTGATGTCCAGATCCTGCATTGAAGGGATGAACGCGTTCTCCATCACCGCCCGGAGAGCATATGCTTCCACCAGCTCCTGCTCTGCCACAGAAATGTAGCGATAGAGGTCTTCCTTTGCATATTGCCTGAATTCTACGAGCATTGTCTTTGCCTCTCCCATCTTGTTCTTTGCGTCCTCAATCTGGCCGTGGTGCAGCGAGACTATAGACCTGCTGCACAGCATCACGATGTCGCGCGTGCCCTTGATCAATTTTTCGCGCCGCTCCTGCACGTCACTTAGTTCCTTGCTAATAGCTTCAAGCGAGCCCTGCATGACGTTACAGCTGGCAGTTTGCAATAAAAGACTTGCTCCCTTGAGAAACTTTAAAGATACGAAAAGTTCAACGCTAGCTGATTGGGAAACATTCGCCGGAGCAGAGGATACAGCTATGAATACACATTGGTCCAGAGAATGAACAATGGGGTATGGCATGCCCGGCGTCTTGGCGGCTCGTCGACGGGCTTGCCCGACATTGTCGCAGTCAACAACAACGATGGCATATTGCTGACGATCGAAGCAAAGTCGGGGACGAGTGACATACTGTACGTGCCGCAGGATCAGGTAGAGCGCTGCCTGATGGTCAGGAACATGTTTGGCATATACCCGGAGAGGCACATTATACTCGCATTCAAGTTCATGAGCAAAAAGAGGTTCAGGCGCAAGAACAAGACAGTCTATGAAAGCCGCAAGCTGCTGGAATACTACAAGGTGGCAGATATAGTCTCAGACTTGAGCGTCCTCCCGATAATAAAATGCACATACGACGGCAGGACTTTTGCCATACACAAAGGCAAGACAGTGGCCCTGAACCTACCGGACTATTCCATGCCGTTTCAGAAAATTGTACGGCGGGTTGCCACAGTAGCGGCGGGAGGAACAACATAATGGTCAAGCCTGGTTCTCCAATCACTATTGTCTTGTGGTTGGCCGCCGTGAGCGTCGGCGCCGTGCTGTCGATCGTTACTACGAATTTTTTCGAAATGCAGTAGCGCTTTGCGATTTCGTTGATGACGTCTACTTCGTCTGCCCTGCACCTATTACACATTATAGAGCCGTTTTTGTGATAAATCGGTTGTCATGGGTGGTTTGCTCCGCATTTTTTGCAATTGAGAAATACAGCAGTTATCGATCATATCTTGGTAAATTTACAGAAAAATATATAATCTCATGAATTCTTCTCCAGAACGAGATTATACTAAAAATATTTCTCAATTAGCATTCTTTATTAATTTGAATCGTGATAATATAGTCACCTCATTATAGAAACATGCAAACTGCAACACTGTGTAACGTATGCAAATCCGGTCAGACGGTCACAGACCCGGAATCTGGTGAAGTCATTTGCAGGAATTGCGGTCTTGTGCTCTTTGAGAAAGCGCAGGAAAGCCGTGCGGAATGGCGCGCTTTTACAAGCGAAGAAGCAAACGACAGGAGCAGGACAGGAATTCCAAGCTCTCTGGCTCGCCACGACATGGGTCTGTCTACAGTAATCGGTAGAACAGACAAGGACGCCAGCGGGCGGACGTTGGACGCGGCGATGCGCTCGACGATGGGCAGGCTCAGGGCCTGGGACTTTCGCTCGCAGGCGCATTCTCCTACAGACAGGAACCTGCGGCGGGCTTTCTCCGAGCTTGATAGGCTCAAGGACAAGCTCGGCGTGTCAGACGCGGTGATTGAAAAAACCGCCTATATCTACAGGAAGGCCCAAGAGCGCGGCCTGGTCAGGGGAAGGACAATATCTGCCACGATCGGCGCAGCGCTCTATATCGCGTGCAGGGAAACCGGCGCGTCCAGGACGCTAAAGGACATCGCAGAAATCGGTAACATCAAGCGCAAGGATCTCGCGAGGATATATAGGCTCGTTGTGATGGAGCTTGACCTAAAGATCCCGCTCATCGATCCGATGAAGTGCGTTGTCAGGGTAGCAAATCGGGCCAACTTGAGCGAGCGCACAAAGCGCGTTGCCCTGAAGATAATGAAAGGTGTGACAAGGAGCGGCATCTCTGCCGGCAAGGACCCGATGGGGCTTGCCGCGTCGGTGCTGTACCTTGCGTGCCTTAACACCGGTGAGAGCCGGACCCAGACAGACATTGCGGAGGCAGCCGGCGTTACTGAAGTGACCGTCAGAAACAGATACAAGAATCTAAAAAGTCAGCTCGACTTGAATTAAAGACAGTTAGCAGTTAATGTTAACTGTCACAAAGATGACAATTGACGTCTGAATTGAAGTTGCTATGACCGGTGCAACTTCTCCCTTTTTGATTAGAGTTTACGACGGAAAAAAATCGGTTCAAGTTTTAATATCGCGTGGGGCCTGCTCGCTTGTTTTCCTCGCGAAGAGAGGTGACTAATGACGATAAGCTCAAATGGGATTGTACTAACACGACCAATCATTTTCATAGTGAGCCTCTATTTTCTGGGATAAAATCAGTAAACATCATGTAAAATAGATGATATTTACGTAAAATTGACGTAAAATGACGTAAAAAACACGTAAAATGGGGGTTTTGCATGCACGAGGTGAGTTGGCTGCTAGGACGCAATCTCTCCCATAAGACTGTCAACAATCACTTCAAGGTAATCAAGCATTATTTCAGTTACCATGGAATTAGGGCAGATCCTATCGGATTGCGCCAAAACGTAAATAGACCCCGAGAAATCAAGGAGAAACTCCATCCGCTAACATTGGAAGAAATACACAAGATATTTTTCCATTCCATTGAGAAGCGCCGAATGCTGTATCTTGTTCTAATTGGAAGTGGCATGCGGATACGTGAATGTGTGGCATTACGAAAACGCGATTTTGATCTCCATTGTCCGAAACGAATCAAGATTGCCATTCCAGTTCAGAATTGTAAGGTTAATGGCGTCCAACTCTGCTAGGTGAACCATATATTTTACTCACGCCTTCGTCTGTTCCTTGTCTACTTGTATTAGATTCACCCTTTTTCTCGACAATAGCTCATCATAATTTTAATAGCTAGTGGAAACACAAATGCCTAAATAACAAATTTCGCCCTATTCTGCTAGCAGTGGCAGAGCGGTTAAGCACAGCCGACGTTGGAGCCATAAAGAGAAACGCCTTACGAATGTCTCTTGCCGCCATCGCCTCTGTTTTCGTCATCGAGTTTGCAGCCGGCATCTTCACGAACAGCCTTGCCCTTTTCACCGACGGCACCCACGCACTGCTCGACGCGGTGGTCACC
The DNA here is from genome assembly GCA_025450475.1 of Nitrososphaera sp. Taxonomy (GTDB): domain Archaea; phylum Thermoproteota; class Nitrososphaeria; order Nitrososphaerales; family Nitrososphaeraceae; genus Nitrososphaera. The sequence goes on from JANWHJ010000020.1 coordinate 18,882, forward strand.
GCAATCCTGATAATCGCCACTACGCTTGCACTCAAGCCGAGGGACGCCGACCACCCCTACGGGCACGGCAAGATCGAGACCATCGGCGGCTTTATCGGCGCCGCAGCGCTTTTTGTAGTCGCGATATTTTTCATCTATGAAGCCAGCGTCAGGATAGCTGCAGCAGGATCAGCCCCGCTGGTGAGTCCCGGCGCGATAGGCTTTGCAGCAGTCATTTACACTCTGGCTGTCGACGGCTTTAGGATAGCCGTGCTTCGTCGGGCAATAAGAAAGGTGGCCGGGACCACGACCCTGAAGGCGGACTTTTACCATGCTTTTGCGGACCTCGCTTCTACCACTGTGGCGTTTGTGGGCCTGTGGCTGGTGACAACCGGTTTTGGCAACGGCGACTCTATGGCAGCCATCGTACTGGGCGTCTTCCTCGCGTACCTCAGCAGCAAGTTCGCGTACCAGAACGCGATGGAGCTCACGGACGTCATCTCGCCCAAGCTGGTAGCAAGGGTGCGGCAGGCTGCGAATGACAGCGAAGGCGTGCTTGAATGCAACGACATCAAGATGCACCGCGTTGGTAGGGAGATTTTTGTCGAGGCGACGATCGCGCTGAGGGCTGACATTAGTTTTGAAAACGCACATGAAATCAGCGCGCAGGTGGAGGGCAACATAGCCAAGAGCCTGTCAGGCACCGGCCTGGACGTTAGGCCAAGAAACGTCACCGTGCACTTTGAGCCGGAAGGCGGCGCCGACCTGCCGCCTGAATTCTTGATTGAAAAGGCGGCAACCAGGGTGAAGGGCGTCAGGGGCGTGCACAACATCCTTGTGTCAAAAATCGGCGGCACCGATTCAGTGGGAGTGTCGCTTCACATCCAAGTCAACAGGTCGGCAACGCTTGTCGAGGCGCACTCGGTGGCCAACGCGGTTGAGGACTCGATAAAGCGGCAGCTGAGAGGAGCCGAGAGCATTACTGTTCATCTCGAGCCCCTAATGCCAGAGATAGGTGGCATGGAGCCGCTCATAGACGGTAGCACACAGAATTCAATAAGGGAGACCATCCTTGGGGCACGCGACGTCAAAAAGGTTGGCAAGGTTGAAACCTACAGGACGGCCGCGAATGTTCTGATAATAGATATCAACTGCGCTTTTAGCAGCGAGATGACGATAGAGCAGATCCACGAGCGCGTTTCAGAGATCGAAAAACAGATACGTGCAAGATATCCGGGATCGATCGTGACGATACACGCCGAGCCCAGCTAGGCCGCAGTCAGGATCGCGTTCGGTTTTTTTTGCTACGTCCGGAATCCTTATCGGCTTTTTGATGAAATCCCTCACCTTAATCAAGGGCATGACCTTGGAAAACTCGTCCTCGTTAATATCAAAGGCGGCAATGAATGCGTTCGGGATCGACGTGTTCTTTTCCTTTATCCTGCGGTACAGGTGGAGCCGTTCATCTTGGCATCCTGATGTCTGTCAGGACAAGGTCGTAATGATCTGAAGCTCGACTTACAATGGCGTGTAGCGGCGCTTCGCCACAGTTAGACGTGTCTACCGCAAACCTTCACCTTGACTCGAAGCCTGACATCAGGATTGAAAGGATGTCTTTCTCGTCATCTACGACCATGATGATTCGTGGCGGTGAACTCTGCTAGCGCCCACCACTTACCATATCGTTGTTAGGTGTGTCAGGAACTATTCAGCAAGATTGCATCAAACACTATGTCGGACGGGTTGACCAAATGCAAATTCTGAATGAAATAAAGAGGGGTGGGTAACATGTTCGGCAGCAGTCTAATCTCTGATCCGGCAAGTCTGCACGCTTATCATTCTTGGAGCCACATTCAGCCAATCCGGCGACGCGTAGCGACATCCTACGCTGTCGGTCAGCTGCTCAAACTTGCTTTCAGAAGGCTCAAGTCGGTAGGAAGCACTCCAAGCTTGCCCTCTTTAATGCTGTTTGACTCTGTTGATAGGGACTGGCAAAGTTTATTCCCCCATTCACATGTAGTATAGCAAGCATTTGCCGTCGACAATCACGGTCACTCCAAAGATGATCAGGCAGCTCATGCCGCCACGCTCATCTCTGTCAAGAAAAGGCGACAACGGGATAGTTCTGATAGCCGGCGGTAGCAGGTTCTACCATGGCGCGCCGGTGCTTGCGTCTATTGCAGCGCTCCGCTCAGGAGCCGACATTGTCTATACCGCAGTCCCGCGCTCGATAGTCACGGCCGTCAGGTCATTTTCCCCCACGATAATTGCCCTTCCGCTACCGGACGACAAGCTGACGGTGGGCTCTGCGAACAGGCTTGTTGCCATGATGCCAAAGCGCGCGGACGCCGCCGCGATAGGCATGGGGATGAGCATAGAGCAGGAAGCAATAGTGGCACTCGTCAAGAAAATGAAGGAGACCCGTACAAAGATCCTTCTTGACGCTTCGGCCCTCATCCCGCAGGTGCTTGGAGAGCTTTCAAACACCGGCAGCATCGTCACGCCTCACGCCGGCGAGTACAGGAGGCTTTTTGGAGTCGACCCCGGGACGACAAAAGAAGATATGGTGTCAAGCGTGCGCAAGGCTGCAAAGGAGCACGGGATCACAATAGGGCTTAAGGGGTGGATCAACATCGTTTCAGACGGCGATCAGACTGCAACAATAAAGAGGTCGACGGCGGCAATGACGGTGGGAGGGACGGGCGACGTGCTGTCGGGGCTTGCCGCCGGACTGCTCGCCAGAATGAAGCCCTTTGACGCGGCGTTTGCCGCAGTCTACATCAATGGCGTTGCAGGCAGCCTTGCGTTCAAGCGCGCGGGTTTGCACATGATTGCCACGGACCTTCTTGATGGCCTGCCTGCCGCAATGAAGCCGTTTGACAGAGTCAAGTAGGTCAGCTTCAAGTAGATCTCAACGTTTTTCTACCCACTTTTGTCAAGTTCAAGCTATTGAAATCGGTAATTGTCACCGGCGCTTCAAGCGGCATAGGCAGGGCGACGACCATCAAACTTGCAAAATCCGGGTACAGGGTGTTTGGCCTTGCGCGAAGTTACGACAGGCTGCAAGAGCTGGCTGCAGAGCTCCCTGCAGAAAATTACATCGCGGTAGAGTTTGACATTACTCGTCCTGAGAGTTATGGCACGGCAGTGAGCGATATTGCTGCAAGGGGCGAAATATTCGGGCTCGTAAACAACGCCGGCTATGTCGAGCCCGGCGCGATCGAAGACATCAGCATGCCAGATTTGAGGGCCCAGTTTGAGACAAACTTTTTCGGACTCGTCGGGTTCACAAAGAAGGTTTTGCCACTAATTATGCAAAAGGGGCAGGGCAGGATTGTAAACGTCAGCTCGATGGCCGGCATGGTTTCGCTCCCGCTGATAGGAGCGTACTGCGCCGCAAAGCATGCCTTAGAGGCGGTTTCTGACGCTCTCAGGATGGAGCTATGGAACACCGGCATAAAGGTGGTCAACATCAACCCCGGCGTCATTGAAACAAACATCCACACAGTCACACAGTCAAAGGCCGCGCTGCTAAGGAATTCGAGATTCGCAAACGCCTACAGGAAATACCTTGAAGACGTTCCAAGGGGCCTGCCTGCAAGCGCCGTTGCCCGCGCTATAGTCAAAGCGATCGAGTCTCCAAATCCCAAGCCGCGGTACCTCATCGGCTCTGGCAGGGAAATGGCAGGCGTCAAGGTCAGGCCGTGCATCCCTGACCGGCTGTTCTACTCGCAGGTAGCTAAGAGGTTGACGTAACCAATTTTAATGACTCACAGATTCATTCACTGTTATGAGCGAGCCGACGGCAGAGAAATTGATCACTTTTGAGGAATTTTCAAAGGTGGATCTGAAGATAGGCAAGGTGATCCACGCAGAAAGCATGCAGGGAATGAAAAAGGTCTTCAAGGCAAAAATCGACCTTGGCAACGAGCAGAGGGAGCTTGCCGTAGGAGGCGCCATGCACTACAAGCCCGAGGAATTCGTCGGCAGGACCGTCGTTGTCTGCACCAACCTGGAGCCAAAAAAGATTGGCAACTTGATCTCAAGGGGCATGCTCTTGGCGGCTGACGGGCCGGAGGGCAAGCCTGTGTTCCTGACAATAACAGAAGACGCGCCGGTGGGAGCGCCGATACACTGACGTTTGGGTAAAATCATAGATATGAAAATCAGCATTTAACATGCTTGCACTCGGGGAGCCAGCCGGGAAAATTCTATACAATAGCTGCGTTAACAATGATAATCGCTGGCTCTACCCTGCTGCTGTTTTTCGTAGCAGGCATCGTGAATTCGCGAACAATGCCCAAAGACAATCTTGAAGTTGGTCGCACAGATTTCTTGGTGCCTGCACCTAGTCATTGCATTGATCCAGTGTTTGAAATTGGATGGCCATCATCTAATAGCTTCATCCAGATCATATTGGCGATCTGCCTCGGCTGTTGGTGGAGCAAACGTTGGAATGATCACGAGGCTAGGCTAGCCTATGCCCGGTCCGAATTTCGACGGGTCTTTATTTTTCTGTATGTCTTCCAGAATGGACTCGTAATGCCTGTCAAGGGGTTTGGTGTCAATCGGCACGCCTTCCAGCTTCGCGAACGTCGAGATGATGGCCTTTGCCGCGAGGGGCTGCGGCACCGTCGTCTCGGCTATTTCGCCAAACAGCCCTATCGCGTCGATGCCTCTTTCTGCGGCAAGCCCCAGGATGAGGCCGTTGAACCACGTGATGCTTGTTATCTCGTTCCCAACGGTGTCGATGCCCGCCTTTGCCAGCACCTGCTTTAGCTCTTGCCTGTTCACCACTCCGCATACTCTTGGCGCCCCGGTTACCTGCTCGCGCAGGTAACCGCCTGCGCCGTACAGCCTCGTCGCCTTGCCTATAGACTGGACGTAGTCAAGGAGCATTTTGCACAGCCTGTTGAGCTCGCCGGGGTCCTGAGGCTGCGACTCGCCGGTGAACACCAACAGCTTGTGGTCAATGTTGTAGGATATCTTGTAAACGTCGCTTGCGCTTTTCACCACGCCGTCAGAGTGCGAGACCCACGGTTTGTCGCTTGAAGTTATCTCCGCCACCTGCTCTGCCTTTAGCTGCTGGGACAAGAATGACGAAACTAGGCCACCCACCCTGCCCATGTCAGGCAGCGAAGCAAAGACCGTGAACTCGTTTGCCTTGATGTCCTTTATCTTGTTGATTATCATTTTTCCATCCCGTTTATTTTTGCTAAGAACGCGCAGATCGAAGTATAATCCTGGTCAGAAAAACCGCTGTTGCTTGCAGCCCGAAAGATCTGTTGCGCAAGCGCGGTCTGGGGCAAAGTGATGCCGGCGACCTGCGCGGTCCCCGTGGCAAGGTCAAGGTCTTTTAGCATGTTCTTGAGGTGGAATGACGACGTAAAGTCGTTCTTTACCATTTTCGGTCCTTTCTTTTCCGACAGGCCTGTCTTAAAATAAGTCGAATTGAGCATCTGGATGAATATCGACGGATCTATGCCACAGCCTCTGGCAAGCGTTATACCTTCCGACACGGCGCTTGCGACAAGCGCGATGTTCAGGTTGAGCGCCAGCTTTATCACGTTTGCAGAGCCGTCCCTTTCGCCGACGTAAAAAGTCCTGCCCAGCTTTTCGATAACCTGCCTTGCTTTTTCAAACGCCTGCCTGCTGCCTGCTACCATTGGCACGAGCTCGCCCACCTCGGCTGCAGCCGGCCCTCCCATCACGGGCATGCCGAGCATCTCTATGCCTACGCTGCGCAATTCCTGCGCGCAGTGCTCGGACTGTGACGGCGAGATCGTACTTGCATCCACCACTACCAGCCTGCGGTTAGCCGATTCAACGATGCCGCCCTTGCCCAGAAGCACTTCCTTGACGGCTTCAAAGTCGGTGACGATGGTTATGACAAGGTCGCAACTTTCGGCAAGCTCTTTCGGGCTAGAAACAATAGTGGCGCTTTTTGAAAACCGCTCTGCCTTCGCGCTGGAGCGGTTGTACACCGACACGGTGTGCTCTGTATTGACAAGCCGGGTTGCAATCCCAGATCCCATAAGGCCGAGGCCTGCCACGCCCACTTTCATAAGTGCTCCTGCACACCCGCGACAATATGAAACTATACTTTTGCAGGCACCCCCTTCCCTGCCGGTGCCGCCTGCTTTATAGACATGCTATAGTCATGCGTCATCATGTCAGGTCTGTGGTACAACGGCGCGGCGACGCTTGAAGAAAAAAAGAGCAAGTCGATAATCCACCCCTTCGCCGTAAAGAGCTACAACGGCCTTACGATAAACCCTTACCAGGGATGCGGCCACCGGTGCGCGTACTGCTACGCTACGTACGAATGGTCGCCTGAGTTTTACGACAAGATTTACGCCAAGAGCAACGCGCCTGAAGTGCTGGACGGGCAGCTTGCGGCATGGAAGTCAAACACGATCGACCCCGTAATGGTGGCCTCTGCGACCGACGCCTACCAACCGGCGGAGCTCCGCTACGGGCTGACCAGAAAGTGCGTGCAGGTTTTGCAGAAATACAACGTACCGTACTATGTGTTCACGAAGTCCGCGATAATCGAGCACGACCTGGAACTCCACAGACAATACCGCCACAACTGTTTTATCGTGTGGTCGGTTACCACATGCAATGAAAAGATACGCAGGGTAGTCGAGCCGGGGACGCCGCCTGCAAGCAAGATATTTGAAACGATTAAGAAGTTCATCGACGCCGGGGTTTGTTGCGGAGTCAACGTTGATCCGATAATGCCGCTCGTGACAGACACCGACGAGGAACTTGACGCAGTGGTAAAGAGCTGCAAACTGGCGGGTCTGCAGCATGTGATTGGCGCGATGCTGCGGCTGCGGACAGACATATGGGAGCGGATGAAGCTCGCCCTGCGTATGCTCGAAATCCCTGGCGGCGTTGAAAAGTACAAGCAGATTTACAACTTTGGAGAGCCACTGGACGCCAAGTATGTCGCGGCCGACGAAAAATATTCCGATAAGGTCATCGACGACCTAGAGCGCAGGATCAAGAGCTGCGGGATGTCATGTGACTTTCCAGACTATATGGGTTCTAGGAGGATGGACAGATCGCACCTTGGGCAGACTACACTTCAAAATTTTCTAATGTAGGCTAGCGATGCGCCCGTTCGATCATGCGTATGTTCATTTTCGCCTGTAGCCTGCAGAAAATATCGCTTCACATTCACAGTGCCCGTCGATCCATTCTCAGGCACAGGCACTACCGGCATAGTTGCGAGGGGGACTGGTAATTCTTCAGTCTCCGTGAAGATAGCCGACATATTGCAATTGATGGTCGCACATACTGACAAGAATTTAGAGCGTTTCAGAAATACTATTGCTATTCTACTTTTGTTAGGATTGTTTACAAAAGGTTATTTTCGATATATAAAATATATTGAAATTCTTGCAACCGCTAGAACCATTTATAGCGCGTCCATGCTCATCAGGACATGCAATACCGCAACCCCGCCCCTACCGTCGACGTCTTACTGCAACGCGATTCCAAGGTCCTGATGATAAGGCGCAAAAAGGACCCGTTCAAGGGCCAATTCGCCCTGCCCGGCGGCTTTGTCAACGAAGGAGAGACTATAGAGGAAGCGATGAAGCGGGAAGCCATGGAGGAGACTTCGCTTGAAGTCGAGCCGATCGACATCCTCGGTGTATATTCAGACCCAAAGCGCGACCCCCGCAAGCACATCCTGTCGATAGTCTTTGTAGGGATAATCGTAGGGGGCTCTGACAAGGCAGGGGACGATGCTGCAATCCTTGAGTGGGTCGATCTTGAGGGCATTGAAAAGCAGCAGATCGCGTTTGACCACATCACGATACTCCGCGACTACAAAAAGTGGAAGGTTTTAGGCGGGACGTTCTGGTCCACCAAAAGAAGAAATGAATAAAACCCCTGTACTCCAAATGGATGGCAGGTTGCGCGCCGAGAAGGACATCAGGCTCAGGATAGACCTGTTGGAGGGCCAGTCAAGCTCTATCGCCAAGATGCTCGCAAAGGCCCTCCGCGACCACAACGAAGCCGCGTTCAAAGAATACGCGGAGCGCCTAGCGGCAAACCGCGGCAGGGTTGAGGAGCTGCTATGGGTTATTGACGGAAGAGTCGGCCAAAGCGTCCTTGACCTGCTGGTCGCAGACAAGAACAGCAACCTATCGGTCAAGCAGGCCTTGGAAAAGCTCAAAGCGGGCGAGCTGAAAATGGACGATCTGTTGCCCGAAGCCCAGGCGATGGTGAGAAAAGGTGCACGAGATGAAAAACGCGCACAACGGCTGAATTGCAGCTACTTAGCTTGTACTAACAGCGGACAAGATTTTAGCCAGCAGTTTAGGCACAAAAACACATAATTAGCTTGTACAAATTCGCTTAGGCTCGCCTGCTAAATGCAAAATATATATAAAACATAACAGCGTTATAGGAACGTATGACGGCAAAAGGTCTTAACATGGACTATAGCAAGTATGACTTTAAAGACTCTACAGAACTTTACGTTTACCTCAGCAAGAAGGGGCTCTCAAGAGGCACGGTCGAAGAGATCAGCAAGATGAAGGGCGAGCCGGACTGGATGAGGGATTTCAGGCTTAGATCATACGAGGTCTTTATGAGCAAGCCGATGCCAAACTGGGGAGGCGACCTGAGCAAGATCGACTTCCAGAACATCTATTATTATGCCAAGGCGTCGGAAAAGACCAGCAAGAACTGGGACGACGTGCCCGAGTCTGTCAGGAACACTTTTGAAAAGCTCGGCATCCCTGAAGCGGAACGAAAGTTCCTTGCAGGAGTAGGCGCCCAGTACGAGTCTGAAACTGTTTATCATCATTTAAGGGAAGACCTGCAAAAGCAAGGTGTAATTTTCTCCGACACAGATACCGCGGTCAAGGAATACCCAGAGATCGTCAAGAAACACTTTGGTAAGGTCATCCCGCCAGAAGACAACAAGTTTGCAGCGCTCAACAGCGCAGTATGGTCAGGCGGTTCATTCATTTACATTCCACCGGGAGTCAAGGTAGATCTTCCGTTGCAGGCATACTTTAGGATCAACGCTGAGAACATTGGCCAGTTTGAAAGGACACTCATTATTGCCGATGAGGGTGCCGAAGTTCACTACATAGAAGGATGCACTGCTCCAGTCTACAGCACCGAGTCACTTCACTCTGCAGTAGTGGAATTGATAGCAAAGAAGGGTGCCAAGATACGATACACTACAATACAGAACTGGAGTAAAGATGTGTACAACTTGGTAACAAAGAGGGCATACGCGTATGAAGGTGCGACTGTAGAGTGGATCGATGGAAACCTTGGAAGCAAATTAACAATGAAGTATCCTGGAGTGTACATGCTTGGCAAGGGCGCGCACGCAGAAATCGTGTCAGTGGCCTTTGCTGGAGCAGGAATGCACCAGGACGCAGGAGCAAAGGTTGTTCACCTTGCGCCAAACACCACTTCGAGGGTCACCAGCAAGTCGGTGAGCAAGGACTCTGGCAGGACGACCTACAGGGGTCTGCTGCACGTTGCAAAGGGCGCAACCGGGGTAAAGTCAAACGTCAGGTGTGACGCGTTGCTGCTGGACGAGCGCTCCAGGACCGACACCTATCCATACATCGAGGTCAACGAGGACGACGCTACGATCACACACGAAGCGACGGTAGGAAAGATAGGCGAGGACCAGATATTCTACCTAATGAGCAGGGGTTACACGGAATCTGACGCGCTGTCGCTCATAGTCGGCGGATTCATGGATCCGTTCACAAAAGAACTGCCAATGGAATATGCCGTAGAGCTGACCCGGCTCATCAAGATGGAAATGGAAGGCTCTGTCGGCTAGAAGATACTGCAGGTGATCCTATAATGGCTACTACACTGTCCTCAATCGGCAGCGAATATATCGATTCGCTAGCAGATACCGACCCCTCCTGGCTGGCAGCTATGCGCAAGAAGGCGTTTTCGCAATACGAATCATTGCCGGCAGAAGTGTCGTCGCTGTATGCAAAGTATTCGGACGTTAACAAGATCAAGCCGCACAATGTCAATTTTGCCGCAACGAGGCTGGTTGGGCTTGGCAAGGACCTTGCAGACAGGCTGAAGGAACTGGAGGGAGAGACGGGCGTGCTGCAGGTGGGCCAGGAAATAAACAGGATATTCGTCCGGGACAGTGTCGCAAAGCAGGGCATCATTGTTTCGGGCATAAAGGAGGCGCTATCAAAGCACGGCGAGCTGATCAGGTCGCACATGGAGGCAAACCAGCTCAACTACGGGGAGGACAGGTTCCTCGCGCTTGAAGCCTCGGCCTTCCAGTCAGGAGTTTTCGTTTACATCCCAAAGAACGTCGCGCTTGAAGACCCGATCAGGATAATCACATCGCTTGCGGACGACGGCACCTCACTGATATCTAGAAACATCGTAGTCGCAGACACAGGCTCTAAAGCGACAGTCGTGCAGGAGCTTTATGCTCCCGGCTCGTCAGGCAGGCAGGATGTCCAGCAGGGCTATTTCGAATTGATGGAAACGCACGTCAATCCGAACGCGCACCTTGAAATGGTGACTTTGCAGGCGATGAGTGCAGACACTGTCAACGTTTCAAACAGAAAGGCGTTTGTTGAAAGGGACGCCAAGATGTCCTGGTACATCGGCATGTTCGGATCGCTCTTGTCGCGCTACAAGACCGACAGCATCATGAAGGGCAGCGGCTCGTCGGCCGAAGATGTGGAGATCATTTTTGGCGTGGGCAATCAGTCGTTTGACGTGATGTCAAACCTGATACACAACGGCCCGCACTCTAGAGGCAGGGTGCTGGTAAAGTCAGTTCTCAAGGAGACCTCAAAATCGTTATTCAAGGGCATGATCAAGATCAGCAAGGACGGTAAGGGCACCGAGTCGTATCTGGCGGGCCATGCAATCCTGCTTGATCGAGGAGCAAAATCAGACTCGATACCCGGGCTTGAAATTGAAAACAATGAGGTAAAGGCGACCCACTCTGCGTCCGTCGCCCAGATTGACGAGAACCAGATCTACTACCTTTCTACCCGAGGGCTGAGCAGGGAAGGCGCAAAGCGCGAGATCGTGTCGGGCTTTCTAGAGCCGCTGTCGAGAAAGATGGGCCCGACGATCAGGGCGTGGGTCAACTACCTGATAGAGAACAAGTGGCAAGGCAGACAGCTGATGCTCCGGACCGACGAAGCGATGGAGCAGATCTTGGAAGTCGAAAAGTCGCGCTACCGCGAAACGCAGGACATTTTCGAGAAGCACTACAAATACAGGTAGCGGCCATGCCAGAAGAATGGATCAAAGTGTGCGACGAAAAATTGCTCGAGAACGGCGTACTGCTCGATTTTGATCACGGTGACAAAAAAATATTGATTGCACGGGCCGGCGGTAAGGTGTTTGCAACCGACAGGATCTGCACGCATGCCTACGCCGATCTCGTAACGGGCATAATGAACGAAGAAGAAAAAACCGTTACCTGCCCATTACATTTGTCGGCGTTCAAGCTGGACAGCGGCGCGCCGCAGAACTTGCCGGCGGAAGAGCCGCTTAAAACTTACAAGGTTAAAATACAGGACAAGGCAATTTACATTCAGCTAAGGTAGCTATGATGCAAAAGGGTGCTCTCAACGTCGAAAAAATAAGGATGGATTTCCCGATCCTGAAACGAAAGGTGAGTGGAGGCAAGCAGCTTGTTTACCTTGACAATGCAGCTACCACGCAAAAGCCCCTTGCAGTCATCGACGCCATCCGCGACTATTACATGAATTACAACTCTAACATCCACCGCGCGGTGCACCAACTCGCCGAAGAGGCCACGATCGCGTTTGAAAGTACTAGGGAAAAGGTTGCGAAATTCATCAACGCAAAGTCTACGGAAGAGATCATTTTCACTCGCAACGCCACAGAGGCGCTCAACCTTGTAGCCTATTCGTGGGGCCGCGCAAACGTGAAAAAGGACGACAAGATCGTGATCACGGAAATAGAGCACCACAGCAACATCGTTCCATGGCAGATCCTGACTACGGAGAAAGGCGCAAAGCTGGAATACATTGGGGTCGACGACAACGGTTACCTGAAGATGCACGAATACAAGGGCCACCTTGACAGCAACAAGGTGAAACTCGTGTCGGTAAGCCACATGTCAAATGTCCTTGGCACAATCGTGCCTGTCAGTGACATCATAAAGATGTCGCACGAAAAAGGAATCCCTGTGTTGATTGACGGCGCGCAGTCGGTCCCGCACATGGCAGTAGATGTGCAAAAAATGAACTGCGACTTTATGGCGTTTTCAGCTCACAAAATGCTCGGCCCGACAGGTGTCGGCATCCTCTATGTAAGGAGGGACATTCTCGAAAAGATGCCGCCGTTCATGGGCGGAGGCGACATGATAAAAGAGGTTCACAAATATGAAACAAGGTACAACGATCTGCCGTATAGGTTTGAGGGCGGGACACCTAATATCGCCGACGTCATTGGTTTTGGAGCCGCAATCGACTACTTGAACAATCTGGGCATGGACAAGGTCAGAGAGCACGAAATGGAACTAACATGGTACGCGATCGACAGGATCTCCAGGGTAAAAGGTGTGACGCTCTACGGGCCGCGCAACATGAACGACAGGGGCGGCGTCGTGTCGTTCAATATCGGCGACATTCACCCGCATGACCTTGCGACGATAATGAACGATCACGGAGTCGCAATAAGGTCAGGCCACCACTGCGCACAAGTGCTCATGGAGAGGCTAGACGTCGCCGCGACGTCTAGAGCAAGTTTTTATATCTACAACACGAAACAAGAAATCGACACATTCATTGGAGCGCTTGAAGAAGCAAGGAGGCTGTTCAAGATTTGAGTGACGACATTTACCGCGAAATAATCCTAGACCACTACCGCAACCCGAGGAACAAGGGCAAGCTGCCTGACGCCGACGTGAGCATACACGACAGCAACCCTCTGTGCGGCGACGAGATCGACATCCACTTAAAGGTGGACGGGGACAAGATAAAGGACATCAGGTTCGAGGGCAGAGGTTGTGCAATAAGCCAGGCTAGCGCGTCTATGCTAACTGAGATGGTGGCCGGCAAGCCGCTCACTTCGGTCAAGGACCTAAACAAGAATGACATTCTAGAAAGTATAGGGCTCATGAACCTAGGCCCGGCGAGGATCAAGTGTGCTCTCCTGTCGCTCAAAGTGCTAAAGCTGGGGATGGTAAAGTACTATGCAGAAAGGGATCCGGCTTCCGCCAAAAAGCTCCAGGAAGACTCAAAGGGTCTGTAAATGCCCAAGGTCGATGGCAATGCAATACGCAAAATAATATTTGACAATTTCAACGACATCGACGTACGGTTCTCAAACGACGAGATGCTTGGCTACCTTAACCAGATGGATCAGTACAAGGCGCTGGACGACGTACTCGACTTTGAGGATGTACTTCTGGATATGGAAAAATCCGGCATGCTCAGGCCGATAGCGCAGAATTTCAACACACGCTACTACCGACTTTGGAACACGCTGACGCCGGCCAAGTGCAAGGCGTGCGGTCTCGCAACATACTTTGCCCTAAACGAGGAAAGCAAGGTCTGCCCAAAGTGCGGCGCCAAGATGTAGGGAAAACAGTTAAACGGCAACTAGCCCGCTCCTTTCACAGGTTGTCAGTAACAAGGCCGCCTTGGATGATAAGTACACGCTCAATTCACTTTGTCGCGCTCGTAGCCACGTTCGTAACGTTCAGCGCTGTGGTTGCTTCAGGCGCGACTTTTGAAGCCGATGATGTGGTAAGCCGCTACTTCAAGTCAATCCACGGCAATGCCGGCCTGGACACGGCAATGGTTGTGATCACTTCGACCGGTGACGTCACCACCTTGTTCATCCTTGGCATAATCATCACAATAATCAGGCGAACGAGGAAGGCCGGGATGATCTTCCTAATCGCGCTTGTCGTCATTGTAGTCTTGGTAATGTACATGAAGCCTTTGATCGGTAGGGAAATCCCGCCCTACGGCTTTGATCCTGTAGGTCTGCCGGAAACTTTCAGCATTGAAAACGACAGCCTTGCGCCCTTCGCAACCGCATTTGGCTACCCTTCCGGACACGCTTCACGCACAACCGCGCTCGCCTTCATTGTCGGCTTTGCGCTCTACCAAAGGTCAAAGAAGGGTGCCTATGCGTTATGGGCATTTCCAGTGATTATCGGCATCACGCGGCTCTATGTCATGCAGCATTACCCGACCGACATTGTGGGCGGGTTCCTGTTCGGAGGGATGGTGTCAGTAGTTCTGGCCAACGCCATGAAGCTCGACCAGCCCTTCTCAATGTCTCGAATCAAGGGAAAGGAGGACAGGCCTTCTCAGACTAGTGGAAATCTTTAATTCTGGTCAGAAGATATTACGATCCAAATGGAAGCCTCCGCTCTCGTAATGAACATCGCCGGCTCAGAATGGATCATTATCATATTGCTGGGCCTCGTCCTGCTCTTTGGCACCAAAAAGCTGCCACAATTCTCGAGGACGATCGGCAAGGCGATGGGCGAGTACGAAAAGGCAAGGGACACATTTCGGCGCGAAATGGAAGAAGCCTCGGACCCTGCTAAGAGCCTCCGCAGGGTACCCAAGATCACGAGTCCCGTTTCCACCGAAAGGGAAAAGCTTGAAACCATAGCCAGTTCGATCGGCATCGAAGACTACGAGGGACTCACTGACGAGCAGCTACGCATCCTCATATCACAACGAATGTCTAGTCCGTAGTTCTTCAACACTTAAATACACAACTTTGGCAGAACAAGCCCATGTCAGCAACAATCAACCCGTTTGAGGTTGCTCTGAAACAGCTTGGCGAAGCGGCAAAAATCATCAAACTAGACAAGGGTTTGCATCAGGTTTTGGCACACCCAAAGCGCGTTCTTACGGTTTCGTTGCCAGTAAAAATGGACAACGGCGAAATCCGCGTCTTCACCGGATATAGATCGCAGCATAATGACGCGCGCGGTCCGTACAAGGGCGGCATACGCTATCACCCACAGGTCAGCATAGACGAGGTCAAGGCCCTGTCGATGTGGATGACCTGGAAGTGCGCAGTAGCGGACATTCCCTACGGCGGCGGCAAGGGCGGAATCATTTGCAACCCAAAGGAAATGTCAAATGGCGAGCTCGAGCGCATGACGAGGCGCTACGCTTATGCCATTGCAGACATTATCGGTCCGCATACTGATATTCCCGCGCCGGACGTCTACACTGGCGGAAAGGAGATGGCGTGGATAATGGATACATACTCTGCGCTCAAGGGCAACTTTGTTCAGCCAGAAGTCATTACCGGCAAGCCGATTGCAATCGGAGGCTCGCTTGGAAGGAACGAGGCCACGGGACGAGGCCTAGCATTTACGGTAAGGGAAGCGGCAAAGAAGTTGAAAATAAACATGAAGGCCGCGACGGTCGCGGTGCAGGGATTTGGAAACGCCGGTCAATTTTCGTCACAATTGGTGGAAGAACAGGGCGCTACAGTTATTGCCGCATCCGACTCGAAGGGTGGAGTCTATAACAAAGACGGTATACAAATTGCCGCATTAAGAAAGCACAAGGAAAAGACCGGCTCTGTAGCCGGATTTCCGGGCGCAAAGTCTATCACCAACGAAGAACTACTGGAAACAGATTGCACTATACTGATACCGGCGGCGCTTGAAAACCAGATTACAGGCAAGAATGCCACCAAGATTAAGGCAAAGATGGTTGCAGAAGCGGCTAACGGCCCGACCACGCCGGACGCAGACGACGTGCTGTTCAGGAACAAGATCCTAACCATTCCTGATATTCTTGCAAACGGCGGCGGGGTAACAGTTTCTTACTTTGAATGGCTGCAGAACCTGCGGAGAGAATATTGGACGGAAGCCGAGGTCAACGAAAGGCTCAACAAGAACATCACGAAGTCGTTCCTAGACACCTACTCGACGTCGGAAAAGTACGGCATCAACATGCGCAAGGCAAGCACTGTACTTGCGGTGAACAGGGTAGTCGAAGCAATCCAGATAAGGGGACTCTGGCCATAGGATCATTCAATTCTTCGTAGAAAAAATGGACGGCCCGGGTAATTACCTCTGACATTAGTTTGACTAATAAGAAATTGAGAAAAGATAAAGGTTTACTCGGTGCTGAACGAGTGTCCGCATGAGCAGCTCTTCGTCACATTGGGGTTGTTGATCTTGAATCCGGAACCCATCAGGCTCTCGATATAGTCTATGTTGGCCCCTTTCAGGTATCTCTGGCTATAGCTGTCAAGCAACAGTTTTACGCCGTTCTGCTCAACGACCTTGTCGTCTTCGTCTGGCTTTTCCTCAAATCCCATGCCGTAGGAGAGACCTGAACAGCCTCCTCCCGAGACGTACACTCTCAGATAAAGACCTGAATTGCTCTCTTGCTTCATAAAGTCAGCAACCTTCTCGGCTGCCTTAGGGGTTATCGTTACTGGTTGTTCCTGAACGCTTTCCATACGGTCTACTTTTACTGTATTAATATAATAAACTTTTGCCCCTTTTACTTCTTGGCATCAGGGGTAACTTCTGCCTTTGGCAGCTCCTTCTTTTGTTCGGCGGGCGCAGAATAATTCTCAATGAACTTTACTGTCTTGACCGAATATACATACTTAAAAATGTCGTTTGCGACTGCCCTCTTAATTATCTGCAAGCCCTCTGCGAGGAATGCCTCTTCTGGCAGCTCGATTTCTAGATTTGGCTCGGCCATGCTGACTTTTACCTTACCTTCTTCTAGGCCAGTCCTCCTCCTTACAAGCGCGCCTACCTTCTCGCTGTCAGAATCCAGCTTTTTCATTACGTTGACGTCGTACAATAGCGTTCTACCGGCGAACCTGTGGTTAAAGTCGACTTGGATCCTGCCAGATCCAATGTAACGGACAATTCCTGTCCTATCGTCCACTTCAATTACGTCCCCGACTCCCACTTCATCAGCTTTGTCCCCCAGCTTGCGCTGAGGGATCATTCTTACCTTGGTCGGGTCGCGCTCGCCAAAGCCCTTATCTGGAGCCACTTCGACGTTGATCTTGTCGCCCACGTTTGCTATCCCAAGAGCTTCATCAAGACCTTTCAACACCCAGCTTTCACCAACAGAAACGAGCCGCGGCTCATACT
>JANWHJ010000021.1 GCA_025450475.1 Nitrososphaera sp.
ATTGCATATGCCCCCGCGATGAATGCCAGCATGGATCCTACAAAAACGTCTGCGATTATCTCCATCGTCGCCACCCACGCGGCTTTACCCGGAGGCACACCATTCTTCGAGAGCCACGCTATCCTAACGATCTCGCCTCCCACGTACGAAGGAGTGGTCTGCGTCACAAACTCGCCGGCAAGCCGGGCCGAAAGAGTCTTACCGGTCGAGCTTACGTCGTATCCGATAAAGCGCTTGATGAAATACTTGAAGCGGTAGGCCTGCAACATTACCTTTGCGATGGCAGCAGCTGACGAGGCTGCGAAGGGCAAGAATCCCACGGCAAAGACGTCCTGTGGAGAGACTTTTGTGGTAAGGAACAGGATCATGAAAGGTACCAGGCTTGCAGGAATGGCAACAAGTCGCCAATTCAATTATTATGACTGCATTTTATGCAGCGCAGTACTATAATAGTGTAAAGAAGATATACACCGACACATTCTTCCCAGACAAGTGAACGCGATATTTATCACGGGCACGGCAGGTTCTGGGAAATCCCTTCTTACTTCCAGGCTTCTTCAATGGTATCGCGACAGCAACGCCTACTCGATATCCCTCAACCTCGACCCCGGCGCGGTAAGCCTGCCCTACGACCCCGACGTCGATGTGCGCGACTACATCGACATCGGGGCATTGATGGAGAGCTATGGCCTTGGGCCGAACGGCTCGCTCATCATGGCAAGCGACATGATTGCGGCAAAAATAGATGAGATCCAGAAAGAAGTCGATGGCCTCAATCCCGACTATGTCATTGTTGACACGCCAGGTCAGATAGAGCTCTTTGCATTCCGGGCGAGCGGCCCGTATTTTGTATCAAATCTTCACGCCGATAACAAGGCCACGATATTTGCATTTGACGGGATGCTGGTTTCGTCTCCCATCAACTATGTGTCGATATCGCTCCTTGCATCGTCCGTAAAATTGCGACTAAAGACCTCGCAGATAAACGTGCTTACGAAGCGCGACCTTGTTATAGACAAATTGAAGGGTATCATGGACTGGGCAGGCTCACATACAGCGCTGGAGCGAGCCCTCGAAGGAGAGAAGGACGCCGAGTATTCGCTCCTCAGCAAGGACCTTGCGCGCAGCATGAGCAAGGGTGGCTTCGCCGCCGGCCTCGTCGCTGTCTCGAGCGTCACGATGAACGGCATTGTCAATTTGGCCGCCGCGCTCGCGCGAACCCTTAATCAGGGGGAAGATGGCTAGGGTGTCTGTGATGTCCCGGACGGCAATTGCGCCATGCTCCACTGCAAACCTCGGACCCGGCTACGACGTGTTCGGTCTCGCGCTTGACGCGCTTGAAGACACGGTCAGGATAACAAAGATGCTGGGCAGTGGAAAAATAGTAATAAAGAATAGCGATCGGGCAATCCCGGCCACAGCAGAGTCAAACTCTGCCGGCATTGTCGTGAAGCGGATGATGAGCGATTTTCAAATTGATGATAGCATTGAAATCCAGATAACAAAGGGCGTACCTGCGGGGTATGGTATAGGCTCGAGTGCGGCGTCGGCTGCAGCCGCTGCGATAGCATTCAATGCACTTTACAACCTGAAGATCGATAAGAACAAACTCATAGAGTACGCTGCTGAGGGTGAGATCGCGAGCGCAGGCGCAAAGCACTACGACAACGTCTCGGCCTCCGTGCTGGGCGGCTTCGTAATAGGGCACAAGAGGCAATTCATCAGGATCGAGCCGCCCAGAGACCTCTTTCTCGTGGTGGCCGTACCGATTTCCATTCAGGTGCCTAAGAAGAAAACAGAGGTGGCGAGAAGTGTGCTTCCAAAGGAAGTGCCGCTGAAAAGCGTCGTTCATAACGTTTCCGGCGCGTCCACCATTGTCGCAGGTTTTGCGCTGAAGGACGTTGAAATGATAGCAAGAGGCATTGACGACATCATAGTCGAGCCTGTAAGAAAGCACCTGATCCCCGGCTACGACAGTGTAAAACAGAACGCGCTTGCCGCTGGTGCGCTTGCAGTCACCATAAGCGGCGCAGGGCCGTCAATGATTGCTTTCCTGAAAAGCGGTAAGAAGGCGAACAAAGTAGCAGACGCAATGGCAAAAGGGTTTCTGGAGGCCGACGTAAAGAGCATGACGTTTTCCTGCTGCTCGAGCAGCGGCTCTCATCTTGCGTAGCTACTTCTTGCTCTTGTTAAGGAAGACAGACATCATTTTCTGCCTGTCTTCGTGCGCAAAACAGAGCGCCCAGCCATAGATTTCAAGCCGAAGGCCCGTCTCGAGGTCCGAGTCCATTCCCCTATTCACCAGCATCTTGCTTACCTTTACTGCGTTAAAGCTGTTCTTTGTTATTTCCTTTGCAAGGGCCAAACATTCGCTTAGCAACTTCTTGTTGAGTATCAAGGCCACTTGCTTGACTCTCTCCTTTTCTTTTGCAGGGTCGCCCAAGACTTCTGGTGGCAGGTTGTCATCCGGCCCCACGCTTACGACTTTGTTGACAAGCCCGATCTGGTAGGCTTCATCTGCCGAAATCATTTTGCCAGTGAATATCATCTCCTTTGCCTTTGCAGGGCCGACCAAGCGCATCAGGCGCTGTGTTCCGCCCCACCCAGGCGGGATGCCTATCGTGACTTCGGGCTGTCCGATTTTGGCATTGCTAGAAGCGATCCGTATGTCGCACGCCATAGCCAGCTCGCAGCCGCCGCCAAGAGCAAAGCCGTTTACTGCGGCAATTACCGGCTTTTCGAGCTGCTCTATCTTGTTTATCACGCCCTGTGCAGAAGTCGCGTATCTTTCTGCCTGCATCGGGTCGATGTTGACCATGTACGAAATATCGGCGCCCGCGCAGAAAGAGCGCTCACCGGCGCCTGTGATGATGACTACTTTGGTGTTGTCGTCGGCGCCTATGATGTCGATCGCGTTTGAAAGCTCTGAAATGACGTCCGCATTCATGGCGTTCAGCGCCTCTGGCCTGTTTATCTTCACTATCACAATGTCGCCCTGCGGTTCAAGCAGAATGTACTTCATGCTCAACATGTTGAAAGTAGGCAGGCGCCTTTTCCATAAAATCCTATTGGTTTTGATCAGGTTAGGGTTAAAAGGAGGCCGTGCATGATCGCTCTGCGTGGTTATGCTACGCCGTTCAAACGTTGCCAGTTTGCGAGACGCGGAAATCGTTGTCATAGGCGTACCTGACGAATCAAGATCGCACGCCAAACGCAGGGGCACGAGCAGGGCCCCTGACGTATTGAGGACGGCGTCGAACGAGTCAGAGTTCTTCGAGCGTGGTGGCATGCTAATTCCGACATGCCCAATGCGCGGCAAGCTTGAGGGAAAGCGCGTATTTGACGCGGGTAATGTTGGAAGCAAAAAGGATCTGTGCAAGATCGTCCATGACGTTGTTTCCGCAGGCAAGCTACCGATAATAATAGGGGGTGACCACTCGCTCACCACCGAAACGATAAAGGTTGCGTCTGGCGGCAAGAAATTGTCGCTTTTGTATTTCGACGCGCACCCCGACTTTGTGTCTTCCGTAAGGAATTATTACGGATCGGTGCTGACCGATTCTGCACAATCGCTCAACTTGCGCAAGAGCATGCTGATAGGTACTAGGGCGGCAGAGCCGGAAGAGCTGGAAAATGCTAGGCAGGCGAGACTGAAGATAATAAACCCGCTGGATATCGCCGAGATGGGAGTGAGAAAGGTGGCGCAGATGATAAATGCACGGACGGCAGGATCGAGGACATATATTTCTGTGGACCTTGACTGCGTCGACCCGGCGTTTTCTCCCGGCGTGTCAGTCCCATCGCCTGGAGGGCTCTCCGCGGTCGACCTGATCTATTTGCTCAACAAGGTTATTAGCGAAGGAAACATCGTTGGGATAGACATTGTGGAGCTTGTGCCCGACTACGATGTCAACGGCATGACTGCTGCGCTTGCAGCAAGGATTCTTTCAGAATGCATCGGTTCATTGTAGAGCTTGCTGAATCCTTTCAATCAGCGCCTTCATGACTATCTTTGTGCGTCTAGGTCGCGTATCTTCAAGCCAATGTCATCGCATAATAGATAGTCGAGCAGGATGACGTCGGTCTTTTTCAGTTCCGCGGGGATAAGATATGTTTTTCCACAAAAACCTTACCAGAATTTGTGTCTCACATCTCCTAGTCAGCACAGAAACGGTTGAATTCTTGCCAGCCTCCTTTGCATGGGACTGAGGAGCCCGATGCTTGTAGAACAATATTATAGAATTTTCCTTAAGATCAAAGGCTTTCCACGATTGACTTCAGGTGGTCGGGCAATTCAGGGAGCTCGCCGGTGTGGCTGACATTGTTCTGGAGCATGTCCGTGCCTATCCGGCGCACCTTCTGCGTGCCTATCAGGGTATCGATTGCCCGCTCGATCTCCATTGGCAAAAGCATGTGATTGAGTTTCTCCTTCAGGACCTTTTCAGAGTTGTGCTTGTCTATCGCGTACTGCATCAGGATCAGCTTGTCGCCCATCGTGAGGCTTGCCACGCCATATCACAAGCAGAAGATCAGTAATAAAGTTTCAACTAGGTTTAGCTTTTACACCGTCCCGTTGTTCATGATGCTTGATCTTATCGCCGAGCTCAGGAACTTGCTTGCAAATAGCTGCAAGATACGGAAGGTTCACCCCGCAGTATGCGTATCAGACGCCGAAGTAAGCAATGTACTTGTCGCTCTGGCATCCCCGAGCAGCCAGACGCATGCTATCAAGGCGTATAAAGATGGGGCGAAGGCGATCAGGGAATTTATCAGGGCAAGAATGCAATCGGAATCTTGAATAGTGACTTTCAGGCCACAGCCCTCAAGTCACTCGGGATCGAGCCGGTAATGCTGACGGGCTACAACCAGAGAACTGCAGAGGAGATTGCGCGGCAATTGGGAATCGAGCGGGTGTTTGCCGAGGTGCTCCCGTCAGGTAAGGTCGACATTGTGCAGGCAATTCAACGGGAGGGCAAGAGGGTGGCTGTGATAGGCGACTGCATCAATCATGCGCCCGCGCTTACAGCG
>JANWHJ010000022.1 GCA_025450475.1 Nitrososphaera sp.
ATCAAGTGGGATGGCCTCTGGTGCCCATGCTGTGGCTACCGATTGCGGACAAAGCCAAGGAACCTGAAGTACAAGGCAAAGTTGAGAGCTAGGACAAAGAAGCAGGAACTAAAGGTAGCCAAGCCCATCACTGTTCGCGTAAGATAAGCCAATGGACAACGAGCCTGCTGCAGAAGAGAAGGTCGTCAGCTCTGGCACCGGGCGAAATTTTCTCGTCCACACAACCTTTTTTCAAAACGGCTGTTTTATTATAGTGTCAGAAGGCGAGCGGCGCATAGGCGCGCTGTCAGTTGCAATCAGCGCGTCAAACAAGGTCAACGTCGCCAAAGTCATACCAAGCAAGTACGATTCAATCTTTATCAATACCATTGCAGAGAAAGTGTCGTCAATGATAAACGGCATCTGTCTAGTCTCGCTTCACAACAATGGCCAGCTCCAGCTTGACGACATGAAAGCAATTATGGGAGAGGTAATGAGCATCGTTGGTAGCAAAAAGCATGAAGGGCAATAGCGCAGATTTCCGCAGCTTTCTGTCGCTTCTGGATGGAGAGGGCGAGCTCGTGCGCGTCAAGCAGGACATTAGTACTGAATTCGAGCTGGCGGCTGTGACTGCAAAGCTGGACGGCAAGCAGGCCGTGCTGTTTGAGAAGGTGCACGGGAGCAAGATCAGAGTTGTCTCCAATGTCGTCGGCACTCCAAAGAAATTCTACCTTGCAATGGCAGGGGCACACAAGGCTGGCCAGGCTGACATCAAGAAGGCAATCCACGCTCGGATCACAGAGGCACTTGGCAGCCTGTCAGAGCCATCAAACGTCCAGGGGACCGCGCCGTTTGAAAAGAATTCTTCGAGAAACCTTCACGATCTCCCGGTAGTCACGCATTTTGAAAAGGACGCAGGGCCATTCATAACTTCTTCAGTAGTTTTTGCAAAGGACCAAGAAAAGGGAAACCAGAACCAGTCGACCCACCGCCTGTTGCGCCTTGACGAGCGGCACATGGCGATCAGGATGGTCGAAGGTAGGCACCTACACAAGTGCTTCACGTACGCGCGCGATCACGGGGAGGACCTGAAAGTCGCGATAGCGATAGGCGTCCACCCAGCAGTCAGCATCGCCGCAGCGTACCAGGCGGCGTACGGGGTTGACGAGATGATGATAGCCAACTCGCTGCTCGAAGGCAAGCTCACGCTTTCCAAGGTGGGCTATTCGCAGCTGCACGTGCCAAGCCACGCCGAGATAGTGATCGAGGGCAGGATACTCAAGGACAGGACGCAGGAAGAATGGATGGTAGAGATGCTGCGCACTTACGACTTCAAGCGACAGCAGCCCGTGTTTGAGCTTGAAAAAATAAAATTCCGCGACAACGCCATCTACCACGACATCCTGCCCGGCTATGCCGAGCACCGGCTGCTGATGGGCCTGCCAGTCGAAGCAAAAATGTTTGACTACATCAAAAACGTCGTGCCGACCACCCGCGCGGTGCACCTGACCGACGGCGGCAGTAACTGGCTCGCCGCAGTTATCCAGATAAAGAAGCAGCTGGAGGGCGAGCCCAAGAACGCACTGATGGCCGCGTTTTCGGCCCACCCCTCGCTCAAGATGGCGACTGTAGTGGACGACGATATCGACCCGACTGACCCGGTCGCGGTAGAGTACGCGGTAGCGACAAGGTGTCAGGCTGACAGGGACTTTATCGTCATGCCGAACGCCAAGGGCTCTAGCCTCGACCCGTCAAGCGACCAGGCAAACTTGCTTACGACAAAAGTTGGCATTGACGCGACAGCATCGCTGCTGAAGGCAAAAGAGAGATTTGAGATCGCAAAAATCCCCGGCGAGGAAAAGACGAAGCTTTCCGATTATCTCTAGCGGAACCGGACAAGAGATTAAATAGCCTGTAATCGTAGACTACAGAGTTAATGAAGCCCAACAATTTTGCCATGAAAGACTGGCATCTTGAACATGTTGAAAAGGTTATTGTCCGTTTTGTAAAAGGTATCTCCCCTGACGCTTCTTCTTTTGAAAAACGAAATTACAAGAAATACAGCACGGTTTCGAGCTGCGCAAAGCAAATTGAATACGACATCAAGCACGGGGTCACGATGGACGAGGTCCTCAACGTCGTCCGCAGAATAAGACACGAAAAGCAATTCAAGGAACTGCAAAAGAGTCCTGAATCGCTCCAGCGGCTCGACGAGCTTGAAAGGCAGATCTCGGCGCCGAAAAAAGTGGCAACCACGTGGTACTAGATGTCCGAATATCACTTCACTGACGGCAACCTGATAGTCCTGTACGCTGTGCACAGCAGCAAATCCAGCGACGGCGAGCTTCCGGATTACATTTTAGAGCGGGTAAAGATCGGCCTTGAAACCCACGGCATGGTAATGAGGTCGAGGGCGGACAAGCACAAGACGATGATCATTATAGTGGGCGAGCTAGGTCCGGCGGAAAAAGTGAAAGAGGCGCTGGTCCAGGGAGGAGTCAACAAGGACATAATCGCCATCGATACCGACTCGGGCAACATGGCGCAGACCATCGACAGGGTGGCGGAAATGATAAAGAGCAAGCCCAACCCGCCTTTTGTCTATTTCATAGGTTCGGTGTGGCTGCACGACATCTTCAACTCTACTTCAGTGTCAAGGCTGAAGGGATACAGGGCGCAGTTCTACGGTGCACTGGACCACCGGCCGGTGGACGAGGTCGAGAGGGAGAAGGCGCTCGATGTCCCCAAGAAGGGCATGGAATACTTTAAGCAGCGGGCCAAGAACAAGGCAGTCGATGTCCTGCTGAACGTGATCTTCCCGGACTAAGTTTTAATATCCTTGGCAATGTCGGCTACAGTAAGCGGTCATCGTCTAGTTTGGTTAGGACACTGGCCTTCCATGCACGCACGTGCGAGGTCAGCCCGTAACCCGGGTTCAAATCCCGGTGACCGCATTTTTACTATAATTCAGAAGAGAATTCTTTTTCCTGGAATGACGTGCCCGACTCGATCGAAGCCTTGCCTGTGATGCTCCATCGTATGTCCTCGCTGCCGCTCAGGATCTTGTTGAACAGGTCTGCGCGCTGGTCAGAGTATTCCAGTGTGAATGTGTGTGGCAACGTTACAGGCTGGTTGGGGAACAATGCCGGCCTCCCGTTGACCGGAACGTCTTCGTAAGAAATGATGTCCGTCCCAGCAGCGACATCGTCTGCCAACAGTTCGTATTCAATTTTTGACGTGGTGAGTGTGTACTCGCTTGCGTTGGTGACGTTGAGCCTTATCAGGAGGTCGAGTTTTTGCGCGCCTTCGCCGCCTGACGTCAGCTCGACACTGCTGAGCTGTATGGTGATGTCCTTGAGATCAAATGGTGTAGCCACAAGAAGCGGGTAGAGTATAATCGTAAGAACGACTGCTGCGATGGCGCCAATGAGCGCCAGCCTTCTCGGACCTATTATCAAAGCAATTTTAGCTGGCTCGCAGAGCTGATTAAAACCTTTCTGGAATGCAGCATCGATAATATACCGCGGAACGGTGAAAGTTGTTGATGGCTCTTGCCGAAAGCCTTGTCACTTGGGTGCACCTGATATGCTCCTCGATATGGGTTGGGGGCTCGATCTTTATTGGAGTCGTCCTCGTGCCGGTACTGAAATCGCACACAAAGTCGCTTGAAGAGCTCGTCACGTTGATGGTCAAGGTCGGCAGACGCTTCAACAAGATAACGGTGCCGGCGTTTGGCATACTGATAGCAACCGGCATCTACAACTCGCGCGGGTTTCTAGGCGATCCCGGATCTCTGTTTGATACTACTTACGGAATGATCCTACTTGTAAAGATCATACTTGTAATTGCCACCGTCGGAACCTATGTCGTGCACGTCAGGCTGCTTAACGCTGACATGGAGCGCAAGATAATGTCGGGCCATGGTGGCAACCTCTACGTCCAGTCGGTAAGGACAAAAATAATCATACTGGGCGAGATAATCGTAGTTTTGTCAATCGTTATTCTGCTGCTTGCAGCATTCCTTGACGGTGGCATTTAGTTTATTGTCACTACGTGGGTGCTCCCCTGCTGCTCTATGTCGTATTTGCACCCCACCATCTGACTCGCGACCTGAAGGTTCGTTCGCAAGTGCTCTGTCACCCGGGCAACTCTGTATTTTGACCTGCCCCTTGCAAGCGCAAGCGGTAGGACCAACATGTCTGCAAGGAACGGGTCCACCGGCACCTGCGCAAGGGCGCTTTCCAGAAACCGCTCGGCCGCTTCCACTCCCACGGCCTCGGCGCGCTTGCCAAGCTCGCCTATAGAATCGCCGCCGACGTGCGGTCCAAAGTCAGACGCCGAGTAGACCAAGATCGAAGAGCCGGGCGAGACCGAGGTCTCTATAGATGCCGAATAGTTGCTGCAGCGGATTCCCTTTTTCTCCAGCGCGATCATGGCAGATGATGTCTGCCGCTCTGCCACGTGTCGGGGCAGCTGGCCGCACACGCTGGTGATCCGGGGCGCGACATCCCGCGCAACAAGCATCTCCATCGTGCCGGGCTCTTTGCACGGCTTGATGATTGTTTTCACCATGCCGCCGCCCTTTGGATAGTAGCCACGCTTTAGCACGTCGGATGAAAATTTCATCCCAATGCTGCGAAACGCATCGACAACGACGTACCTGAGATAGTCCATGGTCGGGCTTGCCCTGACATCCGTGCCGCCGGTGATCTCGATCTCCAGGCTGTGGTTTGACAGCGAAACTGCCGGCACTACCGCCATCAGTACCATCGGGATGCTGCCGGCCGTCCCTACGTCTACCTTGACCGAGCCTCCCTCAAACTTGTCTGATGGGGCGAACCTGACCCATTCTGCTCCCACTTGTAGGTTTTCGACGTTTGCATGAAAAAGGTCGGCAATTACCTTAATGCCGGTCATGTGTTGTGGACGCAGGCCGGGATTCGACCTCTTGGCGCGTATGCTGGTCACCTCGACAGGCTTGCCAGTGATCGCGGAAAGCGAGATTGCTGTGCGCAGTATCTGGCCGCCGCCCTCACCGTGCGAGCCGTCAATCCTGGCAGGTGCCGTCAATGTCCGTACCGATTGTGACTTTGCTTAAATATGTTTAAGATGGAGAAAAATCCATCCTATAAACTACCTTATATAATTAGGATTGAAAATTACGTCAGTTGTCACATACTGAGTTCCTTGATAGGAAGGCTAGGAATAGCGAGAGTACAAGACAAGTTTACCGGATTGCTCTTTCTGCATGGGCTACCGCGAATAACGCAACAAACGTCGATTATCTGGTGGCAACAATCAGGGAAAATAAGCTTGATGTTTACGATTCGCTTGACAAATTCGTGTCTTATCTGTCAAAGCAAGAGAAAGCTCCCAAGACAATTACGTCTTATGTTGCTGGTGTCAGGGCGTTCTTGTCGTTCAATGACATTACAGTTGCTGAGCAAAGATTCAGAGCTAAAGTTGCTATGCCAAAGCAGTATGAAATAAGTTCAGACAAGATCCCAACTAAAGAAGAGCTACAAAAATTATTCCTTCATTCGTCATTGAAAGTACGAACATTGATCGGTTGTTTGTGTTCTAGCGGTCTTAGAATTGGCGAGCTTTTGAAGGTAAAGGTAGGTCAGATAAATTTTGAATCAAAGCCACCTAGAATAATGATTATGGCCAGAGAGACGAAGACTAGAAGGACAAGAACTGTATTCCTCACAGATGAAGCAATTTCGTTGGTTAAAGAATACCTCGGAGATCGGATAGCTGAAAGAGATAGCTATGTTTTCGGCGGTGTTAAGCCCATGACTAGAGGCACTGCTTATGACATTATCACACATGCATGCAAGAAAGCGGAATTAAGGTTCAAGCTTGATAGAGATAGCAAGCGGTACGCAATTCATCCTCATGTATTTAGAAAATTCTTCATGACGCGACTACTCTCATCCGGAGTGGACAGAGGAGTAATTGAAGCATTAATGGGACATAAGTTTGGCTTGGATAGTGCATATCTCCGGCTAACAGAAGGGGAAATTGGCACTATGTATCTTAATGCAATGTCTAACCTTACAATAATGAATTCAGGAGAGATCGCTAGGGATGAGATAAAAAATGAAGTAGAGCTTGGAGTTTGGCACTACATGGTATGCAGCGGTTGGGGCGAGCCAACTACTTTAATCAAGAATTATGATCTTTTGCCAACAAGAGAAAAAGTTAGTGCTTTGAAATCGGTGATGCTGAACGTGGTTCATGAAGCAGGAGATCATTTGGAAATTTTAGACCCGACCAAGCTTACAGTTGAGCATATGGGCATAAGCCTCCCTAGGAACCAAGCGCTCGTTCCCTCTGGCCAGATGCTATTAGAAAACCCTAGAAAGTATGACAGTATATTGTTGAGCGCTGAGGATGAGCACAAGATCCTAACATATTCTAATAGAGGCTATGAGATTGCCGGTACAATAAATGGTAGAATCTTAATGCGAAAAACAATGTAACCAATGTCCTTAGCGATAGA
>JANWHJ010000023.1 GCA_025450475.1 Nitrososphaera sp.
CAGGGATAATGGTGAAGCAAGACAACACTACGATAGCGCTTGACCCTTCGCACTCGGTGGATTGCGACTTCACTTTTGTTTCGCACGCGCACGTCGACCACCTGCACAAGCGCGGCAGGAAAAAGATCAGGACTCAGGTGCTCGCGTCAAAGGAGACCGCGCTCATTGCCCAGGTTAGGGGCTACGAAATAATTGATCCCGCACAAGAACATGATGGTTTTCAGCTGATCGACACCGGCCATATACTGGGCTCCCGAGGGCTTTTGGTGGACGATGATGTCTATTACACGGGGGATATTTCAATGAGAGAGCGTGCGTTTATGAAGGCAGCGAGGATACCCCAAGCAAGGACGCTGATAATCGAGTCGACCTTTGGTCGGCCTGAATATGTCTTTCCACCGCTCTCTGAAGTGATCCACAGGACAAACAAGATAATTTCCGAAATGTACGGGCTTGGAATTCCAGTCTTACTGATGGGCTATACGCTCGGCAAGGCTCAACTCTTGACTAGACTGTTTGACCACTGGGACCCGATATTGCATGACTCTGTCGCCAAGATAAATTCTGTATATTCTGAGCTTGGCGTAGACCTAGCAGGCGGCTTGACTCACAGCCAGGCGAAAGAACAGGAGCGGCTGTCAAAAGGCAAGCCGTGGGTGATGGTGGCGCCGCTAATGTCAGAGCGAAGCGCGTTTGTAAAGGAGATGAAGGACAAGTACGGCGCAATTACGATCGGCTTTAGCGGCTGGGCCGTCGGCGGCCGCTACCGGTACATGATGGGGCTTGATTATGTCATGCCTCTGTCTGACCACTGCGACTACAAAGAGTTGGTTGCCGCAGTAAAGCAGTGCAGGCCGGATAAGATATACACCTTCCACGGCTTTGCCAGAGAGTTTGCAGAGTCGCTATGCGAAATGGGATTTGACGCCGAGCCGGTAGGCAACGGGCATAGCAAGAAGGCAGAGAAGACGGTCTCGCTCGATTCCTTCCAGTAACTAATTTTCATATGCAGGCCGAAAAAGA
The DNA here is from genome assembly GCA_025450475.1 of Nitrososphaera sp. Lineage (GTDB taxonomy): Archaea > Thermoproteota > Nitrososphaeria > Nitrososphaerales > Nitrososphaeraceae > Nitrososphaera. The sequence continues at coordinate 1,024 of JANWHJ010000023.1, forward strand.
TTGTGAAAGAATTAATTTGGTTGGAATACTAAGCGTACAGGCGCCTACTTTTTCGCCTGTTCTTTGAAGTATGGAAGGACTTTGTTGCCAAACTGCTCAATGCTTCGGAAGTAGCCCTCTCCCCAGAACCGAATGATAAAGTGGTTGGTTCCGGCTTTGATGAATCGCTCGAGCATTGCGATTACGTCGTCCGGCTTGCCGACTCCTATTGCGGTCCTAGCGACACTATCCGGTATCTTCAAGGCAGCGCGCTTCATCTGCTCCATTAGCTCCGGCTTGTCCATAGTGTATTCGGTGAAGTACTTGCGGAAGTCGAATTCCGAGTCAAGCGGAATGTCGTGCACCTTGAGGAGCTCTGGCTTGAAGAGGCTAACCTTGACCGCGTTCTTCATTTTGTTCCACGCCTCTTCGCCATCGTCAGTAAAGTAGACGTCTACATCGTTTGCAAACTGGAAGTTGGAAAGGTCCCTACCCTGCCTTTTCGCGTGATCCTTGATCACGCCAGCGTGGTGTTTGAAAAGCTCTGGTGTGTAGCCGATCGGGATCCAGCCGTCGCCGTACGTTGCACACATCTCCAGCGTCTTTGGCGCGCCTGCCGCGATATAGACTGGCGGTCTAGGCTTTCTTACGCTCTTGGCTTGGAGACACGCGTTGATGAGGTTGTAGTATTCGCCGCTATAGCTGACCCGATGATCAGGATCGGACTCGAAAAGTCGCTCAATGACTTCAAGCTGCTCTTTGAACTTTGTTACTGGCTTGGAAAACTCAATGCCAAAGTCTACCACGTTCTGGGCCTCGCCAGCGCCGATACCGAGTATGCCCCTCCCCTGTGTAATGCGATCAAGCGTGATCGCGGAGAGCGCGATGGCGGACGGATGCCTACGGATCGCGTCTGTCACGCAACACCCGAGCTCGATGTTTTTGGTGATTGCGCCAAGCGCAGCGAGCATCAACCACGCGTCGTTTACGACCGCGTTCTTCCACTGCGGCACGTTCGAGTGGTCCATAGCCCACACGGAGTCATAGCCCAGCCTGTCAGCCATCTGGGCTGAAGTCATGACCTGCTGCTCGTCAAGCCCGAGCCGGGCGACGTTTAGCCCCTGAGTAAAGCCGAATTTTACCTTCAAAACACGAATCCTCCAGATAACGTGAAATGGCCATCAATACCCATTTGACACTACAATCTTTAGGCTGTATTTTAAGTCTTTGAATGCCGGAACCGAGCTATTCAACAGCAATTCATCTCAGTTTGTCAATATAATATATACAAACTGTCAACACTGCTTGAATCATTAGGTAAAATCGCTAGTGCGCTAGCCCACTTCAGAAATGCTCGGCACTAAGGACGGCGTTGACGAACAGTTCATGGGGATAATAGACGACCTCGTGGTCATGGCCGAGAATGACTCAGAGCTGGCCGAGGGGCTAAGGTGGATCGACGCCCAGTCACAAAAGTACGGCGTCACGTTTTATGAGATGGCTATGATGATACTTAGAAAACACATGGCCGAGAGAAGGGCCAAAGATTGGCTAAAGAACAAGCTCAGCCAATAGCCGACTGCACTGCTTTATTCACTGCTGCCTGAATCCGAGGATCGGTCACGTCCGGGAGGATGTTGAACGGGCTCATTTTTTCCTTCGGTATGAGGTCTGCGAGCGCGTTCGCTACATTCACTAGCAATTGCTGACTTATCCTGCGGATCCGATTGTCCAGGATCGCTCTCATCATGAACGGGAAGACAAGCGCGTTGTTTGCCCTGTTCTCAAACTTGTAGCTGCCGGTCGCTATCACTCTCGCGCCTGCGTCAAAAGCTTCCTTTGGATGTATCTCGGGATCGGGATTGGTGAGCGGGAATATGACTGCGTCTTTGCTCATAGACTTCACCATGTCGGCGGTCATCAGGTTCTTGACGCCGGAAACGCCGATAAAGACGTCCCTGCCTCTGACCGCGTCCGGCAGCGTAGTGACACCCACTTTTGGCCTCGTTATCGAGGCAAGCTCAAGTTTGTACTTGTTCATGGACTCCGGCGTACGCGCGGCAGAAATGACTCCCTGAGAGTCCGTGACCACTATATCGCTTATTCCTATCGCGTAGAGAATCTTTACTATGCCATAGCCGGCAGAGCCCGCGCCTGCCACCACCACGCTCGTGTCTTCCGGCTTTCTCTTTGTAAAGCGAAGCGCGTTAAGTAGCGCGGCAAGCGTGACTACGGAGGTGCCATGTTGGTCGTCGTGGAAGACCGGGATGTCAAGTTCTTCTGTGAGCTTGTCAACAATTTCAAGGACCTTCGGGGTCTCGATGTCCTCTATATTGATGCCGCCATAGACCGGCGCAATGTTCTTAATCGTCTGTACTATTTCACCTGCATCAGTAGTCTGTAGGCATATTGGAAAGGCGTCGACGTTGCCAAACTCTTTGTACAGCAATGCCTTGCCTTCCATCACAGGAAGAGCAGCCTCCGGCCCAAGTGAACCTAGGCCGAGCGTCCTCGTGCCGTCAGTCACGATCGCGACGTTGTTCCACTTGCTTGTGTATTCGTACACCTTTCGCCGATCAGCCGCGATTTCCATGCAGACTTCGGCCACACCTGGAGTATATGCGATACTGATTTCCTGGGGAGACCGCGCAGAGACCTTGCCCCGTATCTCTATTTTGCCGCGTAGACGCCGATGGAGCTCGAGTGCCTTCTGGCCCAATGTAGCCTTCGAGTTGCTGCGCGGCTTTTTTCTGTTTTCCTGTTGCAAAGTTCCCTCTGTGCCTGCTGCTCAGCAGCATCTAGCCCATTTAAGTAGTCTGCTCTTGTCTGCTAGAAATCAGCGTGTACTCGCAGCCCATCGGTCCGCAATACTTGCCAACATAGACTGCCTTTGGACGATAGAGCACCGGCTTTGGTGCGGCTTCGGCGAACTTTTCTTCAATGACATGCGATGACCAGCCTGCTATCCTCGATATCGCGAAAATGGGCGTGTTGAGATCCATCGGGATTCCCATGCTGTAGTAGAGCGATGCGCTGTACAGGTCGACGTTAGGGTATATCACTTGCCCCTTGTTCTTTTTCATCCAATCCTGCGTCAAGTCCTCTGCACGCTTTGTTATTTCGTACCACTTGTTATTCTTCTCCCGGGAGATTCTTGCCGACAACCTTGCAAGGACGTCTGCGCGCGGGTCAGTCGTGCGATAGACTGCATGGCCCATCCCCATTATCCTGCCGCCCGACTGGAGTCGGTTTGCGATCCATTTGTCGACGTTGGCGGGTTCGCCAATCTCCTGCAACATCTTCATCACCTGCACGTTTGCGCCACCGTGCAGCTCGCCGGACAGCGCGCCGACCGCGCCGCCAATGCAGGCGTACATATGCGCCCGCGTCGAAGCTATCTCGCGAGCAGCAAAAGTGGAAGCGTTAAAGCTGTGCTCTGCGTGCAAGATGAGGCAGATGTCCAACACCTTAGCCTCCTCGGCAGAAGGCTCGACTCCCCTCAGCATGTAGAGAAAGTTGGCAGAATGCGATCCTTTCTCGAGTGGGTCGACCACGTGCTGCCCATTTCTCACCCTGTTCCAAGCCGTGACTATCGCGGGTATTTTCGCAATCAGCGTGATCGCGCGTCTCATGTGCGCTTCCTTCGAGTTGTCCTCGATGTTGAGGTCATAGTCTGCCAGCTCTGAAATGCAGGATTGGAGGACGTCCATTGGTTGTGCGCGCCTTGGGCGGTTCTTCAGGATCTTTATGAGGGGCTCAGGTATCCCGCGCGCTTCCACAAGCCTACGATTGAAATCCGCGAGCGCGTCGGCAGTAGGCAGCTCGCCAAAAAGCAAGAGGTAGGCAGTCTCTTCATAGGTAGAGTGTTTTACGAGGTCCAGAATGTCATAACCCCGGTAAATGAGTTTGCCATTCTCGCCGTCTATAGAGCATATCTTTGTGTCGGCAACCTCGATGTTACGAAGGCCGATGTTTCGTGCGTCCATTTGTTGGTAACAAGTGATATTGCCTTGAATTTCTATATTAAAGTACTGTAGAATCTTTGTTGAGCGCGGCATCAGGATGGTTACTCTTATAATTCGAACATTTATTAGAAGACCTCAGGCTGCCTTGTACCGTTGAAGCGTATGACCTATCGCGACGCAGGGGTCGATGTAAACAAGATTCGCACGGCGCAAAAGTCGATAGGCGAAATAATATCTGTTACTCACAAATTACTTAAAAAGGGGAAAGTGGTGTCGGGCTTTGGTCACTACGCCGGCCTCATCAAGCTAGGCTCAGAGCTTTTGGCACTCCACTCCGACGGCGTCGGCACAAAGGTGCTCGTCGCGCAGCTAATGAACAGGTTTGACACCATTGGCATAGACTGCGTCGCAATGAATGTCAACGATGTGATCTGCGTTGGCGCGCAGCCGGTCGGCTTTGTCGACTATATCGCGCTAAGGCAGCCAAACGAGCGGCTCGTACAAGAAATTGCAAAGGGTTTAGTGGAAGGAGCAAAGCAGTCGAAGATGGCAATAGTCGGCGGCGAGACTGCTATTTTGCCTGACATCATTGCTGGCGAGGATAACGCGTTAGACCTTGCAGGGATGGTAATGGGAGCGGTAAAAGACAAACCGATACTGGGCGGAGCAATAAAGCCGGGTGACATAATACTAGGAGTTGAAAGCAGTGGGCTCCACTCTAACGGCTATTCGCTTGCACGCAAGGTTTTGCTTTCGAAATATTCCGTGGAGGACAACGCCGACCACCTTGTCCAGACAGTGGGCGAAGAGCTCTTGATTCCGACCAGAATTTACGTTAGGCCTGTAATGGAAATTTTAGAGAAAAAGATCAAGGTTCACGGTTTGGCAAATATAACGGGCGGCTCTTTCACGAAACTGCCGCGCCTCAACATAAGGGTCAGGTACTACCTCGAAAGCGCGCCAGCGCCGATGGGCATATTCAGACAGATACAGGTCGATGGCGGAATCGACAGCATAGAGATGTACCGCACGTTCAACATGGGCATAGGCTTTTGTGTCATTGCACCAAAGGCAAGCGTCGATGACATTGTTGGTGTTTTTGCAAAATACAGAATGCGATGCAAGGCCATTGGCAAGGTAGAAAACGGGAGAGGCGAAGTAACCGCGAGAATAGACGGCAAGAAAGAAGTGTTGTAAACAAAAATTAATATGCGCTCATCAGTAATTGTCCAGAATTGCTTTCAGTGACTGACAGCTATCAGATGGCCTGCAGGTCCATTGCGGAACAGATCGAGAACAGGAACGTACTGTCAGTCAGGCAGGCCCTCAGGATTGTCATGGAGGTTGCGTCAGAATATCACCTTGATACGGTACCAAAGAACGAGCACATCATCGCGAATTTCAAGGACAACCGCTACCGGCGCCTGCTCATGGTAAGGCCGACAAAGACCGCGTCCGGCGTCGCAGTAGTTGCAGTCCTGCCCAAGCCGTACGATTGCCCACACGGTAGATGCACATACTGCCCCGGCGGAATCGAGTTCAATACTCCGCTCAGCTACACAGGCACAGAGCCGGCTACAAAGGCCGCGCAAAAATTCAGCTTCGACCCGCACCAGCAGGTGCGCGGCAGGATACAGCAGCTGCAGTCAAGGGGTCACAACACGGGCAAGACAGAGATCGTGATCGTGGGCGGCACCTTCCCATTCATGCCGATAGGCTACCAGAAAGAATTTGCAAAGTCTTGCTATGATGCACTCAACGATAGGCAATCATCAAGTTTGGAGCAAGCGATGGCCACCAATGAAACCGCCGACAACAGATGCGTAGGTTTTACAGTTGAAACAAAACCCGACTATTGCAAAGAGTCGCACGTAAACCTGATGCTAGAGATCGGCGTGACAAGGGTAGAGATCGGCGTTCAATCTTTACGCAATAATGTCTACAAACTTGTCAATAGAGGCCATACGCTGGACGATGTCGTTGACGCGTTCAGGATAGTTCGTGATTCAGGCTATAAGATAGTCGCGCACATGATGCCCGGCCTGCCTGGGAGCTCGCCTGACAAAGATGTCGAGGATTTCAGGCGGCTGTTTGAAGATGAAGCATTCAAACCCGACATGCTAAAGATTTACCCAACTCTTGTGCTTGATCACACCAGCCTCTTCAAGATGCACCAGAATGGAAAGTATGAGCCCTATTCCGACGACGATCTGCTCAATGTGATCGTTGAAGCGAAAAAACTTGTGCCAGAGTGGGTGCGGATAATGCGCGTGCAGCGCGAGATCGAATCAAAGGATATTATTGCAGGACCAAAGAGTGGTAACCTCCGGCAAACGGTATTGCAAAAACTGAGGCAGCAAGGCCATAATTGCAGGTGCATCCGGTGCAGGGAAGCCGGTCTGCAAAGAAGGTACCCTGCGGAAAACGAGGTAACATTGAAGAGGACCGATTATTCTGCGTCAAAAGGCCACGAAATATTCTTGTCGTACGAGAGCAAAGACGGCGGAACGATGCTTGGCTTTTTGCGGTTGCGAAAAGTAACAAGGCCGCACAGGATCGAACTTGCCGGTTGCGCAATAGTGCGTGAATTGCATGTCTACGGCCAGGCGATAAGCGTTGGCGGCAAGGAAGTCGACGACAGCTACCAACACAGAGGATACGGCAGTAAGCTGCTTAAAGAGGCTGAGCAGATATCAAAGGATGAATTGGGCGTGAAAAAGATTGTAGTCATTAGCGCGGTCGGTACAAGGCAGTACTACAGGAAACTTGGCTACAACGATGACGGTCCGTACGTTTCAAAGGTGTTTTAAATGGAAGAGCAAATTGGTAGGGGCACATGGATAGACAAGGTCGCGGACATTTTGATAAAGAGGGAGAAAATGCTGGGCCGAAGACTGGACTTGATTAGGGTCGAGAGTGGGCTTGGTGCGTCAGGCATTCCCCACATCGGCAGCATGGGTGACGCGGTGAGGGCGTACGGCATCGCGCTTGCACTCCAGAACTTTGGCTTCAAGTCAGAGCTTATCGCTTACTCTGACGACATGGACGGCCTGCGCAAGATCCCGCACGGTCTGCCGGCCTGGCTAGAGGAGTACATTGCTAGACCAGTGTCAAGCATTCCTGACCCGTTTGGCAGTTGTCATGCTTCATACGGCGCGCACATGAGCAGCCTACTTTTGGATGGCCTTGACAAGGTGGGGATAAAGTACACCTTCAAGAGCGGAAGGGATGCGTACAAGCAGGGACTTCTAGTTAACCAAATCGACATCATACTGAGGAGTAGCGCCAAGCTGGGGCAAAAGATTGCAGAGTTTGTAGGTCAGGACAAGTACATTGAAGTTTTACCCTACTTTCCAGTCTGCGAGAGCTGCGGCCGGCTCTACACAGCAGTTGCCCAGAAATATTTGCAAGACGAAAAAAAGGTTGCGTACGCCTGCTCTGGCAGCAGGATAGGCAAGGCGGACATCAAGGGCTGCGGCCACAAGGGCGAGGCCGACATCACAAAGGGTGAGGGAAAACTCGCTTGGAAGGTAGAGTTTGGCGCGAGATGGCAGGCTTTTGACGTTCGCTTCGAAGCGTACGGCAAGGACATCATGGACTCGGTCAGGGTCAACGATTGGGTAGCAGACGAGATCCTAGGCTACGCCCACCCATTGCATGTAAAATATGAGATGTTCCTTGACAAGTCTGGCAAAAAGATAAGCAAGTCCGCCGGTAACGTGCTAACGCCCCAGATGTGGTTGCGCTACGGCACGTCGGAATCTATACTGCTTTTGCTATTCAAGAGGATCACGGGCACGCGCCATGTCGGCCTTGATGACGTGCCGGCGTTGATGGACGAATACGACTATTACGAAGACGTCTATTTCGGCAAGATAAAAGAGGACAACCCGGCAAAGCTGACAAAGACCAAAGGCGTCTATGAATACATCAGCAAGCTGGATCCGCCAAAGCAGCCTGGCCCTCACGTGCTCTACCGCTTTATCGCGCAGCAAGCGTCGATA
>JANWHJ010000024.1 GCA_025450475.1 Nitrososphaera sp.
AACGACCCCGTGCTTGAATTTTGGCTTGTTCTGGTAATTTAATGTGTTCGGCGTTTCTGCCCGTTGTCCCGTCGTGATTACTCGTTGGCACATTGAAGCCGCAATGGGCTTGTAACGGTAATTCCTGATGTCGCAAGATTTTCAGCCTACAATTTCTCCTAGAACATGCCTGCCGTTCGTCTTGAGACAATGCTTCCTTGTTTCCTGGAAGATATTGGACTCATATTCGAGACAAGCGGGCCTGGATAAAGGATTCTTCGCATAAGACTTGAATGACCAGCTATACGGCAGGGTTTTTTTAGCTTTACTAGCGTGGTTCCTGACGCCTAGGTTGAGCAGTATTTTTCATCTTGTTCATCCGGCCCTTACTGTCACTCTTAGGCCTTGCGCTTTGCTTCTTCTTCCGTGATTCAATCCTGTATTTCGTCTTACTGATGGCGTCCCACTTTGCACCACAATCGGGATTTTCACATTGAAAGGCGTGAATCTTGCCAACGCCGCAAGTAGGACAAAGATCGCCTTCCTGAACCATATCCCCAGAATAATGAGATTCTTTATTTAAGGATTGAAGATTGTGGATTTACCGACATTGGAAAGAAGCAGAATCTAGTTTAAGCGTCCAAATACTTATTGTACACTGGTCGGATCAGCTTATCGTAAGCGGGCAGCTGGGCTTTCCCGGCCCTATTCCTTCCACAAATCAACGAAGCCGCATTGATCGGATAAGCAAGTTGTAAACTTGTCGGGTCGCAAACCTTCAACGAAAGAATCATTAGTTTTCTTGTCGGTCATGAGGACGCTACATTTTGGGCATTTTTTTGGGTTCCCATGTCAGATGTAATGCGCTCGATGATATGTCAGTATCTATTGCCCGATTGATTGAAAATCGACCTCGGTGGCGGACAGTATGTGGGGATTATCTTCCGTCGGCGGATTTTCGAATCTATCTCACTCCGAATATTGAAGGTCTACCTACAGGCGCACTAGCTTTTCTTCGGTGACCAAAAATCGACTACTACGCCATGGCTTTTGTCGTAATTGTATGTGTATATTTCATTATCTGATAGTGGTATGGACGAAACCTGTTTTTGACATTGTGGACAAGTTTCAATTTCAATAAGGCGTGTTTTAAGTGCAGAAGCACACCAGTAACAATCGTCACATATCAAGAACAACTTTGTTTTTATTATCGGCCTAGCTTCAGACGACAGTACTATTGAAGTTACAGCTTGCGGGGTGTTGGCGCCCGTAAGTAATTCTGACACGTCATTCCCCAATTGACTAACGTAACCATTATTTATTACGTTTGCGGTTCGAAGTCCCTATTTTTGGGTCTTATTCGGGGCACATCAGCTTGCAGGTGCCATAAGTAAAATTCTTGATAATCTGCTTTGTCATAAGTCGTCTTGTTCCCACAATGGAGACAGATTTCGTTTGTCAGTTCTGCGTCGAGATTATCCATCTTACCTGCTAGACAGTGACTCGGTGAAAATCTTGCCTTTGAGGTGCAGTTTAGACTTAATCAACGAACTGAAAGGGGTTTTTCCTTGTTCTGTGGAGCTTACCAACTATTGGTATCGGGTAACCGCAACTTTCACAGCAGTTGTTGCCATCAAGGTTCCACGATTCGATGGTAAACCCGTAGCGCTCGATAATGACGTTTTTGCATTCCGGGCAGTATGTATCTTCAAGCGGGTGGCCCGCCACGTTGCCGAGATAGGCATATTTCAGCCCTTCCTGCTTTGCTATCGCGTAGTGCTTTTCAAGCGTCTGAATAGGCGTATTGCCAAACTCCATCATCTTGTAGTCGGGATGAAACCGCAGGAAATGTATCGGCGTGTCAGGCCCAAGTTCGTCATACACAAACCTGCACAGCTTTCTCGCTGCGTCAATGTCGTCGCCAACCTGCGGCACTATAAGGTCAGTAATCTCGACGTGGATCTTTGTCCTGTCGCGAACGTCTTTTAGCGTCTGGAAGATAGCGTTTGCATCCGGGATACCTGTGTAACGCCTGACAAATTTCTGCTCGCCACTCCCCTTGAAATCGACGGTGATGCAGTCTAGGAATTTATCCATCATGTTGACAGCCTCGGGTGTATCGTAGCCGTTTGAAACAAAGATGTTGAATATGCCGCGTTTGTGCGCTTCTATGCCACAGTCTCTTGCAAACTCGATGAAAATGGAGGGCTCGTTGTAGGTGTAGGCTATTCCTTGCGCGCCATATCTTGCCGCAGTTTGCGCGACTTGTTCGGGAGTCATCTCCGCCCCTTCCACCTTGCGCCTTTGGGAAATATCGTAGTTCTGGCAGTACTGGCAGAGCCAATTACAGCCGCTCGTGGCTATGGAAAATATGTCGCTTCCCGGCATGTAGTGGGTCACCGGCTTTTTTTCAATAGGATCGATGTGGCCTGCGATTACCCTGCCATAAACGAACAGTCGCAGCTTGCTGTTCACTACGCCCCTGATCCCGCAGAGACCGATCTTGCCTTCAGGTATCTCGCACAGCCTAGCGCATGCGGTACATCTGATCCTGCCGTTTGGCAATTCGGTATAGAGCTCAGCCTCTTTGCCGAGAGCGTTCGTTTGCACTATCGTTCCAACGAGTTCTAATCTTATAAATCCTCGGAGTTGGCTGTCACGCAGCGACACGCATTAGTTCTATGTCGTTTGATCTGCCTTTGATCTCTTCTGGCTCGGTGTAGTAGTGTTTGCCCCACAACACGCGAATGGCTGCATAGAGTTTTTGGGCGCCAGAGTCGAGGTCGCTTCCACTCAATTCAATCACCTTGTTGACGTCAAACAACAGCATCTTTGCTTCATCTTCCGTCAATGGATAGAACGGCGCATCATCCCTAACGACAGACACCCAAATCCTGTAGGGAATCTTTGGGTTGCGGGTCCAGAACAACGCTGCCTTTCTGACGAATCTTATCGGCATAATAGTTTTTCTTCCTGACTTTAGGTCTACTTCAATGGTCAGCCGAAAGCCGTTGTCGTGCTTGTTGTAGGCGCGCTCCCAGTTTTTTTGCGAAAACACTTCCCTTATCGCGCCTTCAACTTTGAAGTTGAGGCTTAAGGTGAGCGGCTGGCCGGATTTGATGCTGTCTTGAGACTTTGCAAGGGTGGCGCCGGCAATGAAACTGTCTGCCATCTGCTGGATGGTATCATTTATATCCTCAATAAGTAGTTGTCTGTATTACGTTTATGCAGGCCGAAATTTCAAACGTCAAGGACAACGAGATTGAGCTAAAAATACGTGATGAGGATATCTCTGTATTATACATTATCCAACACGAGTTGCTAAAGGAAAAGAGCGTGGACTTTGCCGGCGTCATCCAAAAACATCCGCTGGCTAAGGAATTCATGATGAGAGTGACTACAAAAAGAAAGGATCCGATGGAAGTCATGCAGGATGCGTCTGCTTCGGCCCAGGAATTTTCAAAAGAACTTTTCAGCATGATTAAGTCGGCCCTCAAAAAGTAACGGGGTTTTAAGCTTTGCGTTTTTGTCCAAAGTGCGAAACACGCTTGCGGCCCGCGCCCGGCGAAGAAATCATTACCTGCCCAAAATGCGGCTTCAAGGCCAAAAGGGGTCAGGAAGAAAAGGCCAAGAAACAGGAGAGCAAAAATACAAGTTCTGACACTTCGCTTAAAGTGATGGAAGGAGAGACCGTCGACGCACTCCCAACGACTACAATTGAGTGCCCACGCTGCAAGAACGACATAGCGTTCTGGTGGATGCTTCAAACAAGGTCCGCAGACGAAGCAACCACTCAATTCTACAGATGTACAAAGTGCAGCCACACGTGGCGCAACTACGCCTAGGGGTACCGATATCTTTAAAATCCGATAAGGCTGCCACATAGATAATTTGGTATTTGTAGCAAGGAGCAAGTCGCCTGAAGAGTGGAAGGCCGTTGCGTCCGCAATCTCGACCCTAGTAGACGAGGCTACGTTTGAAGGGGCTCCTGAAGGTATCTCATTTAGGGGCATGGACCCATCCCACATTGCGCTTATAGACATACACTGGCCCAACCATGCGTTTGAGTCGTACGAGTGCGACAGCCTTGTAAAGTTCGGGATCAGGGTAGACGAATTTTCAAAGCTCATCAAGAGAGCTGACAAGAAGGACGCGATAGAGATTTCCCTAGGCAACGACAGCATGCTTCACGTTAAGATGTCAAACGGCTACAATAGGGAATACAAGACGCGTCTGATAGAAAGCTCAGCTAGCTCTACACCGCTTCCGAAATTGACTTTCAGCTCAAAGGCGGTACTCACGGCCTTGGCGTTTGACAGAGTACTGTCCGATATCCAGGTAGTTTCAGAATACATTTCTATCGAAAGCAAGTCCGGCAGAATCAACTTTTCCGGCAGGGGAGACTCGGGCGAGGCCGACATAGTTCTCGAGGCGGGCAATGAGGGGCTTGAAGACCTGGCGGTAAAGGAAGACAGCAAGGCGACCTACAGTCTTGATTACCTGTCGAAAATAACCAAGTCCGTTGTATCGATGGGCGGCTCTGTCAGCGCGGAATATTCAAGCAAGATGCCGCTAAGGCTGGAATTCAAGATCGCAAACGTTGGCAGGATACACTTCTATCTGGCACCTAGGGTCCAGGATTAGCATGCGCCTTGTAATGAAGTTTGGTGGAACTGCGGTAGATTCCCCCAACAAGGTCAGGCACGTCGCACAGCTGACAAAAACGTACAAGAAGAGCAACGACATCGTGTGCGTGGTTTCAGCCGTACGGGGCATGACCGACGGCCTCTTGTCTATAGCAGACAGCGTAAAGCGCGGTGACAAGACATCGATAGATGAATTTGTGAAAAAGTCAGCGAAGATCCACTTCGACATTGTTCAGGGCGCGATTTCTGACAAGAAGCTTAGGGACCACGCCCAGGTCGTCGTGAGAAAAATAGTCAGCGAGCTGAAAGACGTTCTTGGCGGGATCGTGTTGTTGGGCGAGGTTACGCCAAAGTCCCTCGATTACCTGATTTCGTTTGGCGAGCGCCTCTCAACACCAATAGTGTCGTTCGCGTTGCAAGACATCGGGATAAAGTCAATCAGCCTCACGGGCAAGGAGGTGGGCATTCTGACGGACAGCAACTTTGGCGAAGCGCGTCCGCTCATGGACACGACAAAACTCCGGGTGAGCCACAAGCTCGAGCCAATGTTAAAGAAGGGTACTGTGCCAGTGGTCACCGGCTTTATTGGCGCCGACCAGTATGGCAACATCACCACCATTGGTCGCGGCGGTTCCGATTACACCGCGACCATAGTCGCGGCAAGCATCGGAGCTGAAGAAGTATGGCTCTGGAGCGATGTCGACGGCTTGATGACAGCGGATCCCAAAATAGTAAAGGGCGCACAAGTGCTCCGTGAAGTGTCGTTCGCGGAAGCAATGGAAATGGCGCTTTTTGGGGCAAAGTACATGCACCCTCGCGCGCTAGAGCCGGTAATTGAAACCAAGATCCCGATAAGGATCAGAAACACGTTTAACATAAAGCACGCGGGCACGGTCATCACACAGAATCCGGGCAAAGAGTCGCAGAAAATAGTCAAGTCGGTAAGCGCGATACGTCACACCGCTCTCATTGACGTGAGTGGGGGTGGGATGGTGGGAGCCCCGGGGACAGCGGCCAAAATATTTGACACATTGGCAAAGAACCGTGTCAACATCATGATGATATCGCAGAGCCCTTCAGAGTCGAGTATTTCGATGGTTCTCCGAAAGACTGACCTCGACAAGGCCACCACAACCCTAGAGCTGAGTCTGCTTGGAAAAGTGATCAAACAGATAAACGTCGTTGACGACGTCGCAGTGATCGCGGTGGTGGGCTCGGGCATGCGTGGCATAAAGGGGGTGGCGGCCAAAGTCTTTGGCGCTGTGGCCAAGCACGGGGTAAACGTCATTATGATCGCACAAGGGTCGTCAGAGCTCAACCTTGCGTTCGTGGTGAACAGCAGCGACTGCGACCAGGCAGTAAGGGCGCTCCACAGAGAGTTTGATCTGGCAAGAACCACGAGAAAGGGATAAATTGCATTTGACCAATCTCAACTTTTGCAAACATGAGCATCAAGGGCAAATTGTATGTAGTAGGAGTAGGACCCGGCCACCACGATCATATGACATTTCGCGCAAAACAAGTAATCGACGAAAGCCAAGTCATCATAGGGTATGACACATACGTGACCCTTGTAGAAGACCTGATAGCCGGCAAAGAGGTTCATCGGTACCCCATGACGCAGGAAGTCGACCGCGCCAACCAGGCAATCGATCTTGCAGAAATGGGACAGGTGGTGTCGCTCGTGTCGTCAGGCGACCCTGGCATTTACGGCATGATCGGCCTCATTTACGAAATCCTGGCTGAAAAGGGCTGGGACCAGAAAAATGGGATTTACGTCGAATGCGTTCCCGGCGTGTCATCGCTCAATTCATGCGCCGCCTTGGTCGGCTCACCTTTGATGACTGATTTTGCTGTAGTCAGCATGAGTGACCTCTTAGTGCCGTGGGACATAATTGTAAAGAGGGTCGAGGCAGCAGCCATGGGAGATTATGTTACGGTCATTTACAACCCCGCAAGCAAGAAGCGCGTACACCAGCTGCGCGATACGAAGGAGATATTCCTAAAGCACCGCAAGCCGAGTACGCCTGTGGCAATAGTCAAGGGCGCATACCGTGGGAGTCAACAGGTCGTCATGACGACTCTTGACAGGATGCTGGATCACCAAGACATGCTTGGCATGATTACGACGGTAATCGTGGGCAACTCTTCAACCTACAATTACAAGGGGATGATGATAAACCCGCGTGGATACACGTCCAAGTACGAGCTGGTAAAGCAACACACAATAGAGTAATTCTTTTACTGTTAGCATGCGCTAGTTTGCGGAAAATCAAAAGGAAAAAGGGGGGTGGCCTAGATAACTTGCCACGGTCTTGTTGCGAAAGTCACGCCAAGGCCTACTCCAATGATTACGCATTGGTAGACAATGTTGCTATATGGAATTGGTTTAAGTATTGGCGGGCCGCTAACATTCACTGTTGCACCTCTGCCGAGGCCTGGACCCACGTGCTCCACATTAAGTTGTGTGTGTACGTGGTAAGTTGCTGGTTCGAGTGCCTTGACGGTGATAGAGTATGGCACTGTTCCGCCGGGCGGAATATCAAATATGTTGCCTGGCGGGTCTCTCGTCAAGAATTCCCATCTGTTGCCTGCATTCGCTGACTCACTGAATAGAGAAAGCCAAGCTCTGAGCGGTCTATTGACCAAGCTTCTCAGCTCGCCGCTTACTGTTAGCGATTCTCCTGTGTTCAGCGTCTGGTCAGAAAATTGTTCATTATCAATCCTTACGAATCTGCTCTGAAGCTGTGCCTGTACACCGTGTCCCTCAGCATTCGGGAAGAAGTACACGAATGATGACAGCACCATGACAGTCGCAAGAGCCGTCACGACCAACGTCTTGCTTTCCATCATATCCCTATATCTTAGGTAGACCAGAAAGAACAAAGATATATGTTTTGCTCCGGGACGTTCGCGCTGAATTTCGTCGTTTGTCAATGCTAATTAGTGGCACCTCCAAAGATAGTAGCACTTGGTTACTTCAGAGGACGCTCCGGGACGGCTGGCGCTTTCTAGCATTGAGGAGATAGGGCCCGCCACGGAAAAGCGCCTAAGGGAGGCCGGTTTCAGGTCGATCCGAGACCTTCTGGTAAGGGGGCCTGTTGACATGGCCGAGGCCACGGGTATGGAGATGGACAAGTCGGTCGAGATATGCAACAAGGCCCGAGTCATGCTGCAGGACCTCGGGATAATAGACAAAAGCTTTGTCACGGCGACCAGCCTTTACAGGAAGCACAAGGACCGCATATTGACAGGATCCAGAAGCTTTGACGACCTCCTTGGCGGCGGGCTGGAAACACGGGCGGTTACAGAGGTTTATGGTGAATTCGGGACGGGCAAGACCCAGCTATGCCATACGCTTTGTGTGATCGTGCAGCAGGACAGGATTGCAGGTGGCCTTGCGGCAAAAGCATTATACATCGACACTGAAAACACCTTCCGGCCGGAGCGGATAGTTTCGATTGCCGAAGCGCGCGGCTTCAACCCGCGGAAGTCTCTTGAAAACGTCATAGTAGCAAAAGCGTACAACAGCGCGCACCAGGAACTCATTATTGAAGAGGCCGGTTCTGTGATCGAAGACAACAACGCCCGGCTTATAGTAGTTGATTCTGCAGTCGCCCACTATCGCGCGGAATTCCTCGGCCGCGCGACGCTATCAGAGCGCCAGCAGCGTCTGAACAAGTTCATGCACATCTTGGTCAGGATAGCGGAAACCTATGAAGTGGCGGTGATAGTGACAAATCAGATACAGGCGTCGCCCGATGCTTACTTCGGTGACACGGTCCGCGCTACTGGTGGCAACGTCGTCGCGCACACCAGCACTTACAGGATTCACCTAAAGCGCTCGGGCAAGAACAGAATAGCGAGAATGGTCGACAGCCCTTACCACGCGGAGAGGGAAATAGTGTTCACTTTGTCAGAGCGCGGCATTTCAGATGTCAGCGAAGGTAGATAATATTAAATTAAGGCTGGTGTCACTGGGTTGCTATGCGTTCACACGGCACAAGGAGGAAGGCTCGCTCTATCCTGACGAAGGACAATGTTGTCAGGGGCATATCTTATCTGCTTCACGATTACAATGTTGGAGATAAGGTCGTTGTCGACATCGACCCAAGGGAGCACGACACAACTCCACACCGGAGGTTTCACGGCAGAATAGGAGAGGTGGAGCTGGTCGGAAGGCGTACATTGCGAGTTGCTGTGATGTTTGGCGATAAGAAAAAGATATTGCAGACCAGGTTCAACCACATTAAGCCCCTTGCAGGTACTGCACAAATGTCGGCAGCAGGTGCCAACAGCAGATGACTGAAATAATCAAGAAAGAGATCGTTACGCTCCCGCACGTGAAAGAGATCCTGGAATCGGTTAAGCCCGACGACATGGATCAGATCCAAAGATGGACAGCCGACTATGTGACAAAGTTCTCAAAGGCCAACTCGAATAAAGCCCAGAAGATGGTGCGTCAGCTGGTGGATCAGTGTGACTTGATGGAAGAAGAGGCCGTCGAGGTGGTCAACATAATGCCCGTGTCGCTCGAGGAACTAAGAGCCTTTACCTTTGGGTGGAAGAAACTTATTCTTACCGAAACCCTCGAAAAGATGTTGAATATCTTGAAGGAAGGCACCCAAAGTTAAATACCCACTCTCGCAATATAGGGATTGAACATTGTCAGGACAACCACCCTCGGTTCCGGACGCGGCACCCGGGCACTATAGCCATGGTGAACACGGCCAGCTCAGAAAATACGAAGAGTATGCTTACGTTCTTGACTTTACGCCAAGAGGCAAGTCAATAACAGTCAGGGGTAGGGAAGGGGTAATCATCCAGTGTATAGGCGAAGAGCGTCTAACGCTCCTGGAGCTTTTGGGAGTCCAGAATGCCAATGTCGAAATAGGAGAGAGGCTCTACATAGGGCGCGAGGGGCGTGACAAGGTCGCGAGCGTGCTTGGCCGCCTGGAGTACAACGATGTTTCGCAGACCTCTAAGAACGAGCTCCCAACTATCGTGGAAAAGATTGTGGTCGCGAACGAAAAGCGCTTTGTGGATTACATCAACATGTCGCAACCAATAACTCCGAGGATTCACGCGCTAGAGCTCATCCCTGGCATCGGCAAGACCTACATGATGACGATAATCAAGGAAAGGGATAAGAAAAAGTTCGAGAACTTTGCCGACCTCCAGACTAGAGTGGGGCTGAGGGAGCCTGCGAAGCTCGTGGCCAAGAGGATCATTGAAGAAATCATGGGACAGGCCAGAATGAACCTTTTCGTACGAAAGTAATTGCCCCACCATACCCGGTCGCTTGGGCAGCATATGCTTGTTGACCAGCGGGTCCTTGCGAAAATTGTCGACGCTGCCAAAATAGGCATGAACGAGACAGTGCTTGAGGCAGGAACAGGGCAGGGAATCCTTACGGCTGAACTATGCAAGGTTTCAAAACATGTAGTTTCGTATGAAGTCGATCGCAAGCTATACCAACTTTCGCAGGCGCAGCTCCGGTACCAGAACCTGGAGCTTGTAAACGCGGATCTATTCAAAACCGCAAACCTGCACTTTGACATTTTTGTTTCAAACCTCCCCTATTCACGCAGCAGAGACGCTTTTGAATGGCTGGCTGCACAGAAATTCGGTAGGGCAATAGTGATGGTACAAGAGGAGTTTGCAAACAAGCTTGCCGAAAAACCAGGCAGCAAGAACTACCGCGCGATATCTGCGTTGGCTGCGCACTGCTTTGCCAGTGAAAAACTATTCAATGTTGGAAAAGGATCGTTTGAGCCGCAGCCAAAGATAGAATCCACAGTCATCAGGATCATCCCTATCAATAGTGTTGAAAAAGT
>JANWHJ010000025.1 GCA_025450475.1 Nitrososphaera sp.
AAAAGAGGACAACCCGGCAAAGCTGACAAAGACCAAAGGCGTCTATGAATACATCAGCAAGCTGGATCCGCCAAAGCAGCCTGGCCCTCACGTGCTCTACCGCTTTATCGCGCAGCAAGCGTCGATATTCCCATCCGGCGACGACCGCGAGGAAAACGTGTTCAAAAGACTTGCCAAGTACGGCATGGTCAAGGAAAAAACCGATGGCACCATGCATAAGATCAGACTGGCGGCCAATTGGGCTGACGACAACAAGCAGGACCAAAAGTTTGAGGTGCAACTTTCCGAGACGCAGAGAAAGGCGGTGCAAGAGCTGATTGAAGTGATCAGGCAGTTTGCAGGAATGTTAGACACTGGAGACAATGCCAAGAACCTGCAGTCCAAGGTATTTGATATTACTAGGAATAACGACATAGAACCAAAAGAGTTCTTTAATTTGTTATATAGGATGTTCCTCAACGCCGACAGGGGTCCGAGGATAGGCAACTACTTCCTTGACCTCGGAGTGGACAGGGCGATTACCGTCCTGCAACGATACCTGTGAGGCAATCCGCTTATATATCAAAAACGACCCAAGACATCCTGATCGTGAACCGCAAGACCGTAGACAGACCGCCGGTGATAACTGTGCAAGGCTCATGCCTTGACTTTGAAAAAGAGAGGCCCAGGATATTGGAGTTTATTGGCACGCTTGAATGGGGTGCCCACGAGAAAGGCAAGATAGAATGCTCGTCAAGCGGCAGGGCTCTTGGGTGGGACTTTTTCTACATCTACTTTGAGCCTGACTTCGTGGAAAAACTGCTTGATCTGTATCCAGAAATACAAAAGCAGGAAGGCAACGATGTAGAGCAGCGGTTCGTCCTATGGCTCGGCAAGCAGATGAAAAAGTCGAAGCTTGAATACTATTTGAAGTTGAAAGACGTGCCCCATCAGGGAGTGAGAGGCTTCCGCCTCAATCCCGAAGACTACCGCAACGACCGCGACCTCGAAAAGCTGCGCTGAAATTTATAGCCATCAGTCCTAGATATTGGCGTGGAAGGGGTGATATTCGACCTGGACGGCGTGCTAGTCAACTCAATGCCCACCCACTTCCAGGCATGGAAGGCGGCGTTTGTGAAAATTGCGGGTATTGAAATAGCCGAGCGCGATATCTACCTCCTCGAAGGGATGCGTGGCATGGAGCTGATAGAAAAGATTTTTGAGCAAAAGAACTTTTCCAATCACTCTTTTGCGCGAAGAGTGCACGATGAAAAGTCTCAGATATTCGAGGGGATCAGGAGCTCCAAGCCGTTTGAAGGCGTCAGGGAGATGATCGCAGACATGAAATGTTCAAAGGCAGTGGTAAGCGGCTCGACAAGAAATGATGTTGAAACTATTCTGAAAGAGTCTTTTAGCAAGGTCAGATTCGACGCGATAATAACTGCTGACGACATTGAAAAGGGTAAGCCGGACCCATCAGCATTTCTAGAGGCCCTAGAGCGGATAAAGGTCAGGCCAAAGGACGCCGTGGTAGTTGAAAACGCGCCGCTTGGAGTAAAGGCGGCAAACAACGCCGACGTGGGCTGCTATGTGGCGCTCAACAACACGCCGCTTTCAAGGTCTGACTTTGACGGCATGATACCACAGGACAGGATATTTGAAAAGACGGGTTTGCTAAGGAGGATGCTGTGCAAATGAAGGTCATGATATTCTCTCACGAGTCCGACCTGGACGGCCTTTATTCTGCAGCAATTGGGCTCTTGCGCTACCCTCAGGCAATGACAATTTTCCTCGGCTACGGGGTGGAAAACTTTCAAAAGCTTGGAAACTTTATTTATTCTGCGACCCACTATTCGTCCGAGCGCGGTCTGATAATCATCGCAGACCTCGGACTCAACGACGACTTGATTGACACTTGCAAACAAATATTTTCAGATGCAATCCAAAACGGCTGGAAAATAATGTGGGTAGACCACCACCCTTGGTCGCAGCAGGCGATCGACACGGTCAAATCGCTTGTGCAAATAGTGCTCGACGTGTCTGGAAACAAGTGCACGGCCGACCTGATGCACGAAACCCTTCTGCCAGACAACGCGCTTGCAGGCTGGCTGGCTCGTATGGCCCACACCATGGACTTCTTTACAAAGGACCAGTATCTTACGCCGATATCGGAGCTAATCCGTTACTACCAGACGTACCCTGATTTTTACGACAGGCTATCAGGGCTTGCGAGAAAGACTACGAAAGGGATACTATGGGACGTGGAGATGCAGACTGACTACAACGACTATGTGCGCCTGCGCGACGGGGCAAAAGAACAGGTATATGCTACCATGCAGATAAGGCAGGTTGGCAGGCTAAATGTGGCGTATGTTCAGTCGTCGCCATACCTGCAGAGCAGCCTCTTTTCAGAAGAAGTGTTTGCTAGGACTAACGCGGACCTCGTAATGTTTTACAGCATGAAGGGTAAGGTGAGCATCCGGCGCAACAACAATTCAATTTCGTGCCGCGATGTCGCAGCGAACTTGCCAGAAGGGGGCGGCCACGCTTATGCCGCCGGCGCAACTTTCAAGAGCGATCCGGCAGACATTCCTGCAGTCATTTCAGAGCTGGAGGCGGCGGTTATCAAGGCCCTCCCGAGTCAACTTTAAAAGAATACCTAACGAAAGGATGGACATGATAAAAGGCAAGGTCGCTATAGTCACGGGCGCAGGAGGCGGGGTAGGTAAGGCCATCTCAAAGAGGCTTGCCTCCGAAGGGTGTAGGGTGGCACTCCTTGGTAGGGATAGGAGCAGGCTGCAAAAAGCCGCGGCTGAGATTGAAGACAAAAAGAACACAGTGACGATAACAACCGACATCACCAAGGAGACGGAAGTGCTCAGTGCGATCGACCAGACGATCAAAGCATTTGACAGGGTCGATATTCTGGTGAACAACGCAGGCACAATTAATGACCCGGTACCGTTCCACGAAATGACAGAGGACCAGTGGGACGACCTTATGCAGACCAATCTTGCAGGCACATTCCAGATGACAAAGGCGGTGATCCCGGTCATGATGAAAAATGGCGGGGGCAATATCGTCAACATATCATCAGTGCTGGGTGTTAGGGCTATACCCAAAGTACCGTTGTCGGTTTACGGCGCGACCAAGGCCGGCGTGATAATGTTTACAAGGAGCATCGCAGTGGAGTACGGGCAGCACAACATCCGCTGCAACTGCGTTGCCCCCTCCACGATAAGGAGCTCGATAATCGAGCCCTACCTACAGGACGAGGAGGCCAAAAAAGTGCTCGAGTCTACTTTCCCACTGCGCATGTTAGGTGAGCCTGAGGACATTGCGGGCGCCGTAGCGTACCTCTGCTCCGATGACTCCAAGTGGGTCACCGGCACCGTCCTGATGGTGGACGGCGGCGTATCTGCGAAGCAATAGATGTGACTGGTGTTTGGCGATGATAGCGATGATAGAGGTCTAGCGGAAGCCATTTCCGAGAATTTAAAAAATTTCTTATTTCTAGGGAATTCGTATTGCTTCGTGCCGCCATCGGTTGATTGCCCCGAACACAAGTTGGATAAACCACCACCGATGCAAAATACAATAGAATATCTGACTATGCTTCACGAATTCTGAACATGCGCTATTCAAAAGTATATAGTTAACATGTCGCTGTCCCAATCGTGGTAAAACCTTATCAAACAAGACCGGCAGTGGTGGGCACGAACAAAACGCCAGGTTTTTGCATAACATG
Organism: Nitrososphaera sp.; assembly: GCA_025450475.1. Lineage (GTDB taxonomy): Archaea > Thermoproteota > Nitrososphaeria > Nitrososphaerales > Nitrososphaeraceae > Nitrososphaera. The sequence goes on from JANWHJ010000025.1 coordinate 3,728, forward strand.
TTCTGCTGTTGCGACAACAGAGGCATTGTTCAAGGTAGAAGGGGTAATTATGCTGCGTAGATACTGTAACAAGTGTGTGACCGGAGCTGATTACGAAATGGGAAAACACTAGACTCGAACTATGCCCGCTTTCAGCAGTGCCCTGATTTCAATGGTTGTCCTCAGTTTCGGAAATGGCAAGTTTAGTTAGAAAGGTATGACAGATTGCTGTGTCTTGTGCAATTCTTGCTTAGAATGAATTGAGAAAGGCCGAAAACCCTCACAGATTGAAGGTGGATCCAACACTTCGATATACATAGAAACACCTTAGCTAACAAGCCATCATCCATGATTATAACACGCATAATCTATGGGAAACATGCTACGCTGTCCTCAATGCTTGGGAACCCTCATAAGGCATAGCTATAGTGATGGAAAGGAAGATCATGTTTGTCTACTTTGCAATCGGAGCTATCAGATCGAGGAACTGAAGAAGGAAATACTCACAGCATAATTGAGAGTAAGATCAATTCAAGAAAATAGGGATACGCTGTATTCAGTTGATTCTTCCAGCCGCAATTTAGTCGTACGATTTCGAAACTAGAAAGTACTTTCTCAAAGGATTATCGATGGAACCGGAGATTCCCAAACTTCAGCTTTCCGATTCATATTAGATGATGGTTGATTTCAATTTCTTGAGTCACGGAAAGAGTTATAATCTCGCGTGGGTCAATATTTCGTCATGAGCCACGAGCGAACCATGCCAATATGTTTCACGCCAGAGCAAGCAAAGGCGCTTGAAGAGTATGCAAAGAAAAAGGGTATGCTCAACACAAGCCAAGCGATCGAAGAATTGACAAAATAAGAATTTTATAGCGCGCCTTCGCCGCGCTTTTTCGATCCAATGTCGACTGCTTCTTCAACGTCCGAGATGAATATCTTGCCTTCCCCGGCTAGGCCGGTGCTCGTGCTTTCTAGGATCTTGTCAACAACCTTGTTCACCATTGAGTCCTTGGCGACTACCACTATTGTCGAGTTTACGTTGAACTCGGGCCTGTATGTCCCGGTGCCTCTCCCCGAGTGAAGCTCTGGGCGGGGTATCTGTCCTTGTCCTTTCGAGTCATAATATGAAAAGCCTCCCAAGTCCAAGTCTTTTAACGCCCCAAAAGCCCTGTCCAGCCTTGCAGAAGGAACAACTGCTTCGATTTTCTTCATAATGTAAACCCAGTCAGCTTGGTTGCGCCTTTATTAAAGCATTTTGCAATGCACAAAATAAGTGAAATACTGCATAGATGATGCAAAATTTCTAACTAAACAAAACAAAATTGAAAAGTCAGCAAACCGACTTTGCGCTACGCTGTGCTATTACTGCAAGCCTGGTTTGACGATGCGTATTCCTGTTCCCGTTCTCCGCCTACATACGTTTTAGTAGCCGTGCAGACAAGGATTTTCGATTGCACATTTTCGGCAAAAAGCAGGTCTTCACTTGCGCGGTTTGCGGGAAAGAGCTCGGCCGACACAAGTACAAGCCCGGCGAAGAGTGGGGAATTCAAGGCGTACTCTGTGGCAGCTGTCACGTCGAAAAGACAAAGGAGTTCATTATCAGGCAAGCAGAGACTCCTGACAGATGCGCAATCTGCAAAGAGATCGTGCAAGACGGTGAAAAGCCAAAGTGGCAATGGGAGATGGAGTCCGGCACTCTGCTGTGCAATCCGTGCTTCCAGAAGAAGGATGCTGATTATAACAAAAAGATTAACTTTTGCTCTCTCTGCGGCGGCAAGCTCGGGATGTTTTATTACCACCCAAAGCCGACTTGGCACATTCAGGGCAACCTGTGCAGGAAATGTTGGGACGGTCAGAAGGGCAAGGAGTGACTATATGTTCAAGAAACATGAATGCGAGAGATGCGGGAGCAAGTTCAGCAAGGTAGAGGAATTAATGCATCACAAACAGGTGACGCACGAGCAAGAACTTTACATGTGCAACGAATGCAACGTAGGCTTCGAAGGGATGGAGCAAATGCGTGACCACGCAAAGAAATTTCATTCGTACAACAGGATGAAAGGAAAAACCTAGATAGCTTTTAGTTGTTTTACTATTGGAGGTCTTGCTTTCCGAAATACTCTGAATCCGCAAATGCACTTTATCTCGGGCAACCTAGCCAGTTCTTCGACTGTCACAGGGGTGCCGCAGCGCATGCATTCGTAGGTAACATTGCCGCCGCTGTCGGAAGCTGCTGCCATTCTAGTTCTGGGTCGTTCCGCCCACATTTTAAGCTATAGTAGAATGCTGCTGGATGTGCTTGTTCTGCCTGATGGCGGACTGCGCCGCCGCGAGTATGGCGATTGGTATCCTATGAGACGAGGCGCTGACGTAGTCGAGGCCGGCTGTACTGCAAAACTCTATCGAACGAGGGTCGCCACCGTGCTCGCCGCAAATCCCTATTTCAATGTCCTTTTTCACCCCCCTCGCCAGGTCAATTGCCATCTTCATCAATCTGCCCACGCCTTTAGTGTCGATGCTCTGGAAGGGGTTTACATTCACTATGCCCTTTTCAAGATAGAAAGGGAGGAACTTGCCCTCGGCGTCCTCCCTGCTGAAGCTGAAGGTGGCCTGCGTCAAGTCGTTCGTACCAAAACTTATGAAATCCACGAGATGAGCGATATCGTCAGCCACAAGGCACGCGCGGACCACTTCGATCATGCTACCAAACTTAATCTTTAGCTTTATCCTGTGTCTGTGCTCCACTTCTCGTTTGACCGACTCGAATATCTGCCGGACGGCCGCCAGCTCCTCAACCAATCCTACCTGGGGTACCATTATCTGGGGCTCCACTGCTACGCCTTCCTTTGTAAGCTCGGCAGCTGCTTCGCACACCGACCTTATCTGGGTCTCGTAGATCTCGGGGAAAGAGATCCCCATTCTCACTCCCCTGTGCCCCAGCATCGGGTTTATTTCCGACAGCTCGTGCACGCGATGAAGCACCTTTTCAATGCGCGCGATTTCGCCAGCCCTGCCGCCGCCTGACTTTAGTTCAAAGATTTTTTGCATCAGGTCTTCCTCCTTTGGCAGGAACTCGTGCAGTGGTGGGTCAAGTAGCCGGATGGTGACTGGTAGGCCGCGCATCTCCTCCAGGATCGCCTTGAAATCAGATCGCTGCAAGGGTTCGAGCTCTGCAAGCGCCTTCCTACGCTCGTCCTCGTTTTCCGCCATTATCATGTTGACAAACTGTAGGAGCCTGTCGTGTTGGTTGAACATACGCTCAGTCCTGCAAAGCCCGATCCCTTCCGCGCCATACTTGCCCGCGAGGGTTGCACTCGCCACCGTGTCCGCGTTTGCTCTTATCTTCATGCCTTTCATTTCCGATGACCACTGCAAGAGCTCCTTGAATTCTGACGTGATTTCCGGCTCTACGGTCGCCACTTCGCCGGAATAGACCCTACCTGTCGAGCCATCAATCGTTATTTTCTGCCCTTCGCTTATCGCTTTTTTGCCTTCAACGCCAAAACTTCTTCCCTCAAAGTCGATTTCTATCTGCGAGCAGCCTACTACACAGGGCTTGCCCATGCCGCGGGCAACCACCGCTGCATGAGAAGTCTTGCCGCCGCGGCTGGTCAATATCCCGGCTGAATGGAAGAACGCCGGCACGTCGTCCGGTTTTGTGTCTTCCCGCACCAAGATCACTTTTTCACCCGATTTGCCAAACGCCTCCGCTCGGGCTACGTCAAATATCGCGATTCCAGTAGCCGCGCCTGGTGAAGCACCTACTCCTGTCGCGATAGCCCTATGTTTTGCGTGCGTGTCTATTCGGCGGTAGAGTATCTGTTCAAGGGCTTCAGGGTCGATACGCTCTAGCGCCGCGGTCTTGCTGATGAGCCCTTCATGGTAAAGATCTATCGAAGTCTTTACCGCCGCAACCGCGTTCATCTTGGCGGCCCTCGTCTGCAAAATATAGAGCCGTTTTTTTTCGACGGTGAACTCTAGATCCTGAGGTTCCTTGAAGTGGTTTTCCAGCTTTTCGCATACCTCAAGCAGCTGCCTATAGACATCTGGCATTTCGCTGATAAGGGAATCGATGTGATTGGGAGTCGTCTTCCCCGATACCACGTCTTCTCCCTGCGCGTTCACTAGATAGTCGCCATATAGCCTCTTGTCGCCATTCTCCGGATCGCGGGTGAACACAACGCCGGTGCAACTGTCGGGTCCCATGTTGCCAAAGACCATTGCGACTATTGTTACTGCGGTGCCACCGGCCATGTCCGGCCCGATATTGTATTGCTTCCGGTATTCCACGGAGCGCTTACCCATCCAGGATCGGAAAACTGCGTCGATGGCTAGTTCTAGCTGCTTGTACGGATCTGCAGGAAATTTCCTGCCAGAGTCTTCGCAGAGCGACATGAATGATTTCGCGATGTCCTTGACAACCTTTGCGCTTGACAAATCCTTCCCAGCTAGCATGGCATCAAATTTCCGATCGTCTATCCCAAGCACAATTTTGCCGTACATCTGGACAAATCTGCGGTATGCATCCCACGCAAATCTCTGGTCCTTGCTCTGCCTTGCTATGCCGTCGACTGTTTCGTCGTTGAGTCCGAGGTTGAGGATCGTGTCCATCATACCAGGCATCGACACTGGCGCGCCGGAACGCACCGACACTAAGAGCGGGTTTTTTGGGTCGCCGAATTTCTTGCCTGTTGCACTTTCAAGTCGCCTTATTGACTTGCGCACTTCGTCCATCAAGCCATCGGGAAGCCGCCTCCCCGCTTCATAGAATTTTTCGCAAATCTCTGTGGTAATTATGAATCCTGGCGGGACAGGCAAGCCAAGCCTAGTCATTTCCGCAAGTCCAGCACCTTTGCCGCCAAGCAACATCTTATTCCGGCCGTCTGCTTCGTCGAAAAAGTAGATCGGCTTGACAGTGGCAGGTGCTTTGCCAAAACCTTCCTCTGACATACGAGATGATGATTAACTCTTCCGCTAGTTTAAAATGTTGTGTGCGATCACCGATAATTTCAAATCTTTGAACCCGTTCTTAAGATGGGCTTCAACTTGCTCGCGTCACCCGATGATTTCAATGTCTGACATCTTGCCAGTTCAGCATCTTATGCAAATCCTAGACCTCTTTGGCACAATGGCGTTTGCGGTGACCGGCGCTTTTAAGGCGATAGAGCACAAGTCCGACATTGTCGGGATAGTCATACTTGCTACCATAACGGGAGTAGCTGGAGGAGTAATCCGCGATCTTGTATTTGGCAGCATGCCACCGCTTGCAATAGTCAATCCGCTTTATATAATAATCACAGTGGTGGCAGGCGTTGCGATATTTTTCCTTTATCGCGCACTTAAAAAGCACTGGAACTTGTTCTTAAAGTTTGACGCGATTGGGCTTGGCGTGTTCACGATAATTGGCGCGACCTTTGCGTACAACATCTTTGGACTGAACTTTCTCACAATGGCGTTTGCAGGAGTCCTTACAGCTGTCGGCGGGGGCATCCTTCGCGACGTGTTTGTAAATGAAGTGCCGATAGTGTTTGTCAAGGAGCTTTATGCGTCAGCAAGCTTTATTGGCGTTGTGATATTTTTCGTACTCTTGTCCGTCGGCTTGGACCTCAACATTGCTGCCATACCGAGCATTGTCGCGACGACAGCGGTCAGGCTGCTGGCCATCAAATACAACTGGAATCTGCCGTCAGTAAAGATCTAGTCCGCAAAATCTTCGCTAATTTGTAGGCGCCTAGGGTGAACATGAATGTCACTTGCAGATTTGTTTACGAGCGGAATGCAGATTATTTCATGCCGGCCGCGAGATCGGCTATCTTGCCTACCCACGAACTTGCCTTGATTATTCCGCTTGCCACAAGTATGCCGCGAGAGCCCAGCTCCATCGCCTTGAGGACGTCACCTCGGCCTGTAATGCCTGCGCCGCAGATGACTTTGGAGCGCATTCCGGCTGCCTCTATCGACTTGGTTATGATCGCGGGGTTCTCCTTTGATACAGCTCTTCCGCTCCCAATAAGCTCTGGCGGCTCGATAGCGATGAAATCCGGCTGAAAAGCCGATATTTCCATGACCTCCCATGGCTCTCGCGCGCACACTATTGACGTCATGTGCAGGCCGCGTAGGCGCTCCACTAGACTGGCAATCTGCTTCATTTCTATCCGGTGCTCGCTGTGGTTTATCAACGAACCGGATGCGCCGTAAGACTTGGCGATCTCGGGTACGAAATAGCCCGTGCTAGAGCCCACCTTTTGGTCGTCTACATGCTGACAGATGATTGGTAGTTTGACATTTCTTGCAACAAGCGCCAGGGCCGGCTGCGTAGGCGCAACCGCTATCTCTACCTTTAGCTTTCTTGCCACTGCCTGCGCGGCCTTTGCGAGCTTGACGACCCTCTGTCCGGAAACTTCGTCATAGTTTTTGAAATTGATGATTAGGGGTCGCTTCAACGTCTGCTTCCAGCTTTAGTTGTTGACGCCTTGCGCTTGCCGTTCATGACGTCTTCGAGGTCGCGGAACTTGCTCCCAAGCTTGCTCATCCTTGCTTCGTAGCCCTTGTTGTATTCCAGCTCATCAGGGACAAGGGTGGCCGGGTGGATGAAGCCTTGGTTACGCATTATCATCGCCCGCTTGGCCGCCTGCATCCTCTGGAGGTCCCAGTCGGCGGTTCCAAAGCCGTCATGCGGCCCGGTGAGCTTGCCGTTGTGCATGCTAAAGAGTAGGCACGAGACGATTGGGATAGAGTAGTTCAGGCTAGCAGCAGAGTTGAGCTTGACTGGCATGAGGGGCATGTGGTGGCTTCCTCTCGTGTTTCCCGCGACATAGTGGGGCTCGTTGAACGCGCTTCCCGCCTCCTCTGTGGCTGGAAAGTTCTTTTGTGTTCTGACTATTGCAATAGGGTCGTCCTTGCCGACGTAGGTGCCGGCAATGTTGTGCAGCCTGTCAGTCGACGCAGAAACTATCTGGTCAGAGCCATCAGACGACATCACAGAGTGGACTACAAAGCGACCGGGGTACATCAATGCCGCTTCAAGCTCGGCCTTATCCTGCCACATTTTAAGTTCTGCAACTTTGCCGGACATGACATCCATTATGCGGAAAATGACACCTTCTGCAAGGCGTTCATTTATCAAGAGGCCGGTGTTGCTCCTTGCGTCTACAAACATGCGCCAGAGAGGGAAGTTGAACGCACCCGGCTCGGTCTTGTCTGCCGCAAATATGCAAAATACTTCGCTTGGACGCTCCTCCATTTCAATTTCTGCAACACCCGGCCCCATTCCCTTGACGTTGCCGGAGAACGAATCCTTGAGCAGATCCTGACCGGCACCGTAGAGGCCCTGTTCCTTAGCGGTCTTTGTCCCCTCTGTAAATGCGTCCCATGCCATCTTGTGGATCTTTTTATCATCAACCCCGCGGGTGTGAGTCATTATGATATGGATGTCGTCGCCGGTGTACCCAATATAATAATCTACAAGCAATCCCTTTGCGTTTCTGGCAACAAAGTTCTTGACAGTCTCAAGAAGTTTTTCGCTCGGGCAGGTGTGGCCCCCGATTCCTCCAATGTCGGCCTTGATGGCGCTAAGTGTGATCCGCATACCGAGACAGACTCATGGCTATCGGTTTAAAACTTTTCCGATAACTTGTTAGAGAGGTCTGAAGCTTGAACGTTGAGCTAGAGCTCGCCATTTGCTCCCTGTTCAAGGCGAAATACAAATAAAGCCCATGGAGCGCTCTTGCTCTATGAGCGCTAGCAAGAAGCCACACATGAACCTCGTGGTAGTAGGTCATGTAGATAATGGTAAGTCAACTACTGTAGGTCATTTGCTTGTTGATATGGGTGCCATCGATCAGAGGACCATCGATGCATATGC
>JANWHJ010000026.1 GCA_025450475.1 Nitrososphaera sp.
GATATACCATTAAATTATGCTGCATAGGAGCGTAGGTTGTCCTGGGCCCGTAGCTCAGCCAGGTAGAGTACCGGACTTTTAACTTTCGTGGAAAGAAATCCGGCTGTCTCGGGTTCGAATCCCGACGGGCCCGCTTTTCTTTTGGCACTGTGGCGTTATTTGATTTCAAAGCAAATAGCATCGTATTCCTATGCAGCTGTGTCGCAAATGATGACATAAGGTGTTGCCTACCCGAGATTGAGGTGGATGATGAATTTGTGCTAACCTGTCTCAAAAGTAGAACTAATAAATCTACAACGTAAGTAAGAAGTTGGAATGTTTGGCGGATTACTTGTAGTATGAGAAGGGATGTTTGGATTTTGGGCTTGGCTTCAAAGAGTAAATCTCCTTTACTGCAAGAGCCCATACTTTTCTTGGTTTTTCAAGGATGCCAAACTCTCTAAGGCGGATTTCTGCTTGAGTAGCAAGTTCCGGGTCGCTCACTATCTCTGCATCGCCTTTCATCTGGTAGCCGCCTTGTGTGTCGCTGTCAAATACAACCACGCTTACCTTAGGCCAAGCATTAATGTTATGAAAAGTCTTATTTTCAAAAGCGTCTGCGAAGAGCAACTTCTCACTATGGAGGATTCCCAAGACAAACCGCGGGGAAATATTTGGAATGCCGGTCCCACTGACGCTGCAGACGAGTACTATGTTTCCCCCTTTAATAATGAGTCGTAGGATTTCCTCGTCGATTTGAACCAATAATCAATGACCATATGCTGCAAGAGGTTAAAAGTTCTGCTGCGATTGAAATACTCCAGAAGGCAGTTTACCTTACTTTCAGGGGTGCGCTGAGCTATTTGGGTGCTTCATGATAATCGTTAGTCTACCTGGTGGCTGATATTCTCACTAGGGTGTAATTATCATTTTTAATTCATCCCAATAATGAAACAGAATTGGATTTTGGAAGAATCAAAAGCTGTGAACAATTTAATGGTGAAATGATCCAAGCTATCATCTAATCATTGTTGTTTCCCACTCCTCACGTAGTCAATTATGCTTCTTGATAGTATTGCAACCCCATTGAAGATGCCAAATGCTACAAAGTGCGCAACGGTGGCGGCTATTCCCGCTTCAAAGCCAGAAATCAGCAGTAGGTAGTGAAGGTATGGTCTCATGAAAACATACGCAAGGTCAGCTGCGGCGATTGCTGCCCAGAGAGAAAAGGCGTCCTTTGCTATGCGTTTGAAGCGTTGATTGCTATTCAGCTGCGGATAACTGGGCTTCTTGTCATAGTAAAATATCGCAAAGAAACCCAGTATGGATCCCGCATAGTCTGCGATGCCCGATGATAGGGAAATTCCGACCTCGTTGGCCCCAAGAGCCGCTGCTGCTTCTGCAACACCAACACCAGCCGCAAAGCCGGCAATCTCTCCCATAAAGAGTTGTTTGTTGAAGTGGAAATATGTCAGTCTATTGCCCTTAATGAACCGGATGTACTTCTTGATTGATTCTACAGTCATCGCACGTTACTTTCTTTGAACACAAAGGGTCTTTAACAAGCTGTCGGTATAATCTCGCGAGAGAAGTTTTAGAAATGCAAAGGTTGATGGGATTCCAATTTCTCTTGTGAGTTCGTTGTATTGTTGGATAAGAGTCAATATTGAGTCGATTACTCTATCGTTGCTAATTATCATGTTTCTTGCATGGTTCTTATCATTGGCAAGCTTCGGAAATGGTACATGCTCAGATGCAGCCAAGAGAAATACGATTGGCATCCGGTCACGAAGATCCTGTTCAATATCCTCAAAGTCATCTTTCATGTCTTGAAGTGCTTGGTTGAAATGTAATATGGTGCCAACATTTGGGTTAAAGCTTTGCAATCCATTATCAAGAACGCGCGCGTAAATTATCGGGGCATCTGATGATTTGAAAAGATTGAAGTGTCGAATTTCATTAGACGTGAATGAATGTCCCTTTATCAAGCGCTTCTTGACGGTCTGCTCAAAATCCCAGAACGGCCAGAACTGCTCAAGAGCGAAGCTAATTGAATATTTTAGAAATCCTTCGTGTGTCGCTTTGATAGTCCGTAACAGACCCCGAGCAATTCTTTCGTATCGCCTATTGCCAACTTCATAGTACCTATCCATGAGTAGAATGTACCTAACAAGCGATTTTACAGTCTTGTAAACAAGGATGGATCTGTCAAGCTCTTGATTCTCAGAATAAGCAGCATAAAAGTAGGTAGCATAGTCCTGTCCTTGCAGATCAATGGTATTCAGAATTGGCGACGGTGCTGGATCATACTTCGAAAGATGACCTGCTATTCTATCAAGAGCATAAATGAAACCTTCGCTGTCCTCCCTCAAAACATCTGATTCTGTAGTAAGAAGTTGAACGATGTCACTAGTTAGAGTCTGTTCTAATTTTACCATCAGATAATCACCTAGTTTGGATTCAGCCTGCTTTCCTGTGCCTGTCTGATGGGTAGCGCTTGCTAGTATCATTATGAGGTTAAAAATGATTGACTTTTGTTGGCCAAGTAAAAGTTAGCTAATAATTGCCTCAAGGAGTCAATTGATCGAAACTAGCCCTAAAATAGCTATAAAGTTATTTGTCTCCAACCCAGAATTCTTCTAATTCGATTGTAATTTTCTTGGATAATTGTATTTTCTTTGGTTCTCGAGGCTTGAGAGGGGATCATCATTTGATACTCATACTGGGGATCGTCTGAACCGTATCCGTCTGCCAATGTCGCTTCCCTTATCAAGGCCTTCCGTGCAAGTCCTGAAATTGTCTCACCGCATTGGCTTGCATATTCCACCACGGCATCCAATTCCTTCTGGGTTAGCTCTATCGTTATTGACGGCATCGTCATGATTTGCATATTTTTCAGAGCCTAAATTACTTTGTATGTACAATGAAATTACATTAATTTTGCAGCATTTTTCGCGTTAAAGATGAACTGTTTGTTATACCACAACAGTCCCGCCATGAAACAGAGATATGCAGCGTTGAAAATCATGGTGATGTGGAATGTCTGACCCGCAAAATCTACAACTGCAGATAACCCTAGCAGGCTATCGGCAATGACAAGTAGCAGCATCGCGACGAATATCCAGGGGATGGATGTAAGTTGTCCCCTTCCTGCATTAGTGATCATAAGAATTGCCGGTACCAGTATGATTGCATCAAATACAGGATATGCCACGCTTATACCGACGGCAGTCATTGCCTCAGCTCCTTCCAAAGTCGAGACGTCGATAATTGCTTGAAGATAGAAGTATGAGAATATGATAGCCGCGGCTGTGACGACGAGTATGACATGTTTCTTGATCCCTCGCCCAAAGAACTTAGATGTACTGAACATATGGTATCCAATAGGTCCGTACGCGGCTAGCCAGAAGGCATCAGCAAGTGAGGGGAAAGGTGTTTCCTGAGCAAGAACTAATTCATGATATGCCCATATCGATTCCGCTGCCACCCAGAGTATCAATCCCGCGGCAAGCATTGCGTATGCTTTTCCAAAGAGCCCATGTATTCCTTGGCGACTAACGACAACTAAGGATAGAACGGCTGCCGCACCTATCGTGCTGACTCTAGATAAGTCACTGATGTAATATTCGATTTCGGAACCGGCCGTAAAGAATACAGTCGCGTCTATCGCTGCAATTGCTACTAGCAATCCCATGATGAGGTATTTCCGCTGTTTCCTAATCTCAAGATATCCCTGTTGCTCCATTTATGCCTCACCTATCTCCATAACTTTTCGAATTTTCTCTGCAGGAGTGTGTTTACGTTCAAAATCGCGATCAAAATGTACTCCATGTTGTTTTTGTAAATGTTCCCATGTATCTTCCATTATCATATCAGCACCAGGACCGAGTAGCTCTCTTAGATTGTCATAAAAGAAATTGATATCAATTTTCTTAGGATTGGCAAAGACTCCTCGATTATTCATGTGCCAAATAATGGTCTTGTGGATTGGACCTCCTAAAGCGCTAATGGCGTTATCTATGGCTTTGCGTACGATAGTCTGACTTGCGTCGCCATCGTTGGGAAGCTTACCAAATTGCAATTTATTCACCATCGAATCCTATAGGTCTGTAACTACAATTTTGATTCTAGTAGTCTAATAACAATAGATGTGTCAAAATGATTACACACAAATCCTAAGATTATTTTCGGGTGCTCGCTTATGTATTGAAGCAACAGGCTGGAAAGTCGCTTAGAGGTGCTGAAATACCCTTATCGCCCTCTTATTCTAGAACCTATGATATCCTCGAAAACTTTTACGAGAAGTCATCCATACTTTTCTGCACCGTAGACGTAAATGGAAATATTCTTGACTGCAATGAACAATTTGCGAGGCGGCTAGGGTATCCTAAAAGTCAGGCGGTAGGCACATCGGTGTACAAGTACATCAGCCCCAACAATCTTGTTGCGATGCACGAAATCCTCGACAACTGGCAGCAAAAAGGAACCATTGACAACTGCGAGGTCTGGTTGAGCAGAAAAGATGAAATTGTATTTCCAACACTTATGAGCGGTTTCTCGCTTTCCGACGAGTATGGGAACATCAACGCCTGTGGTCTAGCATTAATTGATCAAACTGACATATACAAGACCAAAAGGGAGGTGGAGAAGGCGAATGAAGAATTGAAGTTGAAGGAGCAGCTAAAGAACGAATTCGTAGCAATCGCATCCCATGAACTTAGGACTCCTATCCAACCTATCCTTGGCTATGCACTCCTCGCAAAGAGAGGCAAGATAAGCCAAGATGCAGCGTGGGACGGTGTACTGAAGGAAGCCCGTCGGCTTCAGCAATTGGCCAATGATATTCTAGATGTGAGCAGGATTGAGAGTGGCAGTCTAATGTACCATATGGAAAAAATTGCCATAGGGCACCTAATTGAAAGTGTGTTGAGCTCTGCTATGTCAAATCTTGCGAAAGACGTGACTTTGGAAGTCAAGATGGACGAAGAAAGCAAAGCAGTGGAGACGGAACTCGATAAGTCACGGATGACTCAAGTACTGACTAATATCATTGGAAATGCGATGAAATTTACAAAGACCGGCAATATTCAAGTGGAAAGCCAATTATCCCAGGACAAGAATAAAATCCAAATCAAGATCAGTGATACAGGCGGCGGTATACCGCAAGAGGTCCTTCCGAAACTATTCGGCAGATTCGTGACAAGAGATGTTGGAACAAGCGATCATAGCGGGACGGGTCTTGGCCTTTTCATAAGCAAGGCAATAGTGACTGCGCACAGGGGCGAAATTTATGCATCAAATAACGATAATGGCGGGGCCACATTCACCATAGTCTTACCAATGAATCAATCAAAGCCCATTAGTGATTAGAGGGTCCGCCCTTTTTGAAGCTTCTTCAAACCTTCAAGTAGATCCCGTACTTGTTGATGAGTCGGATTAAGATCCTTAACCTCTTTGACCTTCACATTAAGTTTTTCCAGCTCGCTGTAAATACCCTTGTCCTCTACGAGATCGACGAACGGATCTAACTCAAATGGTTTTTGTATAAGTTCAACTACTTGTTGCAAGTTCTTTACAGAATCTGCCAAGGTTTCAAGCACATAGGCAGAAGCAAATAAGATCCTCTGCTTCGGCTCAATTGACAGGATTTCCTTCGCAACTTCCATGCCATCCTTTTTGGGCATTCTATAGTCCAGAATCACCGCGTCGAAAGGCGGCTTCATCAATCTAGATTTACGACTGGATTCTTGACGCTCCAATTCATTGTAAAAGGCCTCAAGACACTGCTCTCCATCGTGTGTAATCGTGACTTCGTGACTTCTTTCCTTGAGAGCAATTTCATATTGCATTGCTATTTGATGTTCGTCTTCTGCAATCAATATCTTCATTGTTTAAAAACTAGACTGAACAATGTATATAGTGTTGAGCCTGTTACAATTATTACATACAACTGGTTTAACTCGTGCTCGCCTATCGACGATGGTCAGATGAAGGATCTGTCGAAAATATTGCCACTGACCCTTTTAGGCAGCTTCCAAAAGCCTATTAACCTGTCCGGCGGCGACGCAAAACACCGCCTGCTTTTAACACTCCAAGAACCCAGCGTTTTTCACCGCGACTAGAGAAACTATTTCGCGAAAAGATAGAGCCGGCATTTTCTGCCTTGTTCAGGGGCTCGGATCGTACTGATCGAAAGGTCCAACTCGAAAATGATGAGAAGCTAAGCTGCATTTAATCTTCGTTGTAGTTCAGTTTTTCGTCAATCTTTTTATGCAGCTCCTTGTACGGCTTGTACTTCTTAGTCCATTTTGAAAGCACGAACCACTGTATTATGCCAATCCCTATCCACAAGAGGACAGTGAAAACTATAACAGACTGCACGACTGGCAATGCAGGATTGCTGACTGCAACAGGCATCAGACATGATCCCAGGCCTGATCGCTTTTGCGACCACAAAATTTGCAGTCATTGTGGTCCCGGGTCCCACCCTGAGAGTCTTATTTGGGCTGAGTATCCTGGGGCGGGTATTTTCGAAGGACATCAGAACGGCAGGACGGCAAGGCCTGCAACGGCAGTTCGCCCATGATTTATGATCAGGGCCCGACGCGTGGTAGGTTGCGCACCATCCGGCATGACAGCCCGGGATTGCGAACTATCAGTAGAATAATATATTGCGTGCCGACGACTGACATCCATGCCCGCCAAGAGATGGCATGACAGCCAAGTATCACTAGCTCCGGTAAAGGACCAGACGATTGCAGTTATCGGTTACGGCATACAGGGTCGCGCCCAGGCGTCCAACATGAAGGATTCCGGCCTCAAGGTCATAGTTGGCCTCAGAAAGGGAGGCAAGACTTGGAAGCAGGCCGAGTCAGAGGGTCACAGGGTGATGGAAGTTGCTGAAGCGGCGAAGGCGGCAGACATTATCCACGTTTTGATCCCGGACATGGAGCAGGCAGACACGTACAAGACAGAATTAGCAAAGTACAACACTGAAGGTAAAGCACTTTCATTTTCGCACGGCGCGGCTGTCCACTGGAAGTGGATTGTGCCGCCTAAGGACGTGGACGTAATCATGGTGGCGCCAAAGGGTCCGGGCCAGCGGGTCCGCGAGCTCTATCAAGAAGGCTTTGGGACGCCATCTCTTGTTGCCGTTTATCAAGACCACTCAGGTAGGGCGTGGGACCGCGTCCTTGCGATGGCAAAGGGGATCGGCAGCACGAGGCCAGGAGTACTGCAGACGACGTTCAAGGAAGAGGTGGAAACCGACTGGTTCGGCGAGCAGGTAGACCTTTGCGGCGGAACCCACGCTATGGTTTTGAACGCCTTTGAGACATTGGTCGAGGCAGGCTACCAGCCGGAGGTTGCATATTTCGAGTGTCTGCACGAACTGAAACTGATAGTCGACCTGATCCAGAAATACGGCATCACCGGCATGTACAACCGAGTTAGCGAAACTGCAAGGTACGGCGGACTCACCCGCGGGCCGCGCGTGGTTGACAATGAGACCAAGAGAAAGATGAAAGAGACGCTCAAGGAGATTCAGTCAGGCGAATTCGCCGAAGAATGGGTTAGCAAGTACACGAAAGAGGGAAAGAACTCATTTGCACGTTACATGAAGGAGATCGAGAACCACCAAGTGGAAAAGGTGGGGAAGGAGATGCGAAGGATGATGTGGCCTGATGCCTCGGAAGTTTAACAGCGTGCACTACTTCCAAGCTTTTCGCAAGGAGTACTACCTACTTGCGCTTTTGCATGTTCTCAGAGATGTGCTTTATTATCACTGGCAGCGGAGTGCCGGGACCAAAGTTGCCAGTCACGCCTTGCTTTTCAAGCTCTTTCCTATCGCTTTCCGGGATGATGCCGCCGCCTACGATCAGTATATCGCCGGCCCCCTTTTCCTTAAGCAGACGTGCGACCTTTGGAAATAATGTGAGGTGAGCGCCGTTAAGTAGGCTCATAGCAACCACGTCGACGTCTTCGTCCACAGCCATGCTCGCGACTCGCTCTGGCGTGCAGAATAGCCCGGAATAAATGACCTCCATGCCGGCATCTCGGAACGCCCTACATATCACAAGGGCCCCCCGGTCGTGGCCATCTAGCCCTAGCTTGCTAACGAGAACGCGTATTGGCTTTTTCTGCTGCTGTTGCTGCGCCGACATTATGTTAGAAGTTTGGGCCTTTCCTCTTAAAATATTTATTCAATTTGGACGTGAATCGTAAAGCTCAATTGTAACTGACCAAATACAAGAATCGCCTTACTATTTTCAAGGCCTTGCCCAATGTGGAGGAGCTCAGGGAAAGGACAATTAAGAAGCAGGTAGATAGTTACCGGCAGCCAAAGGGGCAGCTGAGCCACGACGGTGAGTGGCACCGCTGGGTGGACAAGAGCAGGCTTGCCAACATCATTTCCGAAGTGTTAAGCGGGCAAACAAGAATTCGTTAATATTGCACGCAATATAACCCGTGAGCGTGCTCCCCATAGTGAAGGGCCTGCTTGCGGGAGAGCGGCGCGCCCTTGCAAAGGCCATTTCCATTGTTGACAATGACGATCCGGAATCCCGCGAAATAATAAAGCAGATCTTTTCCAAAACTGGCAAGGCAAAGACTGTGGGATTCACCGGACCGGGCGGTGCGGGCAAAAGCTCGCTTGTCGGCAAGCTAATACCGGAATGCCAAGCGTTAGGATACAGGGTAGCGGTGCTCGCAGTGGACCCCACGAGCCCGATAACAGGTGGCGCGATACTGGGCGATAGAGTCAGGATGCAAAACAACCTTGATGACGAAAAGGTGTTCATGAGAAGCATGGCTTCGAGAGGTGCGGTGGGAGGAGTGTCGAAGTCATTGCGAAACGCGATTAGGATTCTGGACGCGGCGGGCTATGGCCTAATTCTGGTCGAAAGCGTTGGAGCGGGGCAGCTTGAAGTCGAAATATCAAGGGTAGTCGATCTCACGACGGTCGTATTTACACCGCACACGGGAGACAACGTACAAGCAGTCAAGGCTGGGTTGACGGAAATAGGTGACATGTATGTTGTCAACAAGTCGGACCTTGAAGGGGCCCCAGCATTATACAACACCATACTCGATCTGATAGGGGACACGGAGCGCAAGCCTGCGGTCTTCAAGGTATCAGCCAAGACGGGCAAGGGTGTCCGTGAACTAGCCAAGAGTATTGATAGATTACTAAAAGAAAAAAACATTAATTATAAAGAACGCGAAAGAAATATGCTGGAGAGCGAGTTGAGGGACATGGTTTTAAGTATGGTCGAGAAAAAGGCCTCGTTGATGCTTGCAGACAACGGGAAATATTTGGAATTTGTTGAAAAGTTGGCGAAGAAAGAGATCGACCCATACGCGGCAGCAGACGAGCTGGCCGCCGGCTTGTTTAGGTGATCACTATGGCAAGACCGAACGAGAATTTCAAGACTGATTCAAACATCCCGGTAAAGCGCGCCTACAAAAGGAAAGACCTAGCAAAATACGATATTCGGCACGACGAAGAGCCCGGCAAATATCCATTTACGCGGGGATTGTATCCCAACATGTACCGAGAGCGCGTGTGGACGATGCGCCAGTACAGCGGCTTTGGCAGCGCAGAGGAGACCAACAAGCGCTTCAAGTTCCTCCTCGACCACGGCCAGACAGGGCTGTCATTGGCGTTTGACCTGCCGACTCAGACTGGCAGGGACTCGGATGACCCGCAGTCCGATGGCGAGGTAGGTAGGACTGGGGTCGCCATTAGCTCGATAAGGGACATGATGGCATGCTTCGACGGCATCCCGCTTGACAAGGTCAGCACGTCGATGACTATTAATTCCACTGCTTCAACTTTGCTGTCGCTTTACATTACCGTAGCAGAGTCGCAGGGAGTGTTGCCAGGCCAGCTACGTGGAACTACGCAGAACGACATATTGAAGGAATACATCGCTCGTAACACTTACATCTACCCTCCCAAGCCATCGATGCGACTTATCGGCGATATGATCGAATACTGCTCGAAAAAAGTCCCACAGTGGTATCCGATCAGTATCTCCGGCTACCACATGAGAGAGGCAGGGTGCAATGCCATTCAAGAGTTGGCGTTCACGTTTGCTAACGCGATCGAATATGTAGAGACCTGCACTGCAAGGGGGATGAAGGTGGACGACTTTGCGCCAAGACTTTCGTTCTTTTTTTGTTGTACGATGGAGTTCTTTGAGGAAATTGCCAAGTTCAGAGCCGCCCGGCGCATCTATGCAAAGATAATGAAAGAGCGATTCCATGCAAAAGATGCAAAGTCAATGCACCTGCGTTTCCACGTCCAGACTTCCGGGGAGTCGCTGACTGCTCAGCAGGTCGATAACAACATCGTCAGAGTCGCGACTGAGGCGCTGGCAGCGGCGCTCGGTGGCTGCCAATCTCTGCACACGAATTCCAGAGACGAAGCGCTCGCCCTCCCGACTGAAGAGTCAGTCAAGGTGGCGCTTCGCACCCAGCAAATAATATCAAGCGAAACCGGCGTAGCAAAGACTGTTGACCCCATGGCCGGCTCGCATTATGTCGAATACCTAACCAGTAGGATAGAAGATGAGGTTAACAAGTACCTCAAGAAGATAAACAGAATGGGTGGTGCTCTGGTCGCCGTGGAAAAAGGATTCTTTCAGGAAGAGATCAGGAACAACGCGTATCAGCTAAAGAAAGAGATCGACGAAAACAAGCGCGTCATAGTCGGCGTAAACAAATACCAGGACGCGCACGATATCGAGCCGAAGCTCAATAGAATAGATCAAGAAATAGAGAACAGGCAGGTCACAAGGCTAAGGGAATTGAAGAGCACCCGCGACAAGTCAAAAGTCGATCATGCGTTGTCGCAGCTGCAAAAGGCCGCGGAAAAGGAGGAGAATCTGATGCCAAACATCATTAGCGCGATAAAGAGCTATGGCACACTTGGCGAAATAAGCGGCTCGCTCCGCACAGTCTTTGGTAAGTACGAACCTAGGATATCGTTCTAAGATATCTTAAATAAACCAAAACGAGCAAAATATGATGTAAATGCGGGTTGACCATATCGCCGTAGCCGTGAAAAACGTCGAAGAGGCGCTAAAGAACTACCAAAAGATACTGAATGTTGACAAGCTGGATATAGAGGAAGTGCCAACCGAAAAGGTCAAGGTCGCTATGCTTATGCTCGAAGACACTAGAATCGAGCTCATGGAGC
>JANWHJ010000027.1 GCA_025450475.1 Nitrososphaera sp.
CACCTCGGAGCCGAGCGCATAAAAGAAGTATTGGCAGGAATACGTGAAATCGGTATCAAGTTCTCCGGCGTTGACATTATCAACGAGCCCATAGAAGTGAGGCCGGTCTGCCACTACATGATGGGCGGCATCCACGCCAACATTGAAGGCGCTACAGAAATGACCGGCTTGTGGGCCGCTGGCGAAGCAGCTTGCAACAGTACACACGGAGCAAACAGGCTCGGTGCAAATTCTACGTCAGAGTGCATTGTGTGGGGAAGGATAACCGGCGAATTGGCTGCAAAGTACGCGCAGGGGCGCGAGGCCAATTCCATCCCGGAGCAGCAGGTGATCGAAGAGGAAAAACGCATTTACGACGGCCTTTTTCGCGGAAGAGGGGACGTGAACCCCTACGAGGTAAGGAAGGAGTTGACGGACACGATGGACGACAAGGCTTATGTCTTTAGGACTGAGCAGGCGCTGACTGACGCGCTGAAAAAGACGAGGGAGCTGAAAGCGTCGATGTGGAAGCATGTCGATGATAGGGCAAAGGAATACAACACCAATTTCGTTAATGTCATGGAGACAGACTCCATGCTAAGGACAGCCGAAGTGGTTTTGGTTGGGGCGCTGAACAGGAGAGAATCTAGAGGTGCACATTCAAGGACTGACTATCCCATGCGCGACGATGTTAACTTCTTGAACCACACTCTTGCATATTTCACTGGTGACGGCGGACCCAAGCTGGCATGGCACCCGGTGACATTCACACGATATGCTCCAGTGGAGAGAAAATACTGAAATGGAAAAAATGTCGGATCGCAACAACCGAGAAGGGATAAAGGGTTGGCTAAATCCCGGCCGGTTCGGCTGGGAGCGCGTAGCCTATTGGCTGCAAAGGCTGACAGGCGTTGGATTGCTGGCATATTTTGTCGGCCACATTTACGAGACCAGCTCTCTCACTCAGGGCCCGGACGCATGGACCGCCATGCTGGAGCTGACGCAGACTCCTATGGGCCACCTGATATTGCTGCTTGTAATTGGCATGAGCACCTACCATTCTGCAAATGGCATTCGTCTGATATTTACTCATGGAGGCAAGGGTCTCGGCAAGCCGGGCAGGCCGGACTACCCATATGACGCGGCGTCTCTCAATTATCGGCAGAAATCTGGAATCTGGATAGCACTGATACTGGCGGCTGCAGCTATGCTGTACGGTGCTTCCGTGCTCTTCAGAGGCAATTGAATATGCAGATTAGAGAAAGCCAGATAATGAAAATACACTACATCACCGCAATAGGCGCGCTGTTTGTAGTCGCGGTGCACATCTTGATGCGCCTGATAATGCCGTTCGATATGAGCCTAGAGTACGGGAACGTCATCGCCAACTATCACAACATCCCTTACGCGATATTGTTGGAATCAGTACTGGTGCTCATTGCCATTCATGGCTTCAACGGTCTGCGCGTGATACTGCTTGAACTACGCCAGAGCAAAGCGTGGGAGGATGGCGTGACGATATTGACGATAGTGGCCATGATGGGCGTGATAGCGTATGGAACGCGCACTATCATTGTCGCAAACGGGCTAGGATTTGAGTAAAATGACAGAGCAAATAATTGAAAAAATAGAAAAGATTGAGAAAAAACACGAAAAGAAGGAAACCCTCAGAGACTCGATCGTGCTCAAGGTATACAGGGCAAATCGGCTCGCCGGCGAGCCAGGACGCTATGACAGCGTCGAAGTGCCGGTGCAGCGCTGGACCACTGTTCTGGACGCATTACTGCACGCCAAGGCGTACAAGGACCCGAGCATCGCTATCCGCTATTCGTGCAGGATGGCGTCGTGCGGGTCGTGCGGTATGAAGATAAATGGCATACCGCGACTTGCTTGCTACACCAAGGTGTCTGAAATGGAGGGCAGCACCATAACTATAGAGCCGCTGGCTAATTTTCCCCACCTACGCGACCTCGTGACTGACTTTTCTCAGTTCTTTCTCCACCACCGCAACATGCAGCCGTACGTTCAGAACGAGCATGCGGATATCAAGGACAGGGAAAAATTGTCAGAGTTTGTTCAGAAGCCTGAAGACTTGGACAGGTTCCTGCAGTTCTCGTACTGTATAAAGTGCGGCCTTTGCTATTCTGCGTGCCCGACCGTCGCGACTGACACAAAGTTCCCTGGGCCGCAGGCGCTTTCGCAGGCATACCGTTACTTTATCGACAACCGCGATAGTGCAGGCAAGGGAAGGACGAACATTGTGGACGACAAGCACGGAATCTGGCGCTGCCACTTTGCCGGCTCGTGCAGTTCGGTCTGCCCCAAGGGCGTCGATCCTGCTCTGGGAATTCAGCTCCTGAGAGGACACCTGCTGGGATTCTCAAAAAACGAAAAGAAAATAGCCGATCTGCAGGAAAGACTAAACAAAAACTAGGTGATGGGTTTGTCGTCTGTCTTGGCGGGATACTTGCTGTCGTTCACCTGCTTATTTATCGCGTCAGCCATGAAGTGATTGCTGACGTTGACCTTAACGTCGTTGATGCCCGACACCTTGTAGATGTTGTCTCGGACATCCTGTGCTATCTTGAAACCAAAGACTGCTGGGCAGAAAGGGCTTGTCAGATGCAGATCCACCTTTACTTTGCCAGAGTTGATGTCGACCTTGTCGATCAGCTCAAGTTCCATTATTGAAACTCCGATCTCTGGATCGACTATCTTAGTCAGTTCGTCAAAAATCCTTCTGCGAGTCTGCTGCATCTGCTCTTCCTGACTCATATAATAGAATTTTAACGGTAACCATATTTAACTATTGCAGGGAATCAAAGGAAAAAGATGTGCGCGCCCTGGTGTTCGCCGGAGAGCATGTTAACGACAATCTTGCTCATCGAATGCTTGCTTTCCTCAGTTATCGGTTCTATCAAGTCCTTCGTGACAACGTCCTCCTTTTGCCCAGAAAAGAACCCGAGTACGACTACGAACGGCTTGCCATTTCCGTGCGAACACAGATAGAGCAGCTGCCTGTCTTTGACGCGGACGGAACTACATCCTGAAAGGTCTGAGGGATATTCTATCAGGCGCGTTAACGCTGCAAGGGCTGATTCCATGAAAAATCCATTGCTAAATGGTATAACAGCGGAAAAGCTAGTTCCGGTTAACAAAAGGATGGATTGAAGCTAGCTAGTGTAGAATCTTAAAATAAGCGCCTACGATGCACACTTCTATGTATCGGTCGCGGTCGAATGACAAACTTGACGACCAAGTGCTCAAGTTCCTCTCTTCAATGCAGCACGACCAGTCCATACTGGACTACGATATACTAGGGAGCGAGGCGCATTCGATCATGCTTTACGAAATGGGTCATCTTACTTCTGGTGAGCTGAAAAAGATACTGACAGCACTTGAGGACGCAATGCAAAAGCCTGAGCAGATCCAGACCGAAGGCCATGAAGACATCCACGAGGCTATCGAAGCTTTCGTAATAAGAAAAGCAGGCAATGACGCGGGGGGAAAGATGCATACCGCGAGGTCCAGGAACGATCAGGTGGTACTCGACATCCGGATGAAGATACGCGACGACATCAACGATGTTTGCGCCACGCTTGCTAGCCTAATAGAAGGGCTCGTCACTAGGGCGAAAGAAAACAAGGATGTCTCGATGATTATGTACACCCATTTGCAGCAGGCGCAGATAGGGACGTTCTCACACTTCTTGCTCTCGTACGCTTACTCGCTAATGCGCGACATGGAGCGGCTCTATCTTGTGTACCAGCGAGTAAACCAGTCGCCGCTTGGCGCGTGTGCAATCGGGGGGTCGAGCATCAGGATCGATAGGAAAAAAACAGCCGTATTGCTTGGCTTTGACAGCATCGTCAGGAATTCAATAGACGCAACCAGCTCACGCGACTCTTTCCTTGAATACGCATCTACTCTTGCTATACTGACCAATACCCTTGGCAGGATAGCAGAGGATTTCATTCTTTGGTCAACTACCGAATTTGGCTACATAGAACTTTCAGACCGATATAGCTCTACGTCGAGTGCGATGCCTCAGAAAAAGAACCCCGACCCGCTGGAACTGACAAGGGCAAAGTCGGCGATTGTCACTGGCAACCTCGTGTCGATTCTCGGAATTGTCAAGGCACTGCCCTCCGGCTACAGCCGCGACCTGCAAGAGATAAAACCACCGCTGCTCGCCGCGTCGGCAACCACCCTTGACGCAATAAGGGTTATCGACGGTGCAGTCAGGTCCCTCAGGATAGATAAGGAAATGATGCGCCATGCCGCCAGCACCAGCTATGCAATCGCCCTAGACATTGCAGAGCAGTTGGTGATACAAAACAAGGTGCCGTTCAGGGTTTCTCACAGAATTGTGGGCGCGCTTGTAGAAAGGGCAAGCAAGGGAAAGATGCCGCTTTCCAAGTTGCAGTTATCAGACATTGCTACGGTGCTCAAGGCGCAGAATGCAGGTGTCAAGGCGGCTAAGCTGGCGAAAATAATTAAAGAGATGACGCCAGAAAAGTCATTGCAGGCGCGGAAATCTACAGGCTCGCCTAACCTGCAGGAGCAGGAAGAGATGATAAGTTCATTATCCCAGGGAATATCGAACTACAAGATAGGCATCAAGAGGCGCACGAACAAGGTTCAGTGCGCTTTTGACAATCTAGAGAAAACAGTCAAGGGATACATGAAATCGTGACTGTTTCTGTACTATTGAAGCAGATATCGTCGTAATTCGTGCTTATTTGCCTGCTTGGTGGTGGTTAGAGCGAAAAAAGGCGCCTGAATTCGCTGTTTTCATTGCGATAAGGTTTATATCATATCCGAAAGCAGTTAAAATCGCAATAAATGTCGCTAAAATCAGACGATCCGAATTACTATGCCCACAAGTACAACTGGAACGGTGAAAACGGCCAGAGTAGAAGGATAAAAATCCTTGATAGTACGCTGAGGGAGGGTGAGCAGCACCCGGGTGTGTCGTTCACAATAAAACAGAGGATTCAGATCGCGTGGATGCTCGATTCTTTTGGAGTCGACCAGATAGAAATAAGCCCGGTTGTATCGCCGGATCATGCCGAAGCGACCAAGACGATAATCAAGCAGGGTCTGCGCGCTGACATTGTTGCACACACCAGGGCGATCAAGTCCGATGTCGACATTGCGATCGACTGCGGGGCAACGTGGGTCGCCACTTACATGGGCATTTCCGACATACACATATCGGCCAAGCTAAAGATCACGCGTGAAGAAGCCAAGATCAGGGCGCTTGAAGTTGCCGACTATATCAAGGCGCACGGTTTGAAGTCAAGGTTCACGATGGAAGATGCCAGCAGGACAGATCCAGCATTCCTGATTGAAATGTGCAAGGAGATGAACAACCGCGGCATCGAGAAGATAAGCATACCGGACACAGTTGGCATTATGCGGCCGCGCGGCATGTACAACCTCGTGAAGATGGTACACGACAACATCGATACTTCAAAGACATCGCTTGACGTCCACTGTCACAATGACGTGGGATTGGCTCTAGCAAATGCCCTCGCGGGTTGCGAGGCAGGCGCCGACCAGCTTCACACCACCATAGACGGGTTTGGTGAGCGCACTGGCATCCCGAGCCTGGCGGAAGCGGCAGTCGCGCTGACGCTAATCTATAGGTCAAGCAACGACCTCAGGCTTCACATGCTAAAGGATTTGTCAAGAACGATCGCCGAATATGTCAGCATGCCGGTGCCAGAGTCGAAGCCCATAGTGGGCGATAGCGCGTACAAGCATAAGGCGGGGACGCACCTTGCGGCGATTCTACGCAATCCAGCCGCATATGAAATAATAGAGCCGAAAATTGTTGGCAACAGGCGCAAGATAGTATTTGGCGAGCTTGCAGGCAAGAATGGCGCGGCATATCTGTTATCGTTGCTTGGCCTTGAGACAGGCAAGCACGAGGCTGAGACCCTTGCCCGGGGCCTGAAGGAACTTCGCATGGGCGACATATTGGAGCTGTATCTTGATGACAGGCTGGAGAGAAAGATACTTAATGACGCTCCTGTAAAACTAAACCCAGCAAAGGAGTAGAATGACATGGTAGTAAAGTGTCCAGAATGTGATGCAGAGGTCAAAATACCTTCAGACTCGATAGAGGGCGAGATCGTGACCTGCCCTGACTGCGGCGCAAGCTATGAGCTTGTCAAGTCGGCAGACGGCTTTGGGATAAAACCAGCGCAGGTTGTCGGCGAGGACTGGGGCCAGTGAGGCAGGAAAAGGGCAACCAGTCGTCACCAAATTTTTCCGGCAACTCCCTCATCATTCTCTATGACAATATCAGATGGGAAGAAAAAGCTCTCTATGAAGCTGCAAAGAAAAAGGGAGTCAATGTTGAAAATCTAGACTGCAAGAACTTTGTCGCAAACCTGAACGATAAGAAATCAAAATATCGCGGCCAAGTGGTAATGCAGCGCAGCGTCAGCTACTTTAAGAACGTCCACTCCACAGCCGCGCTAGAAGGGCTCGGAGCACGCGTGATCAATCCACTACACGCGGCTATTCTTTGCGGCAACAAGATGTACGCCCACATGATGCTGGAAAAGGCTGGTATCAGGACGCCAAAGGCAGTGGCCGCATTTTCAGGAGAGGGGGCACTTGCTGCCCTCGAAGAGTTTGGGTACCCCGCGGTTATCAAGCCCACGGTCGGCAGTTGGGGCAGGCTCATCGCCCTGTTGCGCGACAAGGAAGCTGCACGCGCGGTGATTGAAGACAGGGAGCATATGTTCCCCCTGTACCAAGTGTACTACTTTGAGGAGTTTGTCGAGCGCCCGCCCCGTGACATCAGGGCTATCGTTGTTGGTAACAAGGTAGTTGCGGCAATTTACCGGTATTCCGGCGAAGGTGAGTGGAAGACGAACATGGCGCTTGGCGGCCATGCTGAGGCGTGTCCCGTGACAAGGGATCTCGAAGACATTTGTATACAGGCCGCGAACGCGCTTGGGGGACAGATTGTAGGGGTCGATCTAATGGAAAGCAAAAGAGATGGACTGATGGTTCATGAAGTCAACAATACAACGGAATTCAAGAATACCGTTCGGGTCACAGGAGTTGACATTCCAGGATTGATGTTGGACTATGCGCTAGGGCAAGGAAAGTAGAGAATTGGTTTCGCCAAGTTACGCAATAGAATTATTGAAAAAAGCGCTTGAGCTTTACACACCATCCCGATCAGAGGCTTCGCTTGCCAACATGATTAAGGATAAGTGCGTCAACGAGCTTGGCTTTGAGCAAGTGAGCATCGACAATGTTGGCAATATTATTGCTACAAAAGGCACCGGCGAGCCCCGCATCCTGCTATGTGGCCACATGGACACGGTGCCCGGCCAGGTACCGGTAAGAATAGAGGACGGCCATATCTATGGCAGAGGAGCTTCAGACGCAAAGGCGCCCCTGATAGCAATGCTTTTAGCTGCGTCGGAATTTCCAAAGCAAAGTGGAACCGTCATTTTTGCTGGAGTGGTTGACGAGGAGGGCAATGCCACCGGAGTAAAGCAGCTGGTCAAAAGTAAGCTTGGAGTCGACTACGCGGTGTTTGGCGAGCCTTCAGGCGTTGAAAATATTACCGTCGCATACAAGGGAAGGCTTGCCATCAGGTTAACTTGCGACGTGGGTGACAGTGCGCATGCCAGCGCGCCGTGGCTTGCCAAGAACTCGATAGAAGAGATGTACGAATTTTGGAAAGAAATCAAGACAGAGATAGAGCGTGTAGGAACTGCCGAGAACAAGACCAAGTCGATTAGCTGCAGCCTCACAGAAATAAACGGCGGCTCGAGTCACAATGTCACACCCCAAAAGTGTAAGATAACAATAGACATCAGGGTGCCCACGATGACGACATGTGAAAATGTGCTCCGCATGGTCGAAACTGTAATCACAAAAGTCGCTTCGGAAAAAGGGATCAAGGCGACATACAGGATAGAGGACAAGACTGAGCCGTTTGAGGCCGACCACTCGTCGCCCCTTGTGAGGGCACTCCTTCTGGCAGTTCTAGACGTACGCAAAAAGAGGCCAATGCTTTTGCGCAAGACCGGAACTGGCGACATGAATGTTCTTGGACACAACTTCAAGATACCAGTCATTACCTACGGTCCGGGCGACCCACACGCTTCCCACACAGCTAACGAGGCTGTAAACATTGACGAATACATTGCGAGCATCGAGGTGTACGAGCGAGCGCTTTTTCACCTTTCGCGGCTGCACCACTTGAAGAAGAGGAAGAGTTAACGATGCCAAAATATAGGTGTCAGCTATTCGATACTCCGTGCTATGGTTTGTGGGTACTGGTGTCAATGGCTATCGCGGTCTGAGCCTTGCAGCGCTTGACACATTAAAGAAATGCGACGTAGTCTATGTTGAAAGGTTCACGAGCGCACTTTCTGATAGCGACTTACTGGGACTGAATTCCATCCTAGGAAGAGAGGTCAAGACTGTGCAGAGGGGGTTTGTAGAGGATGGCAGGGAGATTATTGAAGCCGCCAAGAAGAACGAGATTGCGCTTGTAACATATGGCGACCCACTCATTGCCACGACCCACAACGAGCTGAGGTCAAGGGCGGCTGGTAACTCAGTCAAAACAGCGGTGCTACATTCTGCTTCTGGCATTGCCTCCATAATGAGCGAGACGGGCCTGCACGTTTACAAATATGGCAGGATGGTGACAATGATGTCCGAACCCCAGTCGGCAGTAAGCGTCTACAACACCATCTTTGAAAATCTACTTGGTGGCAGCCACACGCTGATCTTGACGGAATACAACCACGATGAAGGCAGGGAGCCATTCTTCCTCGATCCTGCTTCGGTAGTCAGGATGTTGCTGGAAGCAGAGCGCGATCAAAAATACCAGGTCTTTTCTAGTGATACATTTGTAGTGGTTGCCTCAAGGGTAGGCATGGTTGACCAGAAGATTATATCTGGTAAGGTTGGGTCGCTTGCAAGGATTGATTTTGGGCCCGGCCCCCACTCGGTGATTGTCACCGGCTCTTTGCATTTCACAGAATCCGAGGCGATTGAGGCATTGACAGAGAGCATAGACAAGCCATCCGACAACTCTGAAAACATCAAGAGGATTTCTACACAGATGGTGGAACGGTACGCGCCAAAGGCTAAGCAGGCGGTGCAGCACATGCGCGATGTCGTCAGACAGGACACGAACAATAAGGGCATGTTTGAAGTGCTGGATAACGCAGAATACTACATCGCAGACGCCGAACGATTCCTACGGCAGGCAAAGTTCGAGCTGGCTGTTCTGAGCATTGGATACGCGGAAGGGCTGATTGACGCGCTCAGATTCCAGAAAGGGATCAACCCATGGGAAACTCGTAGTTGAAATATATGGGAGATCCGGAAATGCACAGGCGTGTCGGAAGAGGGCTTGCGGCTACTTATAGAAGGCAATATCAAGGAATTCAACAGCTGGAGGATGAAGCACTTGACAGTGAAACCAGACTTTACCGGCAAGGACCTATCTGGAAAGAATATTTCTGGGGCATTCCTTAACGGGGTTGTTGCAGATAATGCGAGCTTTGCTCGAGCTAACGTTGCAGGGGCAAACTTTGTTCAGGCTAGCCTGAATGGTGCAAACTTTGAAGGCGCTGACATGACTGAAGCTCTGCTGATGTATGCTGAGATGAAAGAGGCTCGCCTAGCAGGTGCCAATCTGGAGAAGGCAAATATGATGTGGGCAAATTTGCGTGGTGCCGACCTGACTGGAAGCAGAATTTCAAAGACCGTATTGGTCCAGGCAGATCTGCAGGGCGCCAAGGTCACTCCTGCCGACAAGGCTGGCGCATATCTGAAATATGCATTATTGGAGGACATGGCATGGTTCGGGTAGGTCGCAGAAAAGCACCAATAGGATCTTGTCCAAATGTTCGGACGGTTCTATCGATTTCTAGGTAACCTAGTATCGTGACAGCAGGCGACAGCACCCTCGTGTCAGGCTCGATTTCCAAAGATTTATTAATTATCAAATAATCATTTCATATTATGGCGAAAACCCCTCCAGTTGGAGGTAAGGTATCGCGGCGCGACTTTCTGAAATTAATGGCAGCCGCCGGCACTGTCATGACGTTTGCGCCCTTTGTGGATTGGGGAAAGTTCCTTCCTAACCCCGCGGGGAAAGGGGGCGAGAGGGTGAAAGCACAATTGGTCAACGGGGATGTCGTTAATGTCAAGACTTTTGACGTCAATCATTCCGATGTAATCATTTACCCTCGAAGCCAAGACGAAGTGCTGAACACGGAACCGTTCAGAACTTGGCAGCTGATACGACTGCCAAAGGAGCTTGGCGGTGATAAGAACGACGCTTCTGCTTTCAGGGCTTACAGTATGGTTTGCCTCCATCTTTGGTGCCTTTGGAAATACTGGCCGCAGGAAGGTAGAAAGAGAGGCGAATGCCCATGTCACGGCAGCATGTACGATCCCCTCACGGGAAAGGCGTTCGCAGGCCCAGCTTCGCTGCAGGGCCCGCCATCAAATGTTCTTCCAAGGCTTGACCTTGAGATGGACACCGATGGAGACATAGTAGTACTTCCGCCGAGATGGGATCCGAATGGGAATGGTATAGTGGGATATGGGCGCTACCTTAACGTATGAGAACAGTTTCGTAAGATTCGTCCGGTGGGCGTACACCGGAGTAGAGAGAACTATTTTCATGGGGATGAAGTTCACCTTCCCCGGAAGGTTTGTCAGTCCGCTTGGCTTCCTTGGCATGCTTACGTTTGTTATTTTCATTATACTTGGCATCACCGGAGCCCTCCTAATGCTGTGGTATGAGCCCATACTTGACAGGGCATGGAACAGTGTAGAATTGATCAACGACACCATCCCCTACGGGTTCCACATCCGCAACATCCACTATCACGGGTCAAATGCTATGGTCATGGTGGCACTCCTTCACATGTACTACCAATACTTTAGCGGGCGCTACAAGATCAGAAACGAGATACTCTGGGTGACAGGGATAATAATTGGCGTGTTGACGATTCTTGAGGCATTTACCGGTTATGACATTATCTTTAGCGAGCGCGCCGAGCTAGCGATCTCAATCGCCGCGTCCTTGACCAACTCCATACCTGTCATGGGACCGCAGATGAGAGAGGCGTTTTTTGGTGCTGGATTTCATGATTTTATCCTGAGGTTCTACACATTCCATGTATTCATGTTACCAATTGCCTTGCTAGGATTGATGCTAGTTCACTTCCCGCGTTTCATGGTCTTTGATGTTCCCATGGTCATGGCAATATCGGGCGCAATCATGATTACCGGTGGAGTATTCCCAGTGGGGCTTGGCTTGCCTTTTGAGCCGCAACAGCCGCCGGGCATCACGGTTCCTGAATGGTACCTTACGGGGCTATACGCGTTTTTGCGTACAATGTACGATAAATTCACCACAGGCGTTGCATGGCCTGGGCTCTTCATATTCGCACTTCTAATAGTTCCGTTTGTCGACAAGTACAAGAAATTCTCTTGGAAGGACAGACCAGTGATTACTGCACTCGGCATCACCAGCCTTGCTCAGATCATCGTCACCACGTACTGGGGTTTCTATATTGATCCGGACATTGACAAGGCGCTGCTCGAACGGCTCGTGATCGACCCAATTTTCTTTTACCTAGTCATGATACTGCTGGTCCCGCTATCGTTCGGCTTTAGCTACATGATGATAAAGCTGGCAAAACACGCGGAGGCAAACGCAAAGTTGCAGCCAAAGAAGGCGGGAAAGAGCTCTATAAACATCTCGCGCAAATGGTTATTCGTGCTCTTTGCGGTACTCCTCGCATTCCAGGTATACCTCAATATCGCAGCGTACTATGCAGTTTTACAGGGCATGAACAACTGGTCGCTGTTCATAGTTGGAATCGTTTCATTGGTGTTTGCTGGTATGTTCCACCTCTACAGGTACGGCAGAGCTATTGAAAAGGCCCCTCCACCAAAACCCGTGCCACCTGCGCCAACAAAGCAAGCAGTCACACCGTCAGCATCAAAGCAGGTCCCAGCTCCCACGGGCGAAAAGCCGCTTGCTGCCCCGCCTACAGCGTCTGCAAAGGTCGGCTCGGATATGACGCCGCAACTGTCCCAGCAAAGCCAGGCAGCCGGCGGCAAGACAGTAACAGCTCCAGATCACGCCACAGCAGCAATCGATGGATCGGACAAAAAGCCTGCCTGACAAAAAAGCTTTATATGTGAAAATAGAAAGAGACAAGATTGATTCATGGCCAACCACGCTGGCGGCATTAGCATCGTCACGTTCGTTGTTGCGCTTGCTGTAAGCATGGGATATTACCAGTTTGTATATCTCCCTGAAGCCAATGCAAAACCTCATCTTCCTGAGGTAGTCTTAAACCCGAGGGATACCACTCCAGTGCAAATTGTAGAGGGTGCCAATTTGCAATCCAATCCCAGGAACTTTGTTCCAAAAGAGGCTCGAGGAGTTCTGGGACTTTCAAATCGAGTAGTATGGACAAACAACGACACCACCGCCCACTCGGTCACGAATGACGATTACGTGGACAGGATCAACGGGCCGTTCGATTCCCTTAAAAAGGGAGGGCTTATCCTTCCAGGCAAGACATTCGAGTTCACGTTCACTGCGGAAGGAAAATACGCCTATTACTGCACACCACATCCCTTCATGAGAGGAGAGATAAACATAGTACCCAACTTTGCCTAGACTCTCTTTACCACTTTCAAGTAGGCGATGTCGCTTATCACTTCTTTGTGCTCCTGTATTATCGAGACACGGAACTTGATGTTCGAGTGGTCGCCCGCAGGGACATGGTTAGTTATGGCGGTGAATTCTATCACGGTCCTTCCCTCAAGTTCGGCCTTGAAGATCGAAAGCCGTGCGTAGGGGTGCTTGATCTTTTTCCCGTTGAGGCTGGAGTACGAGAACACGTCGTTCGAATTTTCTATCTGTGAGTTTATTACAAGGCTGTCAAACCTCCCAGAGTAGTTTATGACAACCGTGCCGTGTAGCTCCTCGCCTGCGCCTAACGAGCTTTCGGACAAAGAGAGGGAGATGTGATCTTGTGCCCTCAACTGACAGAAATTCCAATGAGGTAGATTTAAACTAACTCTTGATGCCGCTCTATTCAAGTTTTTTAGCTATTAATCGAAAATGCTTGAGCATCGGCATAGAAAAGATGACCGTCGATTGAAGGGAGATGATTGAATGCGCATCCTGCTGTCGCAAGGTCAAGTGTATTTCGTACGGTCACCACATCTCTAGATACTGCGGAGAGGAGCTTTTTTGAGTCATATCGTATTTTGCGAATACTGCGGCCTCTGCTATGATGTGGTCCTGCCATGCAAGAACGACGGAACGCCCCTCGATTCTCGTTCGAATTGTCTAAATTGTAATTATCTTAATGGCGCAGACAAAGCCATGGCTGACAAAGTAGAAGGGATCTAGCAATCCCATATCAATCGAGTGAGAAGTTTTAAGCGCAGCCGTGAAGATTACGCGCCTGTTTTTGGTGCACACGTATACCCATTCTGATAGATTCCTTCTTGCGGGTTTCACATTGTTAAACAGGTAGCTAAAGTTTTCTGAGTAGATAAAGTCTTAAAGTAGTTTAGCAACAACTTCTTACGGATGCATCTGTCAAGCATCATGATCGATGCAGATGGATCCCCGTTGGGTTATATCGCGTGGTATAACCATTCTACAGGAGAACCCGGGTTCAAAGTTCTCCGCCCTTCTGCAAAAAACGAGAAGTATGGAGTGCAGCGAATGGAGATGTTGGCAATCTATTTTGCTCTCCTGGACAACGAGCGCCAGATCGGCATGTTGGTCAACAACCAGAAAAAGAAACAGATCGTAGTGAACATTAGGAGCGATTCAAAGACTTGCATTGAACAGCTGCAAGGTGTGTCAAAAATCAGGGACGCGGTGCTACAGAGAATCTGCATGTCGATTAGAAAGCTCTTGGACAGAAATTCCTACATGATAGTTTTTGACCACCTTGACAGGGCAAGGAATCATGCCGGCCTGCTACTTGAACAGAGGAGGAGGAAGGAGATAGAAAAGTACTTGATGTACAAGCACCGGAAATACCATGTTGACAGGGCACTCATGACAGATCTTTACAGCCTTGTTTCTGCATAAATATATTAAGTGAGATACAATAGTACCGAATTGATTGCCGGAGCAGTCGACACCGCAAAAGCTGGCATATGTCAACGACTATGCCATTAGGTATCTCGACTATGGCCCGGCAGATGGCAGGACCCTGGTACTTTTGCACGGAATCGGCGCTTCAGCCGAAAGGTGGTCCCGTGTAATTCCGACGCTGTCAAAATATTTCCGCGTGATAGCGCCGGATATTATCGGCTTTGGTTACAGCGACAAACCCACCGTCGAGTACACGATGGACTTTTTCCTCGACTTTTTCAACGCGTTTCTTGACAGCCTTGACGTATCAAAGGCAAGCATGATAGGATCGTCTTTTGGCGGCCACCTTGCAACCGAATTTGCGATCAGGTTCAACCGTAAGATAGACAGGCTCGTGCTGGCGTCGCCGGCCGGCATAATGCGCACTTCGACCCCGACCCTGGACGGCTACATTATGGCGGCCCTTTATCCTACGTACGAAAACGCCTTCAAGGCCTTCAAGGAGATGGCGCACGATCCGGACGCGGTAAGCGAAGAGATCGTAAAGGACTTTGTTAACAGGATGAAGCTCCCGAATGCCAAGTATGCATTCATGTCGACCTTACTCGGAATGAGGTACGCGCCCCAGCTCCAGGGCAGGCTGAACAAGATAATATCATCCACCTTGCTCGTCTGGGGCGACAGCGATAGAATGATACCCGTGCAGTATTCGAAGGAATACAGCGAGATCCCAGATAGCGAGATAGTTGTCATAAAAAACTGCGGGCACACTCCTTACGTCGAAAAGCCGATGACGTTTAATAAGCTGGTATTGAAGTTCCTGGTAGGAAGCAACCAGTGATCATGTTTCCTTTTGTGTGCCTTTGCGTTTGCGTTCTATCGGCACAACGATGACTTGAACCAGATCGCCATCTTCAATGCTGAGCGCTTGCCTTTCCGCTTCCGGGATCGAGATCCTTCCGCCGCTCTGGACTGTGGTCTTGAACATCGCGTTATAAAATGTAAGGCCACGGAGGACGGTGAAGTAGTTTTGCATCGTATCCTGCTGGATGTTGGAGAACTGCTTTACAAAGTCCTTCTGTGCTTCGTTCCCCTTTTCAATGGCCTTCTTGAAAGCTTCTACTGGATCTATGGGATCGTCAGAGCTCATATAATTGAAATCACGTGCGCCGTTTATTTAACGGTACCGGTTCATCTCAAGCATCACCATGCGCTAACAAATAAGATAGCAAGTGCGAATACACAAAGCGGCGATGAAGATTCTAGACGGAACTGACTGTCCAGATGCCAGGATGAAGTGACTTGTACTCTGAGCCAAATTCATGATAAAGTTCAATAAGGATCGTAGAAATTGCCTAGTAGACTTGCAGTCGTTACATCAGAGCTTTGATCCGATTGTCAGCATAAACAGCGGGCAGGTCTTCTTGTGGGAAAAACATTGTGACTCTTGGTACGGCATACACGGCGAGCGTATCATCAGGCTCACTATGGTTGATGGCCACATTGAATTTGCCTCATTTCCCGAAGAGAGGTCGTGCGACCACAAGATGTTCAGGCTGGGCGACGATGCTAGGTCGATATTTGAACAGATATCGCGCGACTCGTATGTGCGTGGGCTTGTCAAGATGTATCCTGGCCTCCGCCTGATGCGGCAGGAGCCTCACCAGTGTCTTTTCTCGTTTATGTGCGCTAGCAACACCAATATCCCCATGATCCGCAGGATGCTTTACAACATAACAAGAAAGTTTGGCAAGCCAGCAAAAGTTGACGGAATGGAATTCTTCACGTTTCCTTCTGCCGACGATATCAACAGGGCCGGCATTGACGAGCTGAGGGGTTGCGGCCTCGGATACAGAGCAAGAAGCATAAAAGCGGCAGCTATTGCCATTGTTTCCGGCCAGATTGATTTTAACGCGCTTACGCGCGCAAGCTATGCTGAAGCTAAGAAAGAACTCCTGCAGGTCTATGGCATCGGGAACAAAATAGCCGACTGCGTACTCTTGTTTTCACTTGAAAAGCTCGATGCGTTTCCGATAGATATCTGGATCGCAAGAGCGCTTGCTGGCCACTACAAGTGGCTACACGAAAAGAAATTTGGAGACAAGATTACTCCCGGCCAGTACGAATATCTGTCTTACAGCGCAAGGGAATACTTCGGCAAGTATGCGGGCTATGCTCAGCAGTACCTCTACTACCACATGAGGCAAGAGGCTGGCAAGAAATGGTGACATGTATGTTATCTTTCACTACAAATCTAGAATAGCACAGGCTACTGCGTCAGGTCGATTATGCTGCGCTTGATGATCAGTTTTGCTTCAGGCGAGACGTCGTACTGTTCTAAGACCGTCCCTGGGCTCTTAAGAAGCTCGTTCCTGAATTCCGGGTCGCTGGCTGCTCTTAGCAAAATCTCGCTGATGATCTCGGCTTCCTTGTTCTGTCGAGACTCCAAGTGTATCACCACACAACTAAAAGCTTGTATATAATCTTAGTGCATTATTAGTACATCACCGCGAGCAAATTGAAAAGTAAAGTAATCTTGACTTTGCGCTATAAAGCAACTAGAATCTCTTTTTGTTAATTGACTGTTGGAATTGAGCTTGTAGGAGACCTAGGCTACCTACTTTTGGTATGCTCTGCAGTGGGTGCACTTGCCTACATTCTCAAGCAGCCAATGGTTCTCGGCTTTCTCGTTGCCGGCATACTCATTGGTCCCTATGGACCCTTTGGCCTGATCAAGGACACCGAGATGTTGAACAACTTTTCCGACATTGCGATCGTTCTACTGCTATTTGGGGTCGGCCTCACCTTCCCGCTCAGCCAGCTGCGCTCAATCGGCAAGATAGGGACAGGCATAGCGGTGATAGAGGTGCTGGTCATGTTGGCAATTGGCTTCGGAGTCGGCAGCGCCTTAGGCTGGCCGTTCTACGACGCGATGTTCCTCGCTGCGGCCCTCTCGATAAGCTCCACTGCGATAATCGTCAAGGTCCTCGAGGAAATGGGCAAGATGCAGAGCTCGTCCGCGATCCTCATGATAGGCGTACTTGTGATCGAGGATCTAGTGGCGATTCTCATTAT
The DNA here is from genome assembly GCA_025450475.1 of Nitrososphaera sp. Classification (GTDB taxonomy): domain Archaea; phylum Thermoproteota; class Nitrososphaeria; order Nitrososphaerales; family Nitrososphaeraceae; genus Nitrososphaera. Next base: position 17,204 of record JANWHJ010000027.1, read on the forward strand.
AAGCGCGATGCATTCGGGCGTCGTCAGTGGCTCCTTCGAGCTTACCGAGATAATGGTGACGATGGGTGAAATCGGGCTATTCATTGGCGGAACCATAGCAGCAGGTGTCCTCATCATGCCGAGGATTTTCGCGCTAATCGCCAAACTGGAGCGATACGAAATTACGATCATGTTTGCTCTTGGGGCGGCGTTTGGTCTCGCTTTCCTCTCCTACCAGCTCGGTTTCTCGGCAGCTACAGGCGCTTTCTTGGCGGGAGTCATTATCGCCGGTAGTAAGTTCTCAGAACAGATATCCGTAATGATCTCCCCTACCAGAGAGATCTTTACTGCAATATTCTTTGTTACGATAGGCGCGCTGATGGACCTTTCACTGATATCAGCGTATTGGATACCTGTGGCAATAATCACGATTGTAACTGTCTTTGGCAAGTTTGGGGCGGTGTACCTAGGCACCCGGCTTATGGGGTTTGAGAAGCCATTTGCAATAGGTATAGGCCTGAGCATGGCCCAGCTGGGCGAGTTTTCGTTCATTGTGCTGAAAACCGGTCAGGACCTCGGGGTCATTAGCGCGATGCTGTTTCCCATCATAGGGATGGCAGTAGCTCTGACGACGTTTATAGGCCCCATGCTGGTAAAGCTAGGCAGCCGGGTCGTCGCTGTTTACGAGTAATTAGACACCGACATCAGGGAAAGAGGACTGCTTTATTCCTAGCTCGCCTTGTAGAGTCTTTATCTTTTTTGCGTACTCTGTCATCTTGGCCCTGTCGCTCTGCACCTTGGCGATCTTGTAGCCTTTCCATGCCTTCTTTAAGGCTCCCCACGTCTGGCCGGTTGTGAACTTGCCCCGAGCACTCATGTTGAAAGCACTTACGAATACTAGGATATAATATTTGTTGTCTCATGGTGAATCAGATGGCAGTTCGCTGCAGCATGTTAGGGACGCTCCGGATCCTTTTCTTCGCGAATTACCATGTTGCTGATCTTCCACCCTGCCTTGATTAGATAGGGAGATAGAAAGGTTGTAATTATCGTCATCGCTCCCACCATCGGCAGGATAAAAGCGCTCGTAGCTCCAACGTCGGCGCCTCCTTTTGCCGTTACTAGCGCGAGCTCGCCTCCTGACGCGGAAAGCCCAAAGCCAGTCCTCATCGAAGTCTTCCTATTGATGCCCTGCAGCATGGCGGCAATGTACACCGTCCCGAATTTTGCGCCAAACGACGTCGCGATCAGGATGAGCGCTGGTACTATGAACATCGGCAGCAGCTTGATATCCATTAGCGCTCCTACCGAGACGAAAAACAGTGCGGCAAACATGTCCTTTAGCGGCGTGGTGATTATCTTAGCAATAGACTGAGTTTTTGATTCGGCGACAAGGACGCCGGCGAAGAACGCACCCGCGGCAACAGATATCCCAATGGAAAATGCAATGAATGACAGGCCAAATGCTACGCCCAGAACCGTTATGAGAATCAGGTCGTACTGGTTAGTCTTGCCCATATAGTCTACTAGCCTCGGAATCGTCTTTGAGCCGACAAACAAAACTGCGCCAATGAATGCAAGGACGACTCCGACCGAGATCGCGATCTCCTCAAATGATAGGTGGCCGGTAGCTGCTACTGACTGCAACACAGCAAGCATTGAAACAATAACAATGTCCTCGATCACCGCGACTCCCAAAAGGAGGTACGACGCTTCGTGCCTGAGCATCCCCAGCTCTTCCAGCACGCGCATTACGATCACCGTGCTAGTTACTGATATAGAAAGGGCCAGAAAGAGGCTGTCAAACAATGCCAGACCCATCGCCTGCCCCACAAAGTAGCCGGCCCCAAACGTTCCAAACGCTTCAGCCAACGCGATGACAAGGGCATTCTTGCCGATTGACCTGAGCTTGGCTATTGGAAATTCTGTTCCAACTACGAAAAGGAGCATGATTATTCCTAGCTCGGCAAGCAGATTGACGGTTTCTATGCTGCTAACTAGAGCAAAAGGCGGAGTGTAAGGGCCTATTATCATTCCTGCAATGATGTAGCCAATGACCATAGGCTGTTTTAGCTTGTAAGCAATCGCAATCATGATGGCTGCCACGAACATGATGATGGCCAAATCCATGACCACAATGTCTCCTAGCTCACTCCCCGGGTTGAAAAACGGAAGCAAGGACGGCAGCGCTGGTTCTGGAGATGCAGTCACCGAGCTTAGATAATAGTAAGCTGGAATAAAAAGAAGTCTACGCGTTCAAGTTTCTTCAGCCAAGGCTAGAAGTTGAATATAAAAAGAAGAAAGGAAAAAAGGGAATGAGTCCCTTATCCGGTTACATACGCCCGTTCGCCGTGCTGTGCTAGGTCGAGTCCAATCTCTTCTTCCTTTGGAGTGACCCTTATGCCTCCTGGCCACACTGCATCCATTATCTTGATAATGATTGCAGTGATGCCCAACGACCATGCAAGGGCGGCAAATGCCCCAGCTGCATTATCAACCAGCTGTTGTGGGTTGCCAAACGCGAGGCCGTCGTCTCCCCAAGGAGTGAATCTTTTTTCAGCAAAGATACCGGTGAGCAGAGCTCCTGCTAGACCACCAATCCCGTGTACGCCCCATGTATCCAAGGCATCGTCCCACTTTCTGCGATTCTTGAACGCCACTGCCGCATAGCAGACTATGGACGCGAGGATACCAATGACGATTGAGGACATTGGTGATACGAATCCTGAAGCCGGGGTAATGGCCACCAGTCCAGCTACCGCGCCTGATGCTGCGCCGACTGTAGAAGGCCTTCCGGTGTGTCCCCATGATATCAGGGCCCAAGTTACCGCCGCCATGCCGGTCGCGATCTGGGTTGCAACAAATGCGCTCGTAGCGTTTGTGGCCGCCGCAGCTGCCGAACCGGCATTGAAGCCAAACCATCCAGTCCACAGTAACGCTGCACCTAGCACAACTAGGGAAATGTTGTGTGGCTCCATTGGAACCTTGCCGTATCCCAGCCTGCGTCCAAGCATTAGTGCAACCACAAGGCCGGACCAGCCGGATGTAATGTGGATGACCGTTCCACCTGCAAAGTCAAGTGCACCTACACAACCTCCAAAGCCACTTGCACCGCCTGGTCCGCCAAAGTTACAGTAACCTGGAGTCATGCCATAGTTGTCGGCTCCAGTGATCTGCCATGTCCAGTGCGCCGCAAAGTCGTATACGAATGTCGACCAAATGACTATGAAAATAATGAACGCGCTGAACTTCATTCTCTCTGCCAGTGATGCGACAATCAGCGCAGGTGTAATTATTGCGAACATCATTTGGAACACCATGTATGTTTGGTGCGGAATGGTTGGACCGTTTATTCCATAGTACGCCGCCGAGGGGACGTCATGCAAAACATTCTGCAGACCTACCCAGTCCAGAGTTCCGATGAACCCATATCCTCCCGCGTCAGGCCCAAAGGCCAGGCTATAACCAAACAGGGTGAACTGTATCGCAATCACACCAGTAGTTATGAATACCATGTGCAGCACGTTGACAGCATTCTTTTGTCTCGCCAAGCCCCCATAGAACATTGCTAGGCCTGCAGGAGTCATCATGAGCACGAGCGCAGAGGCTGTAAGCATCCATGCGTTATCTCCAGCATCTATTTCGGCGGGGACAAGAGCCATGTTTCCATCTTCATCCGCCACTTCGTCTGCTGCTGTTATCGCGCCGTCTTCATCTTGATCTACCCAGCTATGATATTTCACCGCAGGGTCATCTGCTGTATATGCGAGCGCAGTGCCTGCGAAATTAACGGTCACTAACGCCGCTAGTACAGCAACCAGACCCAAGTAAGTGATTTTGCTGCTAAGAATATTTTTCACTTTACCGTCTGCCATGGAGGTGAAGGCTATGAAGTTTGAATAAAAGGATTTAGTTTACTTTTTCAAAATGCAGCAGTATTTTGGCCCTTTGCAAATTGGAGCATAATAATGTAAAAGGATAATTTTATGATACTGAACTTTATTAATGCATTCTCAAGCGTCCGTGTCGCTGATTGACATAAATATATGCCTCTCACGAGAGATACATGGTCGCCGACATTGATTCTCTGATCCAGGATTGGAAAAGCAGCGTCGTCAGGGAAATCACGTCGTCTGACGACCCCGGCACATTAGTCAAGCATGCCTTGCACCTCGCGAGAATCCTTGCCTACCCAGGCCTCGATGTGCTGGCTACCCTGGCAAG
>JANWHJ010000028.1 GCA_025450475.1 Nitrososphaera sp.
ATTCGCTGTTCTGCTTGAAATAGACATGCAGGTTGTGAAGCGTGCTCAGGATCTGATACGGTCTAGTCTTCATCTCGTCGAGACTAAAGTTCAGAGACTCGATGGGTGATGACTTCCACATGAAATACAGTCGAATTAGATCGACAGGGTTGTCAGACAATAGAGCTCGCGCTTCAAGCACATTGCCGAGGCTCTTACTCATCTTGTTACCCTTTTCGTCAAGTACGTGACCCTGAAAGAGGAACGATTGGAACGGTGCAACGCCTGCCTGGTTCATGATCACGTTTTCCATAAGGAGTGTGTAAGCCCAACCCCGTGTCTGGTCTATGCCTTCTGTCAGGAAAGTCGCAGGTATCAGTTCTCTGTACTCTTGATCTGTTAACGATGCGTATGGAGCCGCTCCGCTGTTGTGCCACGTGTCAAGGACGAACTGTTCGCGCTGCATCGTATCGCCGCACTTTTCGCACTTTATCTTGATCTGGTCGATCCAGGGCCTGTGGAGCTCAAAGTCCGGTCCATCTGGGAGCTCGATTGCCTTATTCACGATCTCGGCCCTTGAGAACAACGCATCCTTATGGCCGCACTTGCTGCATGACCACACAGGGAGCGGGGTCCCCCACACTCGCTCGCGAGAAACGCACCAGGGATGTTGCTCTCTGATTATTTCTACAAATCGGTTCTTTGGTGGCTCGAAAAAGTATTCCACCTTTTGCGCGGCTTCCAGCGGTTTGTCGCCCAGTTCTTGAATGATATAAAAATATTCACGCCGGGCGAGCCACACCACTTTGTGGTGGGATCGCCAGCACGTTGGGTATTGGTGCTTGATCTTTCCCAGCTTGATAGCCGCGCCTGCTTCCTTCATCGCCTGCGTGACTCTCATGTCGGCGTCCCGGACAAAAAGATCTTTGAACGCGCCTGCTTTTTCAGTAAAAACCACTCTGTCGTCAATCGGCACGAAAATCGGAACTTTCCTCTTTTCTGCGATCTCAAAATCCTCTTCGCCGTTTGCAGGTGAAAGGTGGACGAGGCCACTGCCCGTCGCAATGTCGACGAAATCTTCGGCGACTACAAAGTGGATCGAGCCTGTCTTTACCAGCTCTGCAAGGCCTGGTATCATGTGGAGCAGCGGGTGGACATAATGCTTGCCGTCAAGCTCGCTCCCCTTGACCGTCTTTTCGACTACGTAGTCTTCGACCCGCAGCTCTTTCATCAGCTCCTGCATTCTGTCTGCACCGATTATCCATCTTTCATTATTTGTGCGGACATAGTTGTAGTCGGCCTTTGGATTTACACCCACCATTTCATCCGTGACAATCGTAAATGGCATAGTGGTCCACACGAGCAGATACGCGTCTTCCTCCGTCAATTTCACCTTGTAGAAGAATGATGGGTCTTCGACGGTTTCGTAGCCCTGGTTAACTTCGGCGTTTGAAAGCGACGTCTGACACGATGGGCAGTAGGCGACCACCCTGAACCACTCTTTCAAAACTCCGCTTTCCCACGCCTTTTTCATGTACTGCCACTCGCGCTCGATGTACGAGTCGCGAAAGGTCCAGTATGCTTTTTCATAATTAAACGACATACCGAGCAGTTTGTCTGCCGCGACCCACTTTTCGTTGTAGGAGTGGATTATCTTTTTGCAGGTTTCGACTATTTTTTCGATACCCACCTTGCTGAGATTCTCGGCCTTGCTGCCGGTAAGCCCAAGTTCTTTTTCTGCCTGTAGCTCGACCGGCAGGCCCTGAGTGTCCCAACCTGCGCGAAAGATCACTTTCTTTTTTCGCAGAGTATTGAAACGATACCATAAATCCTTGATTATCCTGCCACGGAGGTGGCCCGCGTGAGGCTCGCCGTTCATGGTGGGCGGCCCTTCTACGTAGCCTACCAGCTCTTTGCCGGCGAGCTCGTTTTCGAGATGAGCTTTCAAATCAAGATTTTCGAGATAGCTGCGAACCTCGTTTTCGATCGCCTTGGCGTCGAATTTTGTATTAAACTCCATCTATGCGAATGTCGATAGCGCGACCTGCGTTTATGTTTTTGGTCAACTCTGAGGTCAAGGAAAGGTATGGTGAGCTAACTAGCCCCTTTGACTTTACCCAAGATTCCATTGCAATAGGTGAAGGTGTCCACATTGATGGCATGTTGGTTAGGTCTAACCTGTTTGCCGTATGCCGAAGAGAAGTAAGAAGAAACAATCGCAAAAATTGTTGATGCAGAGCAATCTAACTCCAAAGAAGAGACTAGAAATTCTTAGTATAGGCCAAGGAGCCAAAATAGGACAAATAGTGTGCAATATTGCGATGTCAGGAACGTGTCATCGCTTGCGAGGTTGGAGCTCAATGCTACTTGATTTCATACTCTAAAGTATCGAGCCAAAGCCAAAATAGATGATCGCGTGTGTTAGCTAGGTACGGAATGGTCTAAAGTGAAAACTCTGAAAATCCTAGTTTCCGAGGATGAAAAGAGCACGAGCGAAACTTACTTTATGTTCTTGCAATCGGAAGGCCACGATGTGGTGGTTACGTCAGATGGCCAAGAATGCATAGAAATGTACAAGAAAGAAATTGCTAAAGATTCCCTGAACAGGTTCGACATAGTTTTGCTCGACTACATGATTCCAAAGAAAAATGGAGGAGATGTGGCTAGGGAGATTCTAGCAATGAACCCGAATCAGAAAATATTGATTGCGACCGCGTACTTGACCGAAGTCGTGAATCAGAGCGGTCTAAAGTTTGACGAGAAAAATCTCCGGATAATTTTCAAGCCATTCCCATTTGAACAGATGATGCAGGTCATGAATGAAATGGTATCAGTTTAGATCAGTCAGTATCTTGCAGAGCGATAACCATCATTAAGAAAGTTATTATCCGATGGCTTCCTCCAGGTAATAGACCAATGTCGAGGTCTGAGCATGTAAAAATAGGAAACCACATTATTGCCATCTACCAAGATGTCAAGTCCGGGCTTGACGAAGCTTTTACTTTCTTGAAAAAGGGACTTGATCAAGGGGAGGTTGTAATGCTGATCACCGACGCTTTGACGAAGGATGAAACTATTGACCGCATGCATGACGAATGGAACGTTGATGCAAGAAAACTTGAAGAAGCATCAGATATCATTGTCAAAACAGCTAGGGAGTGGTATTTTCCTGAAGGTCCACCAGAAACAAAGAGAATATTAGCGATGTGGGAGGCTGTCGTGGGTCTTGCAGTCCTCAGAAGAAAGAAGGGGCTAAGAGTCTTTGCTGATGAATCACTATTTTTCAAAAAAGGATTCGGAAAGAACCTTGTTGATTATGAATGTGTTCTTCAGCCTAAATTTGATCTTTCGCTTACCGCAATATGTGCATATACAATCGAAGATATCAGTAGCTTTTCGGCAGAAACAATAGACAGACTTCAAGAACATCATTGCCAGACTTGGGCGTAAATTTGGCATCCTGATTCTTGCAAGGGAAAGATGTCATACCGTCTGGTATTAGTATTGGAACTCGAGTTTCGGCCATTAATGTACATCTGGGAATAGTGGCCAGTCGAATTTGAATTCGAACTAAAGTGCCAGTAAAGCGATAAACACAGGCACGAAAACTATTGCCACTGTGTTGAGCAGCTTGATCACCGTGTTTAGCGCGGGTCCGGCCGTGTCTTTGTACGGGTCGCCTATAAGGTCGCCGACAACCGCGACCGCGTGAGCCTCTGTCTTTTTCTTCCCCTGCATCTCGATGAGCTTTTTCGCATTATCCCATGCGCCACCGCTGTTTGCTAGGTGGTATGCAAGGAAGAGGCCGCTGACAACTGCGCCCATGAGCACGCCCGCAACTGCAGTCGGACCAAGGAGCACGCCTATCACGATCGGTGCAGCTACTGTAACAAGTGCCGGCTTCCAGAGCTCCCGGAGGCTTGCTGTCGTCGCAATGTCTACGCACCTTGCATAGTCCGGTGTGCTCTTGCCTTCCAGAATACCGGGAATTTCTTTGAACTGTCGCCTCACTTCATCGACCATCTTTGTCGCGGACCTGCTTACGCCGGCGATTAAGAGGCTCGTCACAAAGAACGGTATAAGACCACCGACTAGGAGCCCGATCACGAGCCCCACATCTGACAGCGAATACTCAAACGTCATCGCCGGGAATATCTTGTTTGCCTCATGCTGGAAAGCCTGAATCATGGCAAGCGCCGCAAGGCCCGCGCTGGCAATCGCAAATCCCTTTGTGATTGCTTTTGTAGTATTGCCTACTGCGTCGATCTTGTCTGTTATCGTGCGGTTCTCGTCACCCATTCCCGTCATCTCGACGATACCGCCGGCGTTATCGCTGATAGGACCGAATGCGTCTATGCAGAGTACTATGCCTGCAAGACTGAGCATGGCCATCGCGGCCATCGCGGTACCATAGATTCCCATTAGTGGATCCTGTGTAACGGTAAAAGTGATACCGTACGAGACTCCTAGCACCACAACTATCGCGAGCATGAACGGACCGGTGGACTTCATCCCCCAGATAATTCCGGTCAGTGTGTTGGATGCATAGCCCCACTTGGTCGAATCTGCAATTTCTTTCACCGGCTTGTACTTGTAGTTAGTGTAATAATCAGTGATCCTTTGAATCACGGGCACAAGGATCACTCCTACGACCGTGGTCGCAAAGAGCGCGTAAGACAGCGTATTGTAGCCTAGGAAAGCAGTGGTGAAGAAAAAGTTGAGCGCAATCGCTATCGCGGCGCTTATCATGAACGCAATGTCGAGCGGCTTCATTGGGTCAGAAATTTTTCTAGACGTTATGGTCAGAGCGCCGACTATAGACGCTATGAGCCCCCCCGCGCCGATGAGCATTGGGTACAATATCAGCGGGCTGACTGCGATGCCGGAGAACGGGAGTGTCTTTGGTAGAAAGCTGTCGCCTCCTATCGCCTGCAATGACGATGGGACGATTAGTGCGCCTAGAAGCATTGCTGCTAATACCGTCACAATGTACGATTCGTAGACGTCAGAGCCCATGCCCGCTGCGTCGCCTACGTTGTCACCTACGTTATCTGCGATGGTTGCAGGATTCCTCGGGTCGTCTTCGGGTATACCCGCCTCAACTTTGCCCACCAGGTCCGCGCCAAGGTCAGCGGCCTTTGTGAATATCCCACCCCCGGCCCTAATGAACAATGCGATGAGGCTTGCCCCTATTCCTACCCCAGCTATCATGAGGGGGTCTGGAAAAACGAAATACAGAACTGTGATTACAATTAGTGCCATCGCCGGCACCGTTAGCCCGACAGTGGCTCCGCCCCGGAACGCGAGGGCAAACGCCGGCCCCAATCCTTTGGATGTTGCCTGGGCCGCCCTTACCGCGGCCTTGACAGTGATCTTTAGCGAAATGAGACCCGCAAGGCCGGATAGGGCCGCCCCCACCGCGAAAGCAACGCCATTTGAAAAACCCGAAGCAAGAGCGATGACAACCGCGAGTACGACTGCTACAGGTATTACTATCCTGAACTCTCGCCGCAAGAAAGCCTGAGAGCCCTGCTTTACAGCGGCAGAAATCTTCATCATCTGCTCGGTTCCGCTGTGCTGCCTGCCAACCCAAACTGCGAGACCAGCAGCGACTCCCATCGATGTTATAGCCGCACCAATGGGAAGAATGTCTTCAAATGCCATATAACGAAAAATCGTGCCTTAGACTAGATATATAAATTATGGGATAACAACTATGTGAGAATTCGGCCATATCGCGTCTCAAGCGGAGAACTTGACGAGGCTCGAGATTCTAAAGTGCTTTGAATTGGTCGCTCCACCGCATGTAGGCCCTTATCATGTCAATGCTGACTGAAGGCTTTCTTATCTTCAGAATTTCTTTAAAGTCAGGCATATTGATCGCCCGCGGATTAGTGCCGGCTTCCATCGCTTTACCGCTTTCAAACAATTCGTTTACCACGCGGAGCTGGACCGACTGGCAGATGTCCTTAATGTCGCTTGCGCTGTAGCCTTCGCTCACCTTTGCAAGCTCGTCCACTCTGAGCAGGCCTTCAACGTTCAGCGGCGACGTGTACTGGGTGAAGAGGTTTGTTCTTGACGCGGTGTCCGGCAATGTTACGTAAATGCGCTTTTGGAACCTGCGCAGGAACCCTGCTTCGAGGCTCCATGGCTTGTTGGTGGCGCCAATAATGTACAGCTGCGACTCTTTGCTCTTGCCATTGATGCCGTCCATTTCCGTCAAGAACTGGTTCTTGACCCGCACTTCGCCCCCGACTTCGCTGTTGCGTGTACCTAGGAGCGAATCTATTTCGTCGATGAACAAAAGAACCGGTACGCCTTCGCTTTCGTTCAGTGTGCGCGCCATCTTGAATAATTTTGAAATGTTCTTTTCAGCCTCGCCGAGCCACTTGCTCATCATCGAAGCGGCGTCTACGTTGATGAAATATCCGTCGATTTCAGCTGCTGCAGCTGCAGCGAGCAGTGTCTTGCCGCATCCTGGCGGTCCATAGAGCAGTATCCCGCGGGGCCAACCAAGCGGGAAGAGATCTGCCCTCTTCATCGGGTAAACAATAGACTCTCGAATCGCCCTCTTTGCATCTTCGAGCCCAATTACTTCGTTCCAGCTCACGTTGGGCTTTTCCTTCATCACCAAGTCATCGAAGTCGGCCTTGAGCGTTTCAACGCTAGTTGACTTGCTGCTTGACGATGCTGGCTTAGTTCCGTGCCCATTTGAAGGCTCTTGCTTGCTGTTGTCTATCTTGTTGAGAGACGATCGTTCTTCCTCTTCCAGCCCATGAGACATCTGTAGAGCTTTGATCCTGTTCTGGTACGCGCTTGCCCTTTCCATGTAGACCTTGTTTAGCTTGTAATCCGGGTAAATTTGGACCAGCTTTACCAGCGCCTCAATCGCGCGCTGGTACGATTGAATCGCCATTCCGCGTGACCCCTGGGAATCCAGCCTGATTGCCTCGGCTGCGTACTTGCTAGCGCTATTTTCCAGTTCCTGTGGTGCGAGACTCATAATTACAGTTCAGAGCAGAATCTGCTCGGGCTTTGAATTACCCGAGAGTAAATCTATGTTGCCCACCTGACAAAATTATTTGCACCTATGCCGGCACTGGCTCCGGTTCTTCTGCCTTCTCTACCCGCGCCTGCGCGGCCTCTGCCTCAAGAGTTGAAACGTCTGCTTTCCCAGTGGCCATCGCGGCAGTGACTTCTGCAAATATTCCCGGCTCTATCAACTCCGCAGGGATCCCCGTAGACGCCCTGGATATAGCGTCGTGCATTTCTTCTAGTGCAGCTTCTGCCGCCGGTACCATCTGCTCAAGATCTTCCTTTATTTCTTGAACAGAGGATGCTGCGCTGTTCATTATTACTGCAAACTCCTCTAAATAGCAGGCGGACTCGATCTTCTCCGACATCTCGTGCAGAATCATCTCGCCGTTTTTCACTAATTCCAACACACGGGTCAGCTCCTGGCAGCCCTCCGCCTCGCCCTTCTGGTGGAAGGCAAATTTGATCCGCGATTCAAGCCTTGAACGCAGCATGCCCATCGCGTAGGCATTGCGCTGGAGACTGGCAAGAGCAGCGTTAGCTCTCTCCTTCATGGAAGTGTTCTTCTTGAACAAGTGCTACTCCGGCGTCTATGAAAAAATGACGAAAAACCGCGCTGTCAAAAGTTGTTGGCAGTTTGCCTACGATAGCTTGTCTAGCCGGCCCAGCCATAGGCCGAGCTAGGCAAGTTTCTGGGGCATTGCAGGCAGGTTTGGGATCCCTGGGAAGTCATCTTTCATTTTTTGCTCTACCGCGAGTGCGGCCTCGTCTATGAGGCGCACCGCTTCTTCATTTGCAGTCTCGAAGTTGATAGTATAACCGCCGACCTGGCCAGCGTCCACCAGTATGCCGCTCAAGAGCTCTGAGATGATTCCAAGCTCGCCTTCCATTTCCGGCACGTGGGGAGTCAACAACGACCTCAGGTTCTTTACCACCGACATCGCAGGGCTTAGCACGATCACCAGATCTCCAAAGTCAGAAGCCGAGGACAGCTTTGCGACCAGCTTCTCCAACGCGACACTTGACAGGAAGACCACCCTTGACACCTGTCTTGCCTTTTCAAGGTCCGACGAGAGTACTGTAGAGTACTGCGTGTTGTTCTCCTTTACCGAAGCCACCAGCTTGTGGAAGAGCTCCTCATCCTTGGACTTCAATAGTCCATGCAGCTCCTCAAGCCGCGAAACCTGTACCTGTATCTTTTTGTGCACTGCGTCAAGTCTAGGCTTTAGCGGCCCTCCCGGTCTGGGCGGCGAAACGGCTTTAGCGTCATTACTGAGTATTGACTCGGACTTCACCCACCTTGAATTCATACTGGTTTTGCTTAGAACATTTGAAATAATACTTGCCTTGTGCTGAATCATTTTGTCACTGCGGTAACAAGGGCCGGCGGTGACAGCTCGACATTTTTTCGAGCTTGGGCCCAATCTATTTGACCTATCGTTTTACCTTCATTTTCCATTCTGGAAGGGTGTGCTTACTGATAGCAATAGCGATCTGCCAGGTAGCCTTGAAGAATTTGGATTGTCGAAATATGAAGCAAGGGCCTACCTTACAATGATAGGCAAGGGTTCGCTTGCAGCTAGCGAGATAGCATACTATGCTAATCTCCCCCGATCAAAGATCTATCAGACGGTGAAAAAACTGGAGAAAAAGAGGCTGGCGGTAATCTCGAAGCAAAAGCCACTTATCTGCAGCGCCATCCCGCCAGAGGAGGCGTTTTCAGAGATAGTCAATCTCCACGAGCGTAGGGTGAAAAACATGAAAAAGATCATTGAGCAGTTGCAAAAGTTGAACGATGAGGGTCAGCGCCCAAAGGGCTCGGAGGAGCGGCGCTACTTTATACTCGATGCCAACTCCACTCTGGAAAAGATAGAGAATCTGATAGCTGGATCGCGCTCGTCCATTACCGCGACGCTTGACCATTGGGGTCTGAGGTTAATCTCGCAGTGTAAGCCCTCTCTTGTGAGGGCGGTAACTGCCGGCATCCGCGCCCGGTTCATACTCGGGGCGCAGTGCATCGGCAACGAAGGTATTTTCCAGCTACCTGAAGGGATCGACCTACGTTCTGGCGAGGTTTCCTCCAACGTGATAATCGTCGACTCGGCGCATATGGTGTCTGTCGATAGTAGCAACGGAAAGGCCGCACTCTTTTCCTCGACTGACTCGTTTGGCGCGCTCCAGCCGAAGAACTTTGAAGAGGCGTGGGGCAGGGCAAGCGAAATAAATTATTTGCGTGACACGGAACCGGCGGTGGTCGCAAAGGCAGCAGAGCTCGCAAGAATAGTGGAAAATGGCCTATCACTCAAGATGTTGGAATACGCGGTGGGCGGCACGGAAATGCCGGCAGAGCTCGTCCACGATATTGATGAGAAGTACGACCTGAAAATATCCGACATGACCGCGGTTGAGGTGATGGATCTAGTTGACTCTGCACTCAAGATCAGCTGCCGCGGAGGATTGAAGCACGACACCAGCAGCAATATTGTAAGCCTCCAATCAAAGGTTGATGGCAAACACGTGCTGCCCTGGGCGCTAGTGCTAGGGTCCTATTTCAGACGCGCAGGCAACGAACCCCGCATATTGCAACAGGGCAAAAGCACTCAACTAGTGCATCTAAGGCTATCAAGACCTGTTTGACATAAATATCGAGTGCGCACATGTTAGGAAGTGCGCACGATTACGATAATCGCAATTGTTGCAGCGGCTGCCGCCGGAATTATTGCAGGATCTGTCCTGCTTGTCATCCCGGCTGTCAGCGTTCGTGGGGTTACCCCAAGCGACAACGGTTATGGGCAGGTCAATGTAACAGTAAAAGATGTCAAGCTTGTGGCCGACATTGCTGCTACAAGCGACCAGAGGTCAAAAGGGCTGTCGGTAAAGGACACCCTCAACGAAAATGAGGGAATGCTCTTTGTGTTCAGCGCAGAGCGCGAGCACTCATTCTGGATGAAGAATATGAAGGTCCCGATCGACATCATATGGCTTGACAACGAGCAGAAAGTGGTACATGTTGAGCATAGTCTGGACCCGTGCATTCCCGCTTCTTTCTGCCCGACGTACCAGCCTGACGGAAACTCGCTCTATGTTCTGGAGACGGTAGCAGGGTTTGCACAAAAGTACAATGTCACCGATAACACCTACGTTGACTTTCAGCTTGACAAAAAGTTAGCGCCTGAATAACTTTACCAACTTTGCCATTGAATTCATCGCCACAAAGAATATGCCCCAGGCTACCACAGAGCTTGTCATGGACGCCTCGTAAGTTTGGATACCAACCTGCAGCAGCCCCCATACTGCATCAAAACCCTCGTTATAGAGAATATCACCTCAGAGACTGAAAATGCTGCAAAGAGCCTCTTTATGTCCTAGAATACCCGACGCGAGTCGCGTCTGCCGGTCACAGGGTCGACATATTTCTTCCGGTTGTCGACATGAAATAGAGTCGCAAAAGCCGGGATTTAAACAGTTTATTCAATTGCGAGCGCTACCGCCGAGTTCTCAAAGGCGTTGTTATCATATTGCGCGTACTGCTGGGACACGTATGCGCTCGCAAAAAGGCCGCCGGCTCCCGAAATTATCAGGTTCCTGTTGAATAGTACTGCGTCTTGGTATTTGCGGAAAAAGCCTGCGGCCTTCACTACATCAATTTTGCCGGACGCTAGCTATTAAGGTTGTTCGGACGTTTCTTCGTCTGCTTCCGGTTCTGCTTCGACTACCTGCGAGGTCCTTTCCTCCAGCTTTTGCACCTTTCTCGCAAACACAAGGTACGTCGTATGCCCTATCATTCTCATCGATGGCCTAGTCATTCCCTCCCTAGCCTCCATGTTGCGAATCATCAGCTCCACACAGTCGATGTCGGTATAGCCAGCGCGCTTCAGCTCTGTCGCTGTTTTTTCAATCTGGTTCATAGTAGGGCAGATGGCTACAAACGCGCCGCTGCCTTTCAGCGCGTCGTACACCTGGTCGACTACTGTCCAAGGGTCGCCAAGGTCAACTATCGCAACGTCGGCTTCTCGGACTTCGACTCCCTGGTGCGGGTCGTGCTGGTGCAGAGTCACGTACGGCAACATGCCGGCCTTCTCCAGGTTTCGCCTTGCTATTTCCATAAACTCAGGGTTTACGTCGAAACTGTAAATGTGACCGTCCGGCTTGACGATGCTTGCCATGAATGTCGCCAGCGCGGCGCTGCCAGTGCCAACCTCAAGTACCTTGGAGCCGTTTTTGAGGCCGATGCGCGCGGCGATATATCCCAGGTCCTTCGGGTAGACTATCTGAGTCCTGCGTTCCGACTTCATGATAAAGTCGTGGATCGTGGGCTCGATTAGAAATATGAGCTTGCCTTCTGTCGTCCTGACAGCCGATCCGTACTCCAAGCCTATTGAGGCAGAGATGTCGATAATGCCAAGGTGAGTGTGGAGCTTCTTGTCCTGCGTCACCCGTGCTAGCCACTTTTTCCGCGGCGTGTGAAACAAGAGTACGAAGGAGCCCTCTTCAATCTTTGTCAAGACATGCGCATAGCAAGCCAGAGGGGATAAAAACCGATCTAAAAGTATGCGCGTTCCAGTTTCTCATCATATGCTGCACCTACTGAGACAAGAGCTTTCGCACAAAGCTGCAATACTGCGGCGAAAACAGCAAGGCCACAAGAGGCCGCGCATCGCCCCTATTGACTACATGCGCTCAAGCGCGGTTATGCCCAATATTCGAAGTGTATTTTTTAGCGCAACTCCAAACGCCCAGACAAGGACGAGGCGTGCCGCTTTGACGTCTGGTTCTCCTTTCAATACCGGCACCTTTTCGAAAAAGAGGTTGAAAGCCGTCGCAAGGGTGTACCCATAGCGCGCAAGCGACTTTGGTGAGAGAGAATTGCCCGCTTCCTCCACTACGAGGTCCAGCTTGGAAATCTCTTTTATTAGGGCGATCTCTGCCTCGTGAGTCAACATCTGCAATGGTGCATCCCTGTCTAGGGTCTGGCCCGACTTTTCCAGAATTCGCTGCGAGCGTGCGTATGCGTACTGCAAGTAAGGACCGGTATCGCCTTCAAGACTTAGCGATTCCTTCACGTCAAAGGTGATTATCTTGTCAAGATCCTGCTTGATCATGTTATATCGTATCGCAGATATTGCGATTTCTTCCGCCGTCGCGTTCAGCTGTTCCTCTGTAAAACCGGGGTTTCGCGTCTTTACCTCTTCTAACGCCTTGGCATGAAGCGTGTCAAGCACATAGTCGGCGTTGACATACACCCCCTTCCTGCCCGACATGTGCATGAATTGCCGGTCGCCTATGTCGATCCCAAACGCCTTGGCGGTGTCGGAGCTGAGAGTTACCGCCTCGTACCCCAAGTGGAAGTATTCCCGGCCGTCTGCCCCGATCTTTGAGAGCACCTGTGATATTATTCTCTGCAGACGGGCCTGCCGCGAGTCGATTAGCGTGATCACACGCTCGCCTCCATTGAATTTCTTGCTCTCAGATTTGCCCCCAAGTGTAGTCGCATAGAGCATTGAACCATCCCACTGCTCTACAAATTCGAGGTATGAAAACGGGTCGTCTACAAGCCCGAGCTTCCAAGCAGCGTAAGGGATGTCCTTTGCGATATAAGTGGCTGTGCCGTCGCTCCTGACTAGTACCTTGTCCTCTTCGTCCTTTGCCTCTATGACCCAGCAGCCATTGTTCTTACCTTCCACTTCAAGGTGGGCAATCCCATTTTTCTTCAACAGCTCAAACGCCTTGCTCCAAAGTTTGGAAACTACAATGTGCGATTCGAAATTCAGGAGGTCATAGCGAGCCTTCATCCGCCAGCAAGTTTTCAGTTGCTCGTTCATGACGCGGCGGGTAATGTCGGCGGCAAAATGGGCGATCTCGGACTTGCCCTCCTCTATCTCCTTAAGCACCAGCTTGCGCTTTTCTGCGAGCTGTGGGTCTTTTTCATACCTCTCGTTTATCTTTACGTAGACCTCGTCGCCGCAATAGTGATCGAATTTTTGACCCTTTGTAGGCTCCAACGGAAAGCCTACGAACTTGAAGCCTACTACGATATCTGCAACCTGTAACCCTGAATCGTCAACATAGTTGAGCACCGTCGTCCGGTGGTTCGTAGCCTTCATTATGCGATAGAGCGTGTCGCCGATTATCACGTTGCGCATATGCCCCACATGGAGCGCCTTGTTAGGATTGACGCTTGTATGCTCTATGATGATGTGGCTGCCCTGTCCCGAATCGGGGTAGCCATAGCTGTCAGGATTCTTGAACGCCTGATCTAGTGTTGCCGGCGATAGCCGGGAATAGTCTGCCTTGAAATTAACGTGTCCTCCGGCATGCTCTGCAGACAGAATGTAAGTGCCCTTGATGTGTGACCTGATTGCATCTGCCAGCTCGGCCGCTATCTTTTGCGGCGGCTTTTTGGCTTGCTTTGCAAGAAGGAACCCAACATTGCATGAAAGGTCGCCAAATTCCTTTTGCGGGGGCTCGGACACGTCAAAATCAACAGCAGAGTACCCTGAATCGCTGAGTGCTTGCTTGACCAGCTTGCGCACGTCTTCCTTGAACAATCTGAATGTCATTGTGCTTTTACCCCAAGGTAGTTTAACGCGACATAGTCGATGGCTTCAACAAGGCCTGCTCCTTCGCGCCCGCTCATTACATGATCTGCCCTATTCTTGACATTTTCCTCGGCGTGCCCCAGCGCGATACTATGACCGCAAATGTCGTACAACGGTACATCGGTTTCGCTGTCGCCTATCGCGACTACTTCTTCTGGGTATGCCTTGAGCAACTTGAGGGCTTCTCTGAGTCCTGATGCCTTGTCGATCCCCTTTTCGTTGATGTGGAAAGCGTACTTGCTGTCTGACAAGTACAATGAAAAGCCGCGCTCGTCTAGGATTTTCTGGCCTTCCTTCAGGTCAAACGTGCGGAGCAGCACAACTTCAGTCATGCGCGGAAAGACCGGCTTTGTCTGGACACCATCTATGCTCTTTTTCAATATTTCATAGCCTTCCATGCATTTCTCCTTGCTCGCCAAAAGCCTATGTTCCTGCGGCGCGATGGTTATTGCTCCTCCGTTTTCTCCCACCGCGATCTTGGTGGTGCCGGCAAAAACCGCTAGGACGTAAGCTTCGACTGATGATCTGCCGGTGACATAGATGACGTTGTAACCCAGCTTCTCAAGATACCGCAATTTTGCCAGCGCCGGGAGGTGAATCGCCCCTCCTCCATTTTCCGTAAGTGTGCCGTCAATATCCACCGCGAAAACCTTGATTGCCAAGCGCGGGAGTAAAGCTGGGTCTGAACGTTATAAGTGTAATGAGATATCCCACCAAGCTTGCGCATACTTTGTCACGCCAGCGAACGCGGGGCGAGCGATAGGATATTGCTCTGAGGTACTAGATGGTATGATACCGGATACTCGTATTCTGCAAACGATTCTTGAGCTAGGTCATGTCCATCGCAACTGATCCTTTCAGCATCTCACGAAACGCTGTAATGTCCTGCGGTGTGATCATTGTAGCTACCATATGAGCTATCTGCGGAGCTACTGGTGTCGGTTCTGCAGGCAACTTTTCGGCTGGAATGGGAATCTTTACCCTGCCCGGCCCTCTTATCCTCCGATCCGTCAACGACTTTTGCTTCTTGATGTCTATCTTAATCTTAAAGCCGTACTGGCCACGGTTGCTCCACTTGTCTACTTCGACAATCTCGCCGCTGCCGACCAGTCTGTCGCCTTCCTTCGTGACAACTGTGAAATCAGTCTTGTCCCCTTGCTTTATCGTGGAAATTTTTTCGTAAAAGTGCTGCCAATCAAGTGGGTTTGTAATCAACGCCTGCACCGTCAGCATGTCGCCGACAGAAACTTCTTTGATGTAGCTGGATAAGATTTCAATGCTGCATAATTTTGCGTACACAGAGTGTAGACACGTCTCTAGCATAAATAACTTTTGGAAATAGATGCAGTAACATGAAACAAGCTTCATTTATTCTTATACAAATACAGATAATGTAGAAAATTGCGGTAGTTAGTGTAATTTTCAGCTCACCTATTGCACTTGAGATCCAGCTATTCTGCATCTATTCCTCGCGAAATTGGCGGTATTTACCTACGATCGGACATGTCAGAATAGTTCTTGTCTATACTAACTGACTGGACTATGTATTCAATCCAAGGCCTGCCATTGGTGTCTTGTGATAATACTGATTTGCTTACTAATTCTAGCGGTATGACTTTTTTTTCTTTCAGTAGAGGCGCCATGTTTCATATATGAGCAAATTCAACGACGTAAACAGGGCCCGTCGCCTAGTCAGGACAGGGTGCTGATCTTCTTTTGTAGAAAAAGAGGGCACAAGCCTCCGAAGCCAGTTGTCGTGGGATCGAAGCCCACCGGGCCCGCTATCTCTATAAGTTACAGAGGCCAATAGCTGCCGCTCAAATGATGACCTGTTATCCGTTGGAGCGAAATGCGATGAAGAGATCACGACGGTCTGACGAGCAAATCATACAATTGCTTTAGCACCCTAGCAGTCGCGCCCCATATTATGTTGCCATCATGTGTGAATTTGTATGCGTCCTTTGCAAGCTTGTAATGCTCAGTGTCCGGCTCTATGCTTTTCAGCGTATTGATGAGCGGGGCGTCGATCACCGCTTCAACTTCACCTGCCGCGATCCTGTGCATAGGCAACACGTCCTGTATCGTCACGAATGGCACGATAAATTGGTTCGAAGTCATTGTGCGCACTGCGCGCAGGCTCCCGGCCACCTGGGCGGGCGTGAACACGATCCCGATCTCTTCCTCTGTTTCCCGAAGCGCAGTGGCAAGGAGCTTGCCGTCGCTTTGCACATATCTGCCTCCAGGGAACGAAATTTCGCTCCTGTGCATTCTCAAAGTAGAGCTGCGTTTTGTCAAAAACACATGTGGGATATTGTCGTAGTAGTGGATTATCACGAGCACCGCCGCCGGAGTCGCGGAAGTCGCGTCCGCCGGCAGGTACGGCCTGTCCGATAGGGCCGGCTTCAGGAGAGACAAAATCTCTTCTTTGTGCAACAATTCTTGAAATAGTATGGTCAAATATATGCTCTCAAGGGACAACCTCGCATTTAATAATGCCTAACTCCGATTTTGTTAACGAGCGATGAAAATATTCTACGAGCTGAACCCACCCAAAATTGTAAAGGGAGAGAAGTTCGACTTGGATCAGCTGACTGGCGACATGCGGACCATGGCAGAACGAGCGTCGCAACTCGCCAGTCTAGTGGGCGGGATACACCTGACGGATTCGGTGTTAGGGATCCCCCGGGTCTCAGGCGTCACTGCAGCCGGCTACATTAAGGAACGTGTAGGAAAGGTCACACTGAGTTGCAGCGTCAGAGTGCGGGATCGCAATTTTACATCATTGTGCCAAGTCGTGTCAGACGCGATTCTGATCGGAGTCGACAACATGCTGGTACTGATGGGCGACGAGCCTGTGGACAGGCCGGGTGATTCCGGCCTGCGGCCGAGCGCAGCAGTAAAGATGCTTGTAAAAGAAGGGTTTGGATCGAGCATCAACCTTGACCTCTCATTCCCCGCCAAAGTAAAAAACAAGTCAGCCCAGTCTTTGCAGAATAAGCTCGATGCTAGGCCCAACTCGCTGGTCACGCAGTCTATTTCGTCGCTCTCTGACCTGGACGAGATAGTCCAACTTGCGAAGCCCCATGGCATAAAGGTGGCCGCGGTGGTGATGGTCCCGTCAGAGAAGAACAGGCAGTCGGCCTCTATAATCGGGCTTGACTGGTTGGAATACGAAAAAAACCCCGCGGATTTTGTGAAAAATGCTGCTAGGATAGCAGACAGGGTGCTCATCACGTCTCCTAACAGCTTTCGCGCCGGCCTCGAACTGTTAAAGGAGCTCACGTGACGCCGTCGTCATCTTTTCCTGTCAATATTTCGCCCTTCATCGCATCAATGATCTGCCGGTAGTATGGGTGTAGGTTCTCGTCTTCCGGCAGACGCGGGCGCCTATAGTTGACAGTAACTTCTTTTTTCACCGTGCCCGGCCTCTTTGTGAAAACGGCGACCTTGTCCCCGAGCACAACGGACTCCAGGATGTTGTGTGTGATAAACACTATAGTCTTTTTTGTCCGGGCCCATATCAATTGAAGTTCAACGAGCAGCAAGTCACGGGTCTGGCTGTCAAGGGCTGCGAATGGCTCGTCCATCAGGAGCACTTCGGGATCTATCGCGAGTGCCCGTGCAATTGCGACTCTCTGCTTCATGCCACCGGACAGTTGGTATATGTAGGCGTTCGCGAACTTGGTCAGCTGCATCATCTCCAAATAGCGCATAGCCCGCTCATGCCTCTTACTCTTTTCAATACCCGCCATCTTCAGACCAAATTCGACGTTGTCGACCACCTTAAGCCATGGGAATAGCGCATTTTCTTGGAAAACCATGACTCTGTCTGGGCCCGTTTCGCTCACCGGGTGGCCGTCAAGTATCACCTCACCTTCCGTCGGCTTATCAAGCCCTGCCAATATATTCAGAAGTGTCGTCTTGCCGCATCCCGACGGCCCAACAAGACACACGAACTGACCGTCGTCGATTGATAGGGTGATGTCCCTCACCGCGGTGATGAGTTTTGTTTGGTTCCCCTGCACGGCGAGGAACTCTTTACCAATGTTTCTGGCTTCAAGCTTTGCCATGATATCACTTACACCAAGTCGCTCGTGTCGCCAAACTGCTTCATCTTGCCTACACGCCGCCTGTCTAAAATCGTTATGACTGCACCGGCTATTACCGTAATGATGCCGACATAGAGCAAGGTGTTGAATGTCAGTTGCTCACTGGTGACGAACGACAGTTGATCTCCAAAGAGGACGGACGCTTCAAGGGTCGAGCCCGACGCGGGATTGGTGAGGATCAGCGTATAGTTGCCACTTTCCTTGATTGGGAATAGGCCGTTGACGATTGGTGGGCTGATGATTTCCTTGACTATTGTTTGGTTCGAGCCACCCACAATGTCAAGGTTCGCCTTCCCCTCGTAAAGCGGAAAGGAAATGCTATAAACGCCCTGTGAAGTATTGGAGATAAACCGCTGTATTATCAGGCTGTCGTTTGGTCTTATGCTGTAAGTATTCGCAGAAACTAGGTAGAGAGAGATTGCAAAACTCGCCACCGCGACAGCTCCGCCGGCGATCAGCATGATATGGCCCCTTCTTAGGTGCAATCCATGGAACGTAAGCCCTGTAAGAATATAATCTTATTTAAGGAATTTAGGAAAGTTTATTGTCTTTGATGGCGGCGGTCTCACGAGTTTTGACAAGAATGTCGCAGCGGTCAACATGAATGCAATCAGTGAAGACACTGGGGATAGAAACAATCTACAAGATCAAGGGAGATCGAGTCATAGATGAACATAGTACTATTCCAGGATTTTGAATCAAGAGGACGGCCACGATCATAGCACGAAATATTCCGCTTCAGGGTGATGGACTACTATTGCAGCCGTTGACTGATCTGGCACTATTTGGCCCGACTCTGTCAGTGTCATGCCTGATTTTGCAGGGTCGAGTATCTGCCACACGAGGTGGTGCTGCGAGATGTCGGGGCAGCTAGGGTATCCCCAGCTGTAACGAAGACCGCGCTTCTCTCCAATCTTTAGATCGGTGCGAATCTTCGCATTGATCCACTCGGCCATCGCCTCTGCGGTCTCGACCGCAAGGCCATGCAGGTAGTAGGCATCAGTGTACTTGTCCTGCTTGTTCCACTTATCAAGGACTTCCGTGACCTTGCTCCCCGCAGTCACTGACTGGAACGCGACGACGTCGTCCTCGCCGAAATAATCTGTAAGGCACAGGTGCTGTTCTTTCGAAGAGCGCGGGAACTCAAATATCACCTGCTTGCCATCTGCCAAGTCAACTGCCAACCTACCGGCTCCCGTCTGATTTGGCGTTAGGTTGTGGCACTTGTAGTAGCCATAGACGGCGCGTGGCTCAAACAATTTGTCCTTTGCAACGCGCTCCTTCCACTGTTTGAACAATTCCTCAGGATCCTGACCGGCCGCGCCCTTCCCCCTAATTCCCCATTGGAGCACAAAGAGCGACTTCTTGTTGAGGTATTTCCATACATCTTCAAGTTTCACCTGCGCTGGTTCGATCCTCACCGGTTTATTAGTATGCGGCGGAATAGGCGACGCTGCCGGCTTGATGCCGCTGTGGGGCAGTTTGGACTGTTCCACTACGATTGTCTGCTTCTCGTCCCATTTTTCCAGCTTTTGGTGCCAGTCGCCGATGAACTGCTTACGCTCTGTAGACATCAGCTTGTTCATCACCTTTAGCCCGTCAAACGCTGTCTTGCAGAAAAAGACTCCAGGCCCGTAGATGCCTTCCTCTTTTGCAATCCTGTTAATGTAGCTGCTGTTTATCGCGGCGCCTCCACAGAGTACAGGCACCTTCAAGCCGTGCTGTCGCGCATGCTCTACGAAATATTGCATCTGCTTTGAAGTAGACACTAGCAAAGCAGATAACCCAACCGCGTCCGCATTTACTTCGGTTAACTTTTCCAGGATTTTTTGCATTGGCACCTGCTTGCCCAAGTCGTGGACTGTGTAGCCATTGTTGACGAAGATGGTCTTTACCAAGTTCTTTCCGATGTCATGCACATCGCCATAAACCGTGCACAGCACGAGCTTGCCCTTGCTGACCCCCTCCTGCTTGATCAGATATTTTTCTAGCTCAGCAACAGCAGCTTTCATGCACTCTGCTGACTTTAGTACAAACGGCAGTATCAGCTCACCGGCCCCAAACTTGTCCCCTACTTCCTTCATCGCAGGCAACAGGACCTCGTTGAGCGTTTCCACAGCAGCGTCGTGCGCAGCCTCCTTTGTCGGTGCCTTAAGAACAAGCCTGCCATCATCTTTCGCAATCTTGCTGCCACCCTTTACCCTGTCAGCTATTGCCTGAATCACGTCGCCCTCTATGCCTTCCTTTAGCCTGTTGACTATTCTGAAATAGGAGCGCTTGTCGGCCGGCCAGTTCTGGTCGACTTCTATCCTTTTCGTCGATCCAGTAGCTGTCGTCTTTGTGCCTTCAAAGTGCGTGATCAGTTCTGAGAGCGCGTTTGGATGTTTATTGAAAATCAAATCTTCGGCCAGCTCTTTCTGGTGCCTGTCGATTTCTGGGTAGGGGATGATCTCGCGTGCATTTATGATGACGGTATCAAGCCCGGCCTTTAGTGCATGGTACAGGAAAACAGAGTTAACCACCTTCCTCGCGCTCGCCGACAGGCCAAAACTTACGTTGCTCAGTCCGAGCGTGGTGAATGACTCGGGGAAGCTGGCCTTGACCAGTCTGATTCCTTCAAGTGTGTTTCTTGCCGAATCGGCAAACTCAGCCTCCCCCGTTGCAAGGGTGAATGTAAGTACATCATAAATAAACTGCCATCTTTGCAGCCCGTATTTCTTTCCGGTGTCGTAAAGCAGCTGCGCGGTCTCCAACTTTTCCTGGGGGGTTTTAGCCATCCCTTTCGGGCCAATGCACATTGCAATCGCAGGCAGTCCATACTTTGCCATTAGGGGGGCAAGGGCGTGAAAGCGCGAGCCATCCCCTTCGAGGTTTATCGAATTGACTATTGGTCTCCCAGGTGTCTGCTTTATCGCACCCTCAACAACTTTTGGATCGGTTGAGTCAATGACCAGCGGCGCGTCTATCTCTAGGCTGAGTTTCTTGACCAACTTTGTCATGAACTCGAGCTCGTCAGACCGCTCGGTGGTGGCGACGCACACATCAAGGCAGTGCGCCCCGTCCTCAACTTGCGCCCTTGCAAGGTCGACCAGCCCGTCAATGTCGTCTGTAAGCACCAGCTCCTTTGCCCTTTTAGACCCCTGGGTATTGAGACGCTCCCCTATTATCAGGGGAGCGGGCTCTTGCTTCAAGTCCACTGCTTTTAAAGCCGAACTCACCCGAGGCGTCAAGTTGATGTTTATTTATTAAGCCAGTATATTTGCTATACAGAAAGTCAAAAAAATTAAACAGTATACCGAAAAAGCTACTTTAGCTGTTTTGTAACAAAGGGCAAGTGAAAAGCATGGCTACGATTCAACAGTTTAAATTCAAGAACGGCTCAGCCGGCCTCATAGAGACGGTGTATGCTGCCGTAAGGAGCAGGAGCGGCAAGGTCACGAGCAGGGACCTTGACGAGATGATTGGTAACAAGCATGATGTAAGGTTTGCAATTACGCGTCTTACGGTCCAGGGCCGGATCAAGAGAATAAGAGGGTTTGGCAAGGTGGGGATAGAATATTTTTATAAGGACACTGCTTCAGACCCCCGCAAAAAGACCGTACGTCATGCGGCTGCCTGGTGCTAGCCGTCGAGAGCCTTTCTTAACTCCGCGATGTGCTCCGGGTTTGTTCCGCAGCACCCGCCAATCATTCTAATGTGATCGTACTTGCTTACAAATTCTGCAAGCGCGCCCGCAATATCTTTTGGAGCCATCTTGTAGATTGCGCGGCCGCCTTCGTTATGCGGCATGCCGGCATTTGGCATTACAAGTATCGGGAGAGCCTGTTCGCTCAACCACCTGACGCTAGGCGCCATCTCGACCGGCCCGGTCGAACAGTTGAGCCCGAACGCGTAGATATTCATGTCGCTCACAGTAGTGTACGCGGCCTGTACGCTCGTGCCAAGCAGCATCTTGCCGTACTGGTCCAACGTGATGTTTGCAATTATCGGCACCTGTTTGCCAGTATTTTTCATCGCAGCATGACAGGCTTCGATCGCCAGCTTTACTTCCAGTATGTCCTGACTCGTCTCTATCAATAGCGCATCAGCCCCTCCGAGGATCAGTCCTTCTGCCTGCAGCGTGAAAGCTTCTCTTATTTCGTCAAGAGGCTTTTGACCCAAGTCCGGGTCGTTTGAGCTCGGCAGATATCCCGACGGCCCCATTGATCCTATGACATAACGTGGCTTGTCTTTGAACTCGCTGCAAACTTGTTTCGCAAGCTGCGCCGCCTTCTTATTGAACTCTACTGTCTGGCCACCGTAGTTGTATTCGTCAAGCTTTAGCTTGTTTGATCCAAACGTGTTGGTCTCAATGCAGTCGGCGCCAGCCTTGAGGTAGCTCCTGTGGATCTCTTTTATCCACTCTGGCCTTGAGAGCACGAGGCCGTCGTTGAACCCGTCCTTGCCGTCTGGAAAGTCCTCCGGCTTTGGGTCAAGGCGCTGTATCTCTGTTCCCATAGCGCCATCAAAAAGCAGGACGCGCTTTTTGGCGGCCTCGGGAAACGACTCTGTCAATAGAAATAAATTCTCACCAATCGAGTTTAAAACCTTTGTAATAATAGACAAGATCTCTTGACGCACAGTGTATAAACTGGAAAACAGGAGCTGAGATGCGACATGATGACAGCTGTTGTACAGCAAGATTCTCAAGTTACAAAACCGCAGGTTCCGCCTTCTGTGCTCCTGATTGGCAAGAAGCGCACACTGGACTACGTCTCACCAGCTATTTACCGGATAAACGACACCAGTGAGCTCGTGATCAAGGCGACTGGCAGCCTCAGTATAGTGACTGCAGTTGATGTTGCAGAAATTGTAAAGCGCGACTTGGCCGACATCGCAACCCAGTCCATCACAATTGGTACCGATGAGCTCAGGACCGCGACTGGGGAGCTCAAGCGCATGTCGTGCATCGAGATCCACTTGATCAAGGTTAGCCCGATAGCAGTGGCACCTCCGGTAGTTGATTTACCTGTGCTCGTAGAAGAACCAGCAGCATCAGCCGAAATCCCTATTGAAGAAATAGCGCCAGTTGCAATTGAAGTGCCCGTCGCAGTGGTTGAAAAGACAAAGAAAACAGGGCCAAAAAGAAAGTCGCCAGCTACAAAGAAAAAGTCAAGCAAGAAAAGGAAAAGGCAGACACCGGCCTAGGCCGCAGCGACTTTTCTTACGGAGCGACGCGCGACATTGTGCGCGGGAACAATACAGTATCTTTGATATCGTCTACGTTTGTTATCCACCGCATCAGGCGCTCGATGCCAAGCCCAAAGCCTCCATGAGGAACCGAGCCGTATTTTCGCAAATCAAGGTACCAGTCATAGGCTGCTGGGTCAAGACCCTCTTTTTTGATCCGCTCGGTTATCGAGACAATGTCGTCTTCCCTCATGCCTCCGCTAGTTATCTCCCCAAAGCCCTTCGGCGCCAACAAGTCTGCTGCAAGCCCAGTGCCCTTGTGCTCAGGGTCTTCCTTGACGTAAAATGGTTTCACAGCTATGGGATAGCCAATGACAAATATCGGCTTGCCTGCGTCCTTTGTTAGCTCGCGTTCTGAGTCGATGTTCAAGTCATCGCCTACCCGGATTTCGCGTTTGCTGCCGTCTTGTTCGGTGACCGTGAACCCCTTGGACTTCAATATTTCAATTGCCTTGTTGTATGATAACCTTTCAAAGGGAGGCTCGATCTTTTTCAAATCGGTTACATCTCTTTTCAGGTACGCCAGCTCTTCAGCGTTTTGTTTGATCGTGTTCTGTATTACATGCGACACCAGTTTCTCCTGCACTCCCAGAATGTCTTCCAGCGTGACCCAAGGCGCCTCTGCCTCAAGATGCGAAAATTCTGCGAGGTGCCGGACTGTGCGCGACTTTTCTGCCCTGAACGAAGGTGTGATGCTCCACACCGGCCCGAGCGAAAATATCATTGCTTCAAGGTATAGCTGCGCGCTCTGCGACAGGTATGCCTCTTGGTCAAAATATTTCAGCTTGAACAGCGTCGATCCCCCTTCAACAGCCCCCTTTACTATTATGGGCGCGGTCACCTCCATCCAGCCGTTATCCACGAACCACCGCCGGCCAAGGTCGAGCACACTCGCTCTTATCTTTGCAATCGCGACCATCCTGCGCGTGCGCAGAGACAGATGCCGCTTGTCGAGAAGAAGCTCGTCACTTTGGTACTCGCCTATTGGGTAGTCGGCGCCAGCTATGTTGTATGTACGGACTTCTCTACCCTTCAATTCATAGCCTCCCTCTGGTGCCCTCGCGTCCTGGCTGATAACTCCAGTAACTTCGATTGATGACTCGATCGTCAGGCCGGCGACACTGGTTGCTGGAAAAATGCATTGTATCACCCCGCCCCGGTCGTCACGCACGAGCACAAACGCATTCTCTTTTTGCTTGCGCAGCCGATAAACCCAGCCCCTGATTTTTACTTCCTTGCCTACAAAATCTGGTGACTTGGCCTGAGCAATACGGAGAGACATTTTCAGAGTCTAGGTTTGCTGCCCAATTCTTAAGTGTTAGGCCGTTGTGTCTGACGCCAACAATGAACAAGAGGATTGCGATAACAGTGATCCCACGTGGGCACGCCGATCCGGCACCAGTGCTAATTTCCTATCTGTCGATGTGAAGGATGATGAGATAGAATGGTACTCGAGGGTCTCATCAATAAGCAACGCTGGCGTTCCGTTTCAGCGCCCTCGTCCTCAACCGGGTGCGGCAGCAGGGGCATTCTCTTCCACCCCATTTCATAAAGATGCTGCAGTAGCAACACCACTTGTCACCAAAGGCATAGCGCAACCTTGACTCTTCCAGTGTGGTGGACCTATAGTGGACGCATATTCCGTTGCAGTAGGCCATAGCACCACCAGGAAAGGTTAGGCAGAAACTTGCCTTGTTTTCCTGCCCATCAAGAAGAACGCGCCCGCGATGCCGCCAAAGAGCGCACCGAGTATGCCGATAACGCCAAACGTTTCAACACCTTTAAAGTACGGTGTTCCAGAGCCCTCGGGGCTATTCCCGTACGTTGTCTCCCTCGCATGCTGGAACCTTTCCTTGGCGAGGATGGTGGAGTCGTTGCACTGGTTCCTGTCTATTCCAAGCTCGTCGCACCTTAGCAGTTGCTCCTGCGAAGCCATCCCGGCGCCGCTACCGTACTGCGCGAACGACTGCGGAGCCGACGCTATAGCCAGTAGGCCGGCTGCGATTGCCATCACAAATAATTGTTTCATGTGTGCATTATTGCAGCCACCAATGATAATCCTGCGTTTCGAACCCTCTGCTTCTACCCTGTTCTGGCAGTAGAACATCATATCATATCCTTTTTCTTGTTCTTCTTTAACAAAATTGCTCCAACCACCGAGGCTGATGCGAACCCTGTTACGAGTATCAAAGCTGCTGGCGGTAATTCTTGAAGAGGATCTCCAACTACAACGACCTGCCCCATCATCCTTGGGTGCAGCCGGCAGAAATAATCAAACGTTCCAGCAGTGGTAAATTTGTGCTCCCATTTTTCTCCTGCCGCTATCAGCGATGAATTACCTGAATCAAAGCGCGCGCCCCTTTCCTCATCTTTGTAACTGCCACTTGTTACCGTGTGAAAGAGTTTGTCCGTATTTGTCCAAACTACGACGGTATTCGGTCTTATTTTCAGAGTATCCGCCGAGAATGTCAGACCCGTCATTTTTACCCCACACACGGCCTTGTTGCATTCTTCAATGATGCCACTCTTTCCGCCTCCGCCGCCCCCAAGTGCCTCTGTCAAATACGATGACCCCACCGCAATTCCCACGACCACCGGTGCAAGAGTCATCAAAGTGTTCTGTAGTATCTTGTTGGCGCGACCGTATTTTCTAGCCATACAGCTTTGTATCTGTCTTGTTCTGATAACCCTGCGTTCCGAACTGCTAGTTCCAGTCTCGTTCTGGCGTTAGAACGGTACTGTTATCTCGGTACCTGACCAACAGGAAAATGATAAAGCCTGCCACAAGCGCTCCGCCAAACAGCAGTACTGTCACATGTATTGGCGAGAAGCCTAGCAACGGTGCGCCTCCAGGATGCCGCGGCATTGCCAGGTCGTTGAAGTCATTCACCACCACCGGACTGCCCGTACTTGGTGGGAATGTAGAATTGTTTGGATCGATAGATACCGTGGTCGGCGCGACCAAGCCGCTCGGCTCGACATAGTAGAACAGGAAAAAGGTGGCAGCAATGAAAACCGTTAGCGCGGCAAGCCCAGGCATTAGAGAGACCCAGAAATAGTCTTTTTCACCAGGCTTTTTTGCCGCCTTTTCAAACAGACCATCCTTTCGCAGCTTCCACGCTTCAAACCAGAAAATCGCCGCAGCCCCGGCCGGCACCACGACGCCGTATATACTCAACGAACTGAAATTGAAAATCACATAGAACGCGGTAATTGCAGTAAATATGCTGGCATAGAACGCAAGGCGAGGCACAGTGAAACGCCCCAGGTTGACGTATGACGCCATGGCTTTGACCTTTACTTTTCGGGTGGCATACACCCTACCATAGCTGTCCCTCCCGGCAAGCCCCATCTCCACCAGCTTTTCAGCCTGGTATTCGGCAACGCTAGGAGACGACAGACCGAGTTCGCGCTGAACCTCCCTTATACCTGACGGCTCTCTTTTCTTTTGGAGGTAAAGGTAAACCTGCAGCGTCCTGCCCGAAAGCCTTCGCTCAAGTTCGCTGTTCGAGTCGTAGCTCATCGAGAACAGCGATCTAGGAACCAGCCAGGATTTAAGGTGCTCCCCGGCCACCATCGTTACGTTCCTGTTCTGGAGCCAGAACATGAAAATTTTACACGATTCTGCTCTATGATTTGGTTTATTATTAGCCTCTCCGGTACTCGTACCAGATGAAGAAATCGAGCTGGGAGTGCCTTGAAAGCAAGGAGGTCTTCAGGGCGACTAACGGCAAGACCGTCTTTATAGACATGTACCAGGACAAGGTGAGGACGCCAAAAGGAAAGATATTGACCTATATCAGGTATCTGGCTTCTGACGTGGTCATAGTCGTGCCTTTTCTTGGCCGCGAAAAGCTTCTTATGATAAGGCAGTACCGCTATCCGATCGGGAAGGTTCTGCTAGAGTTCCCGGCAGGCCACGTTGACAGTGGCGAAGATCCGCTTGACACCGCCAAGAGAGAGCTTGAAGAAGAGACTGGTTATGCTGCGAAAAAAATCGAATATGTTTACAGCTACCACCCGTCCGTGAGGCGGACGAAACAGACCGTACATGTTTTCAAAGCGTCAGGTCTGGCAAAGAATACCGCGACAAGGCATGACAGCGGCGAGCAGATCAGCATGACGACAGTGACGGCAGCCAAATTGCGCCAGCTCATAACGAACAGAAAAGTCGAAAATGCCGGAACCTTGATTGCATACCTGCTTTGCTGCACAATGAAAATAAATCTAGGTAACCGGCGATAATCACCATGGTAGAAAAGATGCGGGCGATGGTACTGAGCAAGCTTGCGCCGATAGAGAGCCGACCGCTAAAGTTGACGCCCATTGACAAGCCGACGATAAAGGTCAAGAACGGGCTCTTGCTAGAGATAGAGGCGTGTGGCGTCTGCCGGTCAAACCTACACCTTATCGAAGGTGACTGGAAAAAATATGGGTCGCCTTCTAGCCTCCCGTTGGTGCCCGGCCACGAAGTCGTGGGTGTCGTCAAACTGGTCGCTAGCGGCGTGAAAAAGATCAGGGTAGGCGACAGGGTTGGAATCCAACCACTATTCAGCGCGTGTCTTCAATGCGAATACTGCTTGGCACGGCGGGAAAACTTATGCGAAAGCGCCGAGATTACCGGCGAGTCGGTGCAGGGCGGCTACGCCGAGTACATATCTGCAGTCGAAGAGTTCGTAACACCAATTCCGGATACTATTGATTCAGAGCACGCCGCGCCTCTCTTTTGCCCCGGCATAACCGCATACAAGGCCGTCAAGGCTAGCGGATCGGGGGCTGGCAGGACAGTTGGTATATTTGGCATAGGCGGCGTGGGCCATCTGGCGATACAGCTGGCCAAGATGCAGGGCTCAAGGGTGGTGGCAGTCTCAAGGACTAAGAAGCATCTAGATCTATCCAAAAAGCTTGGGGCAGACAGCGCGATCGTATATCAGGGCTCGCAAGTGCAGTTCCTGAAGAACCTGAAAAAAGAAGAAGGTCTTCTTGATAGTGCGATCGTCTTTGCGCCATCAGACAAGGTGATAGACGCTGCTATCAGATCGGTCAAAAAAGGCGGAGTCATCGTTCTTGGCGTGCTAGGCAACGTGGTCGACTTCCCAACGTTTGAAGAAAAAATAGTAAAGGGGAGCGTCATTGGAACGAGGAAAGACATGGCTGACCTGGTAAAGCTGGCAAGCAGCACCGGCCTAAAGGTGATCGTTGAAACGCATAGACTGTCTGAGGCAAATGATGTTTTGGCAAGGCTCAAAAAGTCTGAGGTAGAGGCCCGCGCGGTGTTGGTTCCCTAATGGCGGGATATCTTTTTTTATTCTGAGATCACTGGAGGCTTGCTCACTCTTGAAAGCACGATCTTGTCGTTATGGCATTCAATCGTGTGAGCAATCTGCATGCTGTCCAGCGCCCCGCTGATGTAGCTCGCAGCTTGCTGTATTGCCTCGTTTGTAAGATTTTTTTCGTTAATCTTGACAGTGATCTTGTAGGTCACGCTTCAAGGTATTGTAACAATAGGGGAATATAAGGACCGCTGCACGAGTGCCACAATTGTCGATAGAACACTTTTCGATGATAATTAGCAGTAAGAAAGCAATCGCGCGTCGTTTTTTTTGCATGAACGGATTTGTAAATTCGCTAATGCTTATATTGTTACAAGAAGGATCAGAATTTGGCTTGGTGGACCCTAACCGTCACATTAGAAAAAAGCGGCTTAGAGATTTGAGCTACAAGATACACAAGGTGCAGCTCCGAATGCACAACAAGAAGGCCAAGAGGGACATTCCCAGGCTGCAAGCCGAG